>NZ_DEIR01000021.1:0-98003 GCF_002352555.1 Psychrobacter sp. UBA2769 | reverse complement strand
GCCTAATAAAAATAATTTATCGCGTAACCGTGCCATTAATATCAGGAATAGGTTAGTAGAAAAGCATCACATTACCTCTGATCGTATCTCCACTTATGATTGCTCAGATAGATATCCGTTTATAGCTACAGACTTTAGCGAAAGTGATCTTGCAGGTATAGAGTCAAAAGATAGAAGGGTAACTGTCAAAGCAAGTACGCAAGTCAACGACCTAGCGAATATAGAAAACCCAAGTGATTGGAAAAACTATGAACCATATCTAAAGCGCTGCGAGATATTTAAATCTGAATAATAACGTCAAAAAAACGGTTGATTTTTAAAAAGCCGAAAACAACACCATCAGCACTGGCGAGACAATATTAATAATAAAACCAAAACTAATCGCCAGTGGCACGACTTTTAGCCCGCCAGATTGTTGAATAATAGGCAGGGTAAAGTCTAAACTAGTCGCGCCGCCAAGACCGACCGCTGCTGATGGATATTTGCGCATAAAGACGGGGATAAATAATAGCGCAAAGAACTCACGTACCAAGTCATTAAATAGCGCCACACTGCCCCAAACCGCGCCATAAGCATCGGTCATGATAATCGCTGATAGCGAATACCAACCAAACCCTGATGCCAGTGCCAAGCCTTTTGTCCATGATACATCGGTAAACATCAGCGCGAAAACAAGTCCGCCAACCAATACCGATAGCGTAAAAATAACGCTCATTTCAACGCCGCGTTTATTGAGCAGTACTTCTTTAAGGGTAATGCCCGAGCCTTTTAGACCAATACCAACCAGTAAGATTAATACCATCAGCATTGCGGTCATGGTGTTTTCAGGTGGCATATAATCTACTGGCAAGAGATAGCCAATCACCATGCCAATTACCACACAAATTACTTGTGCCAAGCTGCCACGAATACTAACGCGATGCTCTTTGGATTTGACGCTGGGCTTTTTGGCATGCCACGGGCGCAGGCGGTCAAACAGCATGAGAGCAAACAAACCACTGCCAATTGTCAAAATCGATAGGATGGTGACATAAAGTGCGATTTCACCTATTTGACTGCCCAGCCCTTCGACTTGTGACAGCTCAATACCGATGAGGGTTAAGATGACATAAACCAAGTACGACAAGCCTTTATCAGCAAGCTTAGTCATTTTGGGATTGGAGGGGATGGCAAAGCCAATAAACATTGGCATTAAGACCAAAACAAGGGTAATCAGGCTTTGCATGTCGGCAGACTCGTCATTTTTAAACAAGGCGTTTTTGGAAGGGCATTTCTCAGAAGCTGGGGATTGTATCATATTAGCTCGTAAATACGGCTATCAGCACATCATATTCATCGCAAAATATGACGGTTGTTTGAGTAGTAAATGACCTCTAAGTGGCTGGTTATTCTTTACCTGACAAACTTTTGTTGTTACATTGAAGGCATCAAACGTTTTGGCACGTATTATGTCGCTATATCAACTCAAATCTCAATTCCAAGATCAATTGCGTCCTATAAGCGATACTCTAGCTGGGCAAGGTGTTACCGCCAACCAAGTGACGGTTTCAGCAGTATTGTTGAGTGTGGGAACGGCCTATGTGATAGCTAAGCCCGCAGCCAAAAATCAAGCGCTATGGCTGTTAATGCCGTCATCATTGTTTGTGCGTATGGCGCTCAATGCTATTGATGGCATGATGGCACGCGAGCACGGGCAGGTATCCAAACTTGGTGCAGTGCTTAATGAATTGGGCGATATTATTGCCGATACAGCATTATTGGCCAGTCTGTTGCCGCATATTGATAATCAAGAAACGCCAGTTGGGCTGATAAATACCGCAGAAAATCTATCTCACAGTCAGCGCCATATTGTTGGTTTGATTGGTCTTAGTATTGGTACCGAGCTACTGGGTATAGCCAGTCATACAGCTCTAGGTACTCGAGCCAACCATGGGCCTTTGGGCAAAAGTGACCGTGCTTTTTTGCTGGGTGTGCTTGGCACCTTGGTTGGTGTCAAAGTACCGTTATTGCTATCACCTATAAGAATAGGGCAACTGTGCCTACTGACAGAAGCCTTGCTCTTAAAAACTTGCCTCAATCGCTTGTGTTATATGGCGAATTTATACGTAATGCGTAAACCGCCAGTGCCGAAATCAACACTGAGCGCCTTAAAAAACACTTGTCATCATTCAAACTTTTCCAACCATGTAAAATCTTCTTCTGGCATCATTGATGGTTTCATCGCTCATAATGCTTTACCTCACTCTTCTACTAATGCTTCTCTTTTGGAATCCAATATTATGTCAGCGACCTCTAATAATGCAGAAAATAAAATAAATCTGCTTAACGATAGTAACCATAAAGACCCATCCCAAAAAACGTCATCAAAGCAGCCTTCATCAAGGCAGTTCTCACCAAAAACTATTCATGGTGAAAGCAGTTATAACGCTTATGATGGCACGGCAATATATTATCGTTACTGGCTGACGATGCCTTTAGAGGCTATAAAACAATCCAGTCAGCAACACACACAACAGCGCCAAGTCATTCTGTTACATCGTGGTCATGAGCATTCAGGACGATTGGAAGAGTTAGGACAGCAGTTTGCTGTGGCTGGCTATCAGGTATTTGCTTGGGATGCACGCGGTAATGGGCGCTCAGGCGGTATCAAAGATCACGCCGAGAGCGTCACTGAGCTAGAGCGCGATTTAAACGACTTTGTGCAATTGGTCGTTGCCCAAACTGGTATTGCTATCGAGGATACATTAATCGTCGCCAGTAGTATCGGTGCGGTACTCGCGGCAGCATGGGTACATGATTACGCGCCCAATATCCGCGGGATGATTTTGGGTACACCTGCATTGAAGATTCGTTTGTATCTACCCTTTGCCATACCATCGTTAAAGGTGGCACGCGCACTTGGTTTGATGTCACGCGTGAGCAGCTACGTCAAAGCACAAGTATTGACTCATGATAAAGATGCACAGCAAGCCTACAATGCCGACCCGCTTATCTCCAATAGCATTTCGACTGACTTGCTCATTGATACTCATGCGACGGGTCAACGCTTGCTCGATGATGCTGGTGCCATTACCGTACCGACGTTTGTATTGTGTGCAGGCAAGGATTATGTGGTCGATAAGCAGGCTGAACGTGATTTTTATGACGCCATCAATACGACTGATAAACGCTGGCAATTATATCCAGACAGCTATCATGCGATCTTTCATGAAACCAATAAAGCTGACGTCTTCGCTGATTGTCTTGAGTTCGCTGAGCAGGTATTCAGTACGGAGGTTAAAGCGCCTGATTTGAGCGCCGCTCATCTAAACAGTGCCAGTAAGGATAAGGTTGATCGCTTAGCGATTAAACCTTTTAACCCAAGCTTTGCCATTACCCGATTTGCGATGCAAAAATTTGGTCATGTCAGCGATGCCATTGCCACTGGACTTGTGCATGGCTTTGATTCGGGTCATTCGCTCGATCATGTCTATTACAATCAGCCGAGTGGTCAGAATAAATTTGGTCAGGCAATCGATAAATTTTACTTAAACAATATTGGTTGGCAAGGTATTCGTATCCGCCGTGAGCATATATTAGAGCTAGCACGTCAAGCTTTAGCAGATATTGAAGATAAGAACCAAAGTAGCGCTAAGTTATACCAACCAAGATTGCTAGATATTGCTAGTGGGCATGGCTTTTATGCGTTTGATTTATTGACAGAGTTTACAGACTTGCATGCTGAGCTACGTGATTATGAGCAGCATAATATTCAAGCGTTACAGTCAAAAGCACAGCAGCTAGAAATTGCTGATCGCGTGATTGCCTGTCAAAAAGATGCTTTTGACCCTGCCAGTTATATTAATGACCAGGAAGAGACTGGCAGTATCGATGAAACAAAATTCGATATCGCCATTGCCTCTGGTGTTTTTGAATTGTTTTCTGACAATATGCTACCAACGACGGCTTTGGCGGGCATTTACGATAGTTTAAAATCTGGTGGTTATTTACTTTATACCAATCAGCCTTGGCATCCTGAACAAGAATTTATCAGTAAAACCTTAAACAATCATCGTGGCAGCGATTGGGTGATGCGTTGTCGTTCACAAGCAGAGATGGATCAGTTGGTTGAGAAAGCTGGCTTTCAAAAAATAGCGATGCGTATCGATCGCTTTGGTATTTTTACCGTGTCATTGGCAATTAAAGTCGCCTCAACCAATCATGAATAATACGCATGCCAAACCCTATGAGCGTGTACAGCTTTTTTCAGGGGGCGGTTCCCGTTTTGGCTATTATTTAGGTAGCTATGCAGCATTGGTGGCTCATGATTTGACGCCGGATATGATTGTTGGCACTTGCGGTGGTAGTCTATCGGCTTATTTGGTTAATTTAGCGCCCGATCCCAAGGATTTGCAGGAGCTCATGTGCAGCAGCGAGTTGTATCGTGTCATTACTGCTATCAGACATGTCGCGCCAGACGAAGCAAGTAAGCGATTAAAAATACGTTATATGGCTCAAGCTTTCGAGCGCTGGCGACTCACAAAGCAAAAAGCTAACGGGCAAAGACAGCGGCAAGTAGATAACTATGAGCGGATTTTGGATGAATTGCAGCAACTAGCGATGTTTCGAGTTGATAATGAAGAACAATGGCTTGACGGGTTATCTGGTTTTTCTCTCAAGCACAATAATAATTTGTGTAATCCTACCGCGCCAGAGATAGCCATTATCGCCAGTCGCCTGTATCCAACAGCTAATCAAGGGACTACTGTTGATAATGCTTTTCACAATGATTTTAGGCTACAAGAATTATTATTTGCTCCGCCGCGATTGGCAGCATTAGATCTCATTGTAGAAAAACTGAATTCACCGGCTCATACATTTGCTACTGGACGTATCAATCAGTCTGTCAAAACACTGACCAAATGGGATTTTGCCCCTGCGATTCGTGCTTCTATGGCAGATATGTATTACCTACCACCGACGCATATCGCAGCGCTTGGTTGGTGTTTAGGCGGGGTAATTAATCTCACACCCATTGAGCTGGCTTGTCAATTGGGTCATAGCGTATTTGCAGAGACCAAGGCAGGTTATGATTCATGGCTTGCCGCACCAGCCATTCAACGTGTTTTTGGTTTTGACCCCAACGAGCGTTTGGCACAGGTGCAGGGTTTTGATTCAATAGAAACGTTAACACGCGCTGATTCTGCTGAAACCAGTCCTCGAGTGAATCAACTACATTGGTTACCTTTTGCAGATAATGCTCAGCAGTTGGCAAGACAGCATGTACAAAAGCGTTTTAACATCAGACAAATGACCGTTGAGCTCATCCACAGTGACTATGATGGCTTTGTGCGGCAAATGCAGGCGCAATGGCAGTATGGCTATCAGCGTACAGCTGACTACATACAGCAGCATAGTCTATGAAGAATGCCACAAAGCCCGCCTCAATAGATAAACCACACATTGTCGTCGTTGGTGGTACCAGTGGACTTGGTTTGGCATTGGCGCTGCATCATCAGGCGCTTGGCTGGCAAGTGAGCGTGGTTGGTCATAGTATGGAGAAGATAGATAATATCAATAGTCAGCATCCTAACATTATTACTTATTGCTGTGATTTGACTGATAACGCGCAAACACAAAGTTTGTTAGAGAGCTTGTCAAATATCAGTTTTCAAAGAGTGATTTATAGTGCGGGTAGTTATACCAATGAGCGTGTTCACCATCTGAGTCAAGCGGACAGTAATCAAATGCTAGCGATTAACCTGCAAGCGTTTGAGCAGGTTTTTAGATGGGCAAGTGAGCAATTAAAGCACCAAAGCTGTGCGTTGGATTTCAACGAAAACAGCAGCCTAAGCCTAATTTGTATCGCTTCTATCGCCGGTACTATGGATTATCCTTACGCCAGTCTTTATGCCAAAAGCAAACGTGCGATGATTGCCAATGCTAGCGCCTATCGTGCAGCACTTGCGCCTTATCATATCCAAGTAAACTGCATCGCCTCAGGCTATATCGACACCCAAGCATTACGTGATTTAAATAATGGTGATGCTAGCAATAAGCCATTTATAATAAAGACGCAAACGGCGGTTGAGAAGATTATGCAGACAATTGATAAAGATATTGAGCTGGCAATATTTCCACGCTCTATGCGCTATATCACTCGGGCGCTCAATCATTTACCTAAGCCTTTGCTTAATAGGATATTGCGAAGTAAATTGGATAAAACCACTTGATAACAGCTTAGCCAAGCAGCCAATAAAACAAGGTAAATAATGGCACACCAATCAGCAGACTATCTATTCTATCCAATACGCCGCCATGTCCAGCGAGCATAGTACCCGTGTCTTTTACTCCGTGCTGACGTTTAAAGGCGGATTCTAATAAGTCTCCAGCGATACCACTTACTGCTAAACCATAGGCGGCCAACAAGCAAATCCACCAGCTAAAAGAAGTGAGCCAGATGCCTAATAATGTGGCCAATATCGCTGCTAACACACTACCAAAGAGAGCACCTTCGATACTTTTATTCGGGCTGATGGTTGGAGCAAGACCGCGCTTAAAGATTTTGTGACCAAGCAATCGTCCGCATAGATACTGTGCAATATCATTAAATTGGCTGGCAAATAATACAAAAAATAAAATGCCATATTGTTCGCGCTGCCACGTTAATTGCTGTAAGGCAATCAAGCTGATAATCAATGCGATAAAGACAGAACTAAACAGCAAGTCTAAGAATTTTAAATGTGTATAGGCTTGCTTAGAATCAGAAGAAGTTCTTATAAAAGGCTGAGTATTTGGTTGCAAGCCACGCGCTTGAAGCTTACTAATAAGCCTAGCTTTACTAGGTAGGTGCCATAATCGTTTAATCTCGTAGCCGCCACGCACACCAATCAACAAGAAAAAAGCGATCAGCAACCACTGATAGGGGTATGTGCGAGAGTGTAGGTGTTGACTATTATCAGTTATCTTAGCGATAACATAACAAGCGCAAAGCGCTGCTAACATGAGCCACCATGAGCGTGCTATCAAGTAGATTTTCGGTAAGCGCTGACGCAAGGGAGGTAGGGCAAGCATAGCCCAAACCGAACTCACGACTATCATTAGAACCATCACAAACCGTAAGTCAGAAGCCATGTTTTTAGCACTTTGAGGTCGATAGAGAACGGTAACCCACCGTTTTTTTATGGCTGAAGTGGCAACGCATAACTGCTGTTAGGCGTTAGCAACTGTATATACCGATTCAGCCTCTGTATCATCGATTATAGGCTGAATCAACCAATCAATACCACCTTCTTTCAACTTTGATAATGGCTCAATCACGCTCGTCCGAGGTGTGCTTGTTAAGTCAGGGTAGTCTTTTCTGTAATGGCCACCGCGGCTCTCACGACGCTGATAAGCAGATTGAATAATCAAGGTCGCTAATTGTAATTGTCTTGCTAATTGAAAGTAGGGCAGCTCATTCAAAATAGTAGCGTTATCTTTATTGTCGATATCTAGCTGATTAGAGTCATAACAGTTAAGCTGTTGTTGCCATTGCTGTATTTGTAAAAGTGCTTGTTCTAACAGCTGAGCATCACGGGTAATACCCATATGAGAGGTCATCAAAGCTTTTAGTTCTGCGGTTATTGCAGTGATATCAGCATCCGTATTAACGTTGTCGTTGTGATTGCCATTAGAGTTGCTTTCATATTCAATAGGCGATGGCAAGGTAATGCGCTGACTATTTTTAAGTGTTGGCGCTATCCACATGTCATGGATTAATTTGTCTAAATTATCATGAGGTAAAGTTGTCTCTAACGTTTCTATTGCTGCTAAATAGCGCGGCAAGTCAGCGGCGATATTGCGCCCAACTACTACGCATTCCAACAGTGAATTACTTGCTAAGCGGTTTGCTCCATGCAGACCTGTATAAGCAACCTCACCAGCAGCATAAAGCCCTACCACATCGGTCAAACCATTGGCAGACGTCACTACACCGCCGCAGCTATAGTGAGCGGTAGGGGCAACTGGAATGGGGTCAGTAGTGATATCAATGCCAAGCTCTAGTAGCGTTTGATAAATTTGCGGAAAATGTTCTTGTAAAAACTCCGCTGGCAAGTGACTGACATCAAGATGTACATAGCCAAGTCCATTCTTATTAATTTGCTCAGCGATTGCACGGGCGACGATATCGCGCGGTGCCAGTTCTGCACGCTTATCAACATCGAGCATAAAACGTTTGCCCGTTTGCGGACAATATAGCCGCCCACCTTCACCGCGCAGTGCTTCAGATATCAGAAAGCTACTGTCATCTAAGGCTAAGCCAGTCGGGTGAAATTGAATAAATTCCAAATTAGCCAAGCGGCAGCCCGCTTGCCATGCCATCATCACACCATCGCCGACACAGACGTTCGGCGCACTAGCACGCTTAAACAGTTGTCCTAAACCGCCACTCGCTAATACGACAGCGCGACTATGAAAGGTAAGTTTACGTTGATGTACATGATCAAAAACACGCGCACCTTGGCATTGCTGATTTGGATTAGCGCTATTCTTTAAAAGGCTTAGTGCTTCGTGGTAGGGCAGAATGGTAATATTACCTGCAGCTTGCGCTTTTAGAGTCAAGGCTTCCATAATATGCCGACCAGTGGCATCATCGGCATGTGCGACCCGCCGACAGCCATGCCCACCTTCTTTGGTCAGATGCAAATCGCTAGTCTGTAATGCCGCTAAAGGATTTGCATTATTATATGGCTGTCTTTCCTGTTGCGGAATCAGGGTAAAGGGCACACCCTGTTCACATAACCATTGTACGGCTTGCTGTCCAGCGCTGAGGATATTAGTGGTATTATCAGTCTCACATAATCCTGCGCCAGCGACTAGCGTATCAGCGATATGATCAGCGACACGGTCATTCTTATCTAAGCTGGCTGCAATTCCGCCTTGGGCATAATGGCTTGAGCACACTTCTATCGCGGATTTACTTAATACTGTCACACTTAGCGATTTTGGCAAAGCGAGAGCAGTGCTTAGTCCTGCAAGACCAGCACCAATGATAAGGACGTCTGTCTGGACAGTATCCTCAGCATTATTAGTATTTACCTTATCCGCTGACCATGCCTCGTTCATATTACGCCGCTCCAACATTGGCAAATAATTCGCGGTCTTTGACAATGTCACCACTTGCAGCCACACGCTGCTTTTGCGCTTCAGCAAAATCAAGCATGCGTTGTAAAGGTTTTTTGGCAGCTGTCGCCAGCTCTTGCGTCATGAGCACTTCACCGCTGCGCTGAGTTAGACATTGTTCAATCCCTTTTAGGCCATTCATTGCCATCCATGGGCAAAAAGCACAACTCTTACAACTGGCGCTCTCACCAGCCGTCGGCGCAGCTAAGAAACGTTTATGTGGCGAGCGCTTTTGCATCTCGTGCAAGATACCCAAGTCGGTAGCGACAATAAAGGTATCGGCATCCATCTCATAAGTCGATTGCAACAGCTTACTGGTCGAGCCAACCACGTCGGCCAGCGCGACTACACTATCAGGTGATTCAGGATGTACCAACACCTTAGCGTCTGGATGCTCTTCTTTTAATTGCATGAGCTCAGTGGCTTTAAACTCGTTATGAACCAAGCAAGCCCCTTGCCAGAGCAGCATATCTGCGCCAGTCTCTTGCGCGATGTATTTACCCAAATGACGGTCAGGGCCCCAAATGATAGGCTCGCCTTGCACATGCAGATGACGAACGATATCGATACCAACGGATGAGGTCACAACCCAATCAGCACGCGCTTTGACCGCCGCGCTAGTGTTGGCATAAACCACTACGGTACGCTCAGGATGGGCATCACAAAATGCGGAGAACTCATCAGCAGGGCAGCCCAAATCAAGCGAACACTCAGCCTCCAAGTCTGGCATCAGTACCGTTTTTTCCATGCTTAGTATTTTTGCCGATTCGCCCATAAAGCGTACGCCAGCGACGACCAAGGTTTGCGCGCTATGCGCTTGTCCAAAGCGTGCCATCTCCAATGAGTCACCAACACAGCCGCCTGTTGCTAATGCTAAGTCTTGAATAAAAGGGTCGACGTAGTAATGGGCAACTAATACGGCATTATGTTCTTTCAACAGCTGCTTAATATTATCTTCAACTGCGAGACGTTCCGCACGTGGCAGGTCTGCCGGTATTTTAGCTTTGGCATATTCGATGTTCATTTGAGTCGCAATGCGATTGTCATTGCTCATGATGGGTGCGTCATAGGGATAAGTTTTCATAAGTGCAACCTTTAGTACATTAACGACAAATGAGGTGTCGTTAGAAATGAGACAGTTAAATACGGTAAATGAATAAAGTGTTTTAATTATGCTCATTTTGAGCATAAATACAAGTATTTTTTATAATTAACTTAAAAATTGAATTAAATGTGTGTGGGTGTTTTCTAAATAGCGCCGTTTCTTATACTGTTGTTCTTGCATTTATCTTCCAGTATTTATTACAGTGCCATTGGTATATTTACAACGGCAGGCTATGATAGTTTTAGATTCACGCTATACTAAGCCGTGTTATAAAAGTCATAATTTATAGCTTTTTCACTGCATTCTTTAAGATAAAGGATAATTATTAAAATCATGACGTTGTCTTACTCACATGCACATCAACAGGGTAGTGGCACCACAGAAGTGGTCGCCGTGTTGGTGGCGATTACTGAGCATACCGCTCGGGTCTTAACCGTTGATCAAGGTAAGCTATTGCCCAATGGACCCTTGATGCCATTGCACCGCTCGTTGCAAGCTGGCGTGCGCCAGTGGGTTGAAGAACAAACCCAGCAGCCGCTCGGTTATTTAGAGCAGCTATATACCTTTGTCGATACCAATAGACGCAATGTCGATGGCCATGCGCTGGTGTATGTCAGCTACTTAGGATTGGTGCAAGAGACGCAAACGCAGCAACTACAAAGCCAAGCTCTATGGCGAGATTGGTATGATTATTTTCCTTGGGAAAATCACTTAGAGGGTAGGCCAAGTATCATTATGGATTTCATTGTGCCAGCACTATTAGAGTGGGCGAATGACATAACAGATGCCATCGTTCAGCAGCGTCGTCGTCAGCGCATTGGTTTGTGCTGGGGATTGAATGAAGCGTTCTTAGCGGGCAATTATTTTGGGAATTGCGAAAATAAAAATGCTGGTATTGATACAGCGAGTGATAACAATCACGACAGTCGAGAGTGGGTTGCCGAACACGTACTACTACGCTATGAGATGCTATATGAAGCGGGGCTGATCCCTGAAGCGCCGACCTATCCACCCAGTTATTCAGCCAATGCTCAGACCAGATCTTTACCTGAAAATTGGTCGCAGCTGATAGGTGCGCCCATGTATTATGATCATCGCCGCGTGATTGCTACCGCCATTTCACGTCTGCGCGCCAAGATTGAATATCGACCGCTTATCTTTGGCTTGATGCCAGATGTTTTCACCTTATCGCAATTACAGCAAAGCGTCGAGGCGTTGTCAGGCGTGCGCTTGCATAAGCAAAACTTCCGTCGTTTGCTAGACTCACAAAACCTTGTAATGGAGACGGGGCAGAGTAGTAGCGCTCAACGTGGTCGCCCTGCCAAGCTTTATCGCTTCCGTCACGACATTGAGCTACAAAGCCTACTCATGGATAGTAAATTGCCCAAACGCAAATAGTGCCGATAGTATTAATGCCTGCATAACGCTTCCCCCATTAGGTTTAAATATAAATTGTTAAATAAATAAAATAACGCCCTTTTCTTGCGAGGCTAGGCGCTTTACGTTATATTTATGCTCATTTTGAGCTTAATAAAATAAAGCTCGGATTAATAATGCGCATTTACCATGTAAAAGCCATCACACAAAAATAAGGGTGAAATATGACAGTTAAACGAGAGCCAGCATTGGATGAAGTATTACTTAAGCCCTTAGTGGAAGCCGCTTTAACTGAGGATTTGGGTAGACGTGGTGATGTGACGTCGCAAGCAACCATCCCAGCGGATATGCAAGCACAACTACAAATCAAAGCGCGCCAAGCAGGTGTGATTTGCGGTATGGATCTGGCAAGACTGTCTTTTGCTTTGGTTGATGCTCAGATAGAGTTTGCTGCTCAGGTTGTTGATGGCGAAACGGTTGCAGCAGGTACGGTATTAGCGATTGTCAGTGGCAATGCGCGTCATCTATTGACAGCGGAGCGTACCGCTCTAAACTTTATGACTCATCTTAGTGGTATTGCGACGGCAACACGGCAAATTGTCGATAGTGTGGCAGAGTATCCCGCGCAAATTACCTGCACGCGTAAGACTATCCCAGGTCTACGTACGGTACAGAAATATGCAGTACGCTGCGGCGGCGGGCGCAACCATCGTTTAGGGTTGGACGATGCGATTTTAATCAAAGACAATCATATTGCCATTGCAGGTGATATAAAGACCGCTATTCAGCAAGCGCAAGACTTTGCAGGTCACCTGATTCCTATTGAGGTTGAAGTCGATACGTTAGCGCAGTTAGCGCAAGCCTTAGATTCTGGCGTGAGCTTGGTACTTTTAGATAATATGTCACCCGAGACATTATCGAAAGCGGTTACCATGTGCAAAGGTCGTGCTAAGACCGAAGCATCAGGTGGTATCACCCCTGAAACCGTGCAAGCGGTAGCAGAAACCGGTGTTGATTTTATTGCCATGGGTTATTTGACGCACAGTACAACGGCGCTAGATATCGGGCTTGATTTTAGCGCCTAACATTAGCGCTTAGTCTGAGTCTATATCCGCTTTTATAGGTTAAATCTCGGACTAATAGTCTATTAAAAGGGCAGATTTGTATGGATATCCTATGGATTTGGTAAGGCGTAAGGATTAAGCGAAGTTAATGATTTAATTGGCTTATCTGCCTATGCTACAATGCCGCTGCTACCGACTATAAGGTCATCGTACACGCGCACGACGACCTTATCTTTTGCCCGATTTGCCCAATAGATAAGCGAGCGCTTAGTGAATACTGAAATCATCAAGATAATCTTAGCTTTTTTGGTATTGATTAATCCCTTTGGCGCATTGACGTTATTTTTGGATTCAACTCGCGGTTATTCGATGAATAATCGCCGTAAAGTGGCGCGCGTAGCTTGTTTAACCATTTTTATCACCATCAGTTTCTTTACCATAGTAGGTGAAACGCTACTAAAAGCTCTGGGTATCTCGATTGGTTCGTTCCAGTTGGCAGGCGGTATTTTAGTATTTTTAATTGCCCTAAATATGATGAATGGTGAAGGCAACCCTGTTAAACCTGATCAAGAAAATTTCGATGTTGATCATCTACACGGTGCACCACCAACGATGGCTGCAGCAGTCGTGCCTATAGCCATTCCAATGATGATTGGACCTGGTGGCATCTCAACAGTAATTATTTACTCCTCGCAAGTCTCTGGTATTTTGCAAGTCTCTGCTATTTTGATTGCGGGTTTGTTTATCAGTTTATTCTGTTATTTAGCCTTGATGGCGGCAGGTCGTATCAGTCGTTTATTAGGCGATACAGGCTTAAACATCATGAGCCGAATCATGGGTATGTTGCTCGCGGCAGTTGCTATCGAAATCATCGTTAATGGTTTACGCACCTTATTTCCTGATTTAGTGTGATTAATTCCTAAGTGCTCATTGCTTTTATCTGGCTTTTTAATAACGGCTCTCACAAGCTATATTCTATCAAAATTGCAGCCTATCACTCGCCAAAAGATAGCATTCATCAAAAACCTCCTGTCTACTTGCTAAAAGACTGCCTCCTAAAAGATTATCTCCTAAGCAAATTTTAAAATTAATTGCTGATTTTAAGACCTATGATCAATTACCAAAAGTATCAGCAAAAAACGTCAATTATGAAATTATGTTATAATAGGAGTACGATAATTTCATAGGAGTTAGTTTTGAGTAAGAAAAGGATTGCTATTTTAGGTGCAGGTCCAAGTGGTTTGGCGCAGTTGCGTGCTTTTGAAGCAGCTCGTTTGGCTGGTGCAAAGAACTTGCCTGAGATAGTTTGTTATGAAAAGCAAAACGCTATCGGCGGTATGTGGAATTACAGCTGGCGCACAGGTTTAGACAGAAACGGTGAGCCTGTCCACGGTAGTATGTATCGCTATTTATGGTCGAATGGCCCTAAAGAGTGTTTAGAGTTTGCCGATTATTCGTTCGATGAGCATTTTGGTGAACCTATCCCATCATATCCACCACGTGAAGTCCTAAAAGACTACATCATGGGTCGTATCGATAAGCAAGATATTCAAAAATACATCCGCTTTGAGTGCCCAGTACGTTGGGTGTCATTTGATGATGAAACGCAAAAATTCACCGTGACGGTAATGAACCACAAAACCGATGAGCAAGAAGTGGAAGAGTTTGATTATGTCGTGGTTGCGACCGGTCATTTCTCAACGCCAAATATGCCATACTTTGAAGGTTTAGAAGCGTTCCCCGGTCGTATTTTACACGCTCATGATTTCCGTGACGCATTAGAGTTTAAAGACGAAGATATCTTACTTATCGGTAGCAGCTATTCTGCCGAAGACATTGGCACGCAGTGCTACAAGTATGGCACCAAATCAGTCACGATTAGCTATCGCACACAAGCGCTAGGTTACGACTGGCCTGATGGTATTAAAGAAGTGCCATTAGTGACACATTTTGAAGATGATGTGGCACATTTTGCTGATGGTACGAGCCAAAGCTTTGACGCTATCATTATGTGTACGGGTTACTTGTTCCATTTTCCATTCATGCCAGATGAGCTGCGTTTGCAGACGCACAACTGCTTATACCCAGCCAACTTATATAAAGGTATTTTTTGGCAGCCGAACCCAAAGCTGATTTATTTAGGTATGCAAGATCAGTACTTCACCTTTAATATGTTTGATGCGCAAGCGTGGTACGCACGTGATGTGATGCTGGGCGATATCGACTTGCCTGATTTGGCGACTCGTGAAGCAGATGAGCAAAAGTGGTTGGCGACTTATGCTAAGTGCGTGACGGTCAGTGATTCCATTGATTTTCAGGCTGCTTATATCCGTGACTTGACCAATGGCACCGATTATCCAGAGTTTGCGGTAGAAGAGCAGGGCGAGATTTTAAAGGAATGGCAAAAAGATAAAGCTGAGAATATCATGACCTTTAGAGAAAAGGCCTATCGTTCTACTTTAACTGGAACGCTATCTCCTGAGCTACCAGAGCCATGGTTAGATATTCTTGATGATTCGCTAGAGCATTTTTTAAACTTAACCTTTGTTAAGCCTAAAAAGCGCAAAAAAGCGTCCTAATAAGAAGTCATTAGTTTCAAAATAAAAAACCAAACATGTAATGTGTTTGGTTTTTTTGTTTTATAAGCTGCGTTTATTTATTACGCTTCATTAACTTTGATATAGATGCCAAGCCAAATACAGCATCAGAAAACCGACTAAAGCATCGAGTATATTCCAGGCTTTTGGTTTGGCAAATAGCGGTCTAAGTAATCGTGCACCATAACCAAGTGCAAAGAAGAAAAAGAAAGAGGCACTGACCGCACCAGCGGCAAATACGACTTTGCTAGTTGCCCCTGTTGAAACCATGCCGACGAGCACCAATGTATCTAGATAGACGTGCGGATTAAGCCAAGTAAAGCCAAAGCATAATAACAGCGCTTTTTTTAAACTGGTGATAACTTGACCGTCGATGGTAAGCGCGTGTGATAAGCGCACACTCGCATACAAGCTTTGGATGCCATAAGCCAGCAAAAATATGACGCCAGCAATTTTGGCAATGTTGACGGCTTGCGGGTAGCGAGCCGTTACTGCGCCAAAGCCGCCAACACCAGCAGAGATTAGCAGCGCATCACTGACCGCGCAAAATAAGCAGACGAAAAAGATATGTTCGCGTTTCAGTCCTTGTTTGAGGACAAAGGCATTTTGTGAGCCGATGGCAATGATGAGCGATAGCCCAAGTAAGAAGCCAGAAATATAATCGGGAGCATTCATAATAGTGCGCTTATAATTTTTTAAGATTTGGTGTTTTTAGAGTTTTGTCTTTCACATGATTTGAGAGATTGCGATGTGAGAATATTGACATTTTGCTTACTGGCAGCGCCGTAAAAAGCTGTTAAGATACGCTATTGAATAAATCGATGCAATATGAATAAACGCAGTACGAGCAAAATATGAATGCACTGGAAGAGGAGCAGAGTCAGTTATGGTCGTAAGTTTGGCAAGAATGCTACAGTCATTTGGGCAAGCTCAAGACCTGCCAACACTCGCGGCTAAAAATGCTCAGAAAATGGCAAGTAGTGGTGATAGTACGTCTAATGATAAAGCAGCCGATAATGAGCAGACTCAAGCGAGCAGCCAACGTTTTACGCTTACGCCGCCTGAGCGTGCGGATCGTATTTGCGCTGCGTTAGCACAAGTAAATGATATCCGCTCGGCAACGCCATTGACCGATCGCTATTTAGCCAATCGTGCTCAGATGCGCCCGACCAATCGCCCTCCTTTTGACCCTGATACGTTATGGTATCTCAAACATGGACGCTGTCCGATTATGACTGAGCTTGTTGATGTGGTCGATGAGGCCACCCTAAATGCTATGCCTATTGAGGCCGTTGCGATACTAGATAGGATTAATGGTAAGTTAAAGCGCTACCGTGAGTGGAGTAGCGAGCTCAATGCTGAGCAACAGCAACAACATAATGAGCGCCAGTTTGTTATCGACAAGCTGGTGTCTGAGAGTATCCCTGAGGCGCTACATCACTATGAACAGCTGCAACGCTTTAGTCCGCATCGTACCAAAAATAATATGGTGCAAGGTAAAATGACCGCAGGCGATATGTTGACCGATTTGTTTTTAGAGATTGACTATGAGCTTGATGAATTACTAGATGAGCTCCACCAAACGGTGATGAATAAACTGGCCTCAACGCACCGTTATGTTAAAAGCCGAACCCAAAGCTAGTGGTTGCTTGCTTTTTAATTATGGGCTTTTACTCATGGACTTTGAATTGGCGTTATGAAAGTAATATAAATCAGCATGATTAGACACAATCGATTCAATGTATAACAATATAGGGCTTTAATAGAGCCTTATTTTTTTGTTTAATGATAGCTATCGATTTTTATTCAAAATAATAAGTTTATTAAGAATAATAAGAAAAGTGCCATAACAATTTTGCTAAGCAATAAGGACAACTTAATGACCCAATTGACTGCGATGTTTGTCATGTTTATTCTATATGGAGTGCTACCAGCAGCTGGGTTGTACCTAGGATATCGTGGTATTAAAAAAGTCACTGCGCCCAAAATGCTTGAGTACAAAGCGATGCCGCAATTGGGTTATATTCCTGAAAAAAGCTTGCCTGCTGAGGTCAAAACAGCGCTTGATCAAATCAATGAAAAAGGTGAGAAGCTGCGTGTCATTTATGGTGATACCAATAATGATGGCAAAATTGATGATAAAGATACCGTCAACGAAACCTATGTCATGATTCAAAATCTAATGGATAGGCATGTGCCACTAGCGGTGGCTGATTATCGCCGCTTACATGACTTAGATGTGGGGGACGGCGCGCTTGCTGATAGCACTAAAATTAAGCACTCCAATGTCACTGGTAAAGAAGCATTGTTAGATGTGTTAAGCACGATTAATACTCAGTTTGATGACTTATTGAATGCTTCCTATCATCAAGATGGGCAAAAGTTACTTGCAACCAATCGATATTTGCAAAAACGTTTTAACAATCCTACCGTTAATGCGGATATTCAGGGACTTAATAATAATGCCGATAGTACCATTATTAATCATAGTAATAGAGAAATCGAAGCGCTTGAAATTCCAACTGATGCAAGTGGCAAAAGCGCGAATACGAATGCTAAAAATATTAAACTGTAATTACCCAATCGTATGAGCTAAATAAAGGTTAGGCGTATATGAGTGTTTTAATCGGCGTTGGCATTGTGACGACAGTCACTACCATTTATCTAGGTAGAAAGGGCTGGCACGCATTGCATAAAATGGTCGGCATTACCCCAGGTGTGCTTACGTATCAAGATAATAATACGCCATTGGCACTATCTGCGGTAAATTGGCAGCAGCTAACTTTAAATAAAAAGCACTTAAAGGTATTGCCAGATAAGCAACTACGTCAACTACAACGTATCGATGAAAAGGTCGGCAGCTATCAATCTTATCAAAAAACACGACAAGCTCAGAATAAAACGCCTGCGGTCACAGAACAGCAGTTTGTGTTAAATAAAATGTTGCATACTCGTTTGCCTGAAATGCTGGCCAGTCATTATCAGCTAGTAAATATAAATAGAAGTAATAATGAGATGAATCAGCAAAAAAAAGCTGAAGCCAGTGAGTTATTGCAACAAGTCTTAAATAATATAGAACAACGTTTAGATAAACTGTTAGAACAAATGGATACGCAGCAGTTGCAGAAATTACGAGTCATGAAGAACTATATTAATAGTCATGATAGCTAAGCTTTGGGGTAGTAACGTTATTAAGAAAACGCATAAAAAAGCGGTCAATGAATGAATCATTGACCGCTTTTTTTATTAACTACTTCAAATTTATAAAAGATTCAAAGTAAGGTTAAATTAATCCGATTAACGCTTGTTGTTACGGTCACGGGTATTACGGGTGCCGCGACTGGCAGGACTAGCACTGCTCTTAGGTTTTGCGCTGCTAGGACGGCTATCGCTACGAGTGTCCGTACGACGTGCTTTAAGCGGCTTGTTTTTAATACGTTCTTGCTTTTCTTTAGCTGCACCATGCAGACCTGTACCGTGACGGGGGCGTAAGCTCACTAAATCCGTCAAGGTATTGATGTCTTTTTTATCAAGCTCTAAGAAACGACCGGTACGTAGCTCTTTTGGTAAGATAATCGTACCATAACGTGTACGCAGCAGACGGCTAACTTTAAGACCTTGCGACTCAAATAAACGACGTACTTCGCGGTTACGACCTTCTTTTAGCTTGACGTGATACCACTTATTGACGCCTTCACCGCCGCCTTCTTTAATATCTTCAAACTGTGCCATACCATCTTCTAACATGACGCCAGACGTTAACGTACGAGCGATATCTGGTGTCACTTCACCAAGCACACGCACGGCATATTCACGTGTCACTTCGCTAGACGGATGCATTAAGCGATGCGCCATTTCGCCATCATTGGTAAATAATAGCAGACCAGTAGAGTTAATATCCAAGCGACCAACCATTACCCAGCGGTCATGAGTCAACTTTGGCAACCGCTCAAAGACTGTTGGACGGCCTTCTGGATCATTGGCAGAACACACTTCGCCTTCAGGCTTGTAATACGCTAAAACACGACGACGCTTTTCATTTTCGGCAGTGTACTTGATTTGACGACCATCAACACGAATCTCATCGCCTTGTTCGACACGGTCGCCGATAGTCGCAGGACCATTATTAACGGTCACGCGACCTGCCTTGATCACTTCTTCCATCTGACGACGTGAGCCAAGTCCCATACGGGCGAGGGCCTTTTGGAGTTTTTCATCTTTCATAACGATTTCCTTGAATCGGTGGGTTCACATTTCTCAATGTGTAAATTCGGACTGACTATTATACGCTATTTATCAAAGCTTTGTTTAAGAGAAATTTTTTAAGGCTATCGTTATTGGCAATAAGTTATGTTTTATTAGATAGTTATGGGTTTAAACAAGGTTTCTGTATTTGACGAAAGCAAGTATAAATTAATTGTTACTCTTACGTAATTTTTGCCAAAAACAGCCCATTATTATTCAATATTTAACCACCTATGTTATTATGGCTTTGTTTTTTTGTAGCTAATATAGCCCTTTAGTATAGTTGTCTTAATTGGTTTATCAGTGGACGCTACTTATACCTATGATTTATAAAGGTTTTTCTATGTTTTTCAATTCATCAAAGTTATTAAGTGTAGCGTGTCTACTCATGATTAGCCTGGTTTCAGGCTGCTCTAGCATCAACGCAGGACTTCAAGCAGGTGAGCTGCCACCAAGCGGGACATTTATCGCTGAAAATGGTTTGCATTTTAATATTCAACCATTGAACCTAGCGACGCTGCCACCGAAAAAGGTCGTTATCCCAAATAGAGATTTGACCCAGTTAATAAGAAATTCTGGTCGAGCGGATTATCGTATCTCTGAAGGCGATATTCTTAGTATTGTACTTACGGGTTATCCTAATATTACACCACTTCCAGCTGGCGACGTTACTAATCCTTATGCAGCAGGTTATCCTGTTGATCAACAAGGTTTTGTTCAGTTCCCATTGGTTGGACGTATTAAGGCTAGTGGCATGAGTGTGCCGCAATTTACCGCCAATTTACAAAAACAGCTTCAACGCTATCTTAAGTATTCAGACCCACAGGTTAAAATTGTTAACTACCGTGGCAATAAATTTTTCATTGATGGGGCCGTGAAGCAGCCGGGCGAATTTGCGATTGCTGATGCACCAGTCTCGTTGTATAGTGCGATCTCTATGGCCGGCGGCGCAACATCTACTGGCGACTCGAATAATATTGTGTTTAACCGCAAAGGGGTAAGCTACAATATAGGGTTACAATCGTTGCGTCAGCTAGGGACATCAGCCAATCAAATCTATCTGCAAGATGGTGATTCTATTCATGTGAACAGCCAAGACCGTAATAAGGTATATGTCCTAGGAGAGTTTGGACAAGTAGAACCTGTGCCTATTTTAGAGCAAGGTATTAGTTTGGCTCAGGTTTTAGGTGAGTCTAAAGGTCTTGATTCTAATACGGCCAATGCAGCCAAAATATATGTGGTACGTGACAATCTAAATACTAGAACTACGGATATCTACTACGTTGATATGCAGACGATTACCAGTTTCGCGCTTGCTAATCGGTTTGAGATGCATGCGAATGATATTGTCTACGTTGACCCCACTGGCTTGACGCGTTGGAATCGTGTTATCAGTGCCATACTACCATCGACTTCAGCAGTTAGTATTCTTTCAGGCTTATAGATAATAGGTGATAACAGTTATGGCGTTTGATAATATTTTAGTCGTATGTGTTGGTAATATTTGTCGTAGCCCGATGGCAGAGGCATTACTGAAACAACGTTATCCACATAAGAATATTGACTCTGCAGGTGTTGGCGCTTTAGTCGGTCACCCTGCAGATCCTGCTGCATTAGAGATCATGACAGCGCAGCAGCTTGATATCACTAAGCATGTCGCGAAACAGCTTGACGAAAATTTGGCAAAAAAGGCTGACATTATTTTTACCATGTCAGATGGTCAAACGAAATGGATTGAAGAACGCTGGCCATTTTGTCGCGGCAAAACCTTTAAGTTAGGTCATTGGATGAGTAAAGACATTGCCGACCCTTATAAGCATGAAATGAGTGCTTTTAAAACGGCATATCAAGATATTGTTGATAGCCTCGAGCAGTGGGCAGACAAAATTAGTTAACTAGATATTATTAAACGACTAACCTTAAGTGATGAACATACCGTTATGAATACAGATTCAAAAAATTTATCAAACTCTGCCTCTAAAGAAGATAATGACGAAATTGATCTTATGGCGCTGCTGTTTTCTATCTTGCGCGGCTGGAAGACTATTGTTCTTTTTGCAGTATTGGGCTTGATAATAGGGGTCTTATATAGCAGGTACGTAAATCCTACCTATCGTTCCGATGCTCTGATCCAAATTGATGAAAAGTCATCAGGCCTGCCTGCATTGGGTGAGAATATTTCTGATCTATTGGGCTCTGAAGCTAGTAAGGCACAGACTGAGGCTGAGCTGATTCGCTCAAGAATGATTTTGGAGCCAGTAGTCAACCAACTACATTTACGCATCCAGCTTGCTGATCTTGAAGTTAGTGCTATTGATAAAGTAATCAACGATCGTACTCATACACAAATAAATGCACCTGAGGGTGTTTCTCTAAAAACAGCAGAAGGCCAAGTGCAGATCAGTGAGTTTAATGTCTCACAAGCTTATCTAAACCAACCTTTTACTTTAAGCCGAGAAGGTAATGGTTTCGTCTTAACTAACGGTTTTGACGACTTTAAAGGGCAGCTTAATCAGCCGCAGAAATTTAGCGGCGTAGATGGTCAGATTCATATTACAGTCAATGACTTACCAGCTGATGGTCATGCTATCCGTATCACTAAGCAGTCATTGCAGTCGACTACGGATGCCCTTAACACATCCTTGTCAGTTGTTGAAAAAGGTAAGCAAACGGGTATTATCGAGCTTTCGATGACTGGTGCCAATCAGCAGCAAACGAGTATGATACTTAAGGATATTATCCTATCATACATAGGTCAGAACCAATCTCGTGGCTCTGAGGAGACGACCAAAACAATCAAGTTTATGGAAACACAGATTCCTATTCTTAAGAAAAAACTTGAGGATGCCGAAGGAGTGTTTAATGAGTTTCGTAAAAAATATGGCACAATTGATGTTGCAAAAGAGGCTGAGCTACTTCTCACTGAAAATTCTAATATTGATGTACAGCTGAATGAGTTGAAACTTAAAAAGGCTGATTTAACGACTTATTATACCGAAGAGCATCCTTTAGTTATTCAAATCGATGAACAATTAAAAGTTTTGAGAGATAGAAAGCAGACTATTGATAATACTATTGCAGGTTTACCTGAACTACAACGAGAGTTTCTTAAGTTATCACAAGATACTGAAATTAATAGAGAGATTTACTTAACTCTACTCAAAAACTATCAGCAACTACAGATCGCTAAAGCAGGTCAGTTAGGTTTTGCCCGAATTGTTGACTTACCAATCAGCACCTATAAAGCCATTGCTCCCAAAAAGCTTTTGATTATTGTTTTGGCAGTTTTATTGGGGTCGATGCTTGGAACTATGCTTGTACTGCTTAAAAACATGCTTAGAAATGTGGTAAAAGACCCTGAGCGTTTAGAGGCTAAGACAGGTGTGCCTGTGGTAGCGACGGTTCCACGCTCTCCACTATTAACAAGATTACGTAAGAGTAATAAGAAAGCGCCTAACAGACTACTGGCTTACGTAGATAATAATAGTTTGAGCTATGAGGCCATTAAGAGCTTAAGAACAAATCTAATGTTTGGCATGCCAGCCCAAGGTCGAGCGGGGCAAAGAGCGAAAGTGATACTAATTACTGGTGAAAGCCCTGGTGTTGGTAAATCATTTATCTCTTCTAATCTAACTGAGGTATTTGCTCAGTTAGATAAAAAAGTCCTGATTATGGATGCTGATATGCGCTTGGGTGAGCTGCATAAGATGTTTAGTATGAGTCAAGATAATGGTTTGGCAGATTATCTATCACAAGATACGACTCATTTATCAAAAGATAACGCTCAGGTATCAAAAATTGTTGCTAATCAAGAGGGTTATTTGGCAAGCTTTATTCATCCGACTGGTATAGATAATATCGATTTTATGCCACGCGGTCAGCACCCACGTAATCCGGCATCATTATTAGCTAATGGCAGTTTCGATCATTTAATCAAAGAACTGAATTTGCATTATGATTATATTGTCATTGATTCGCCACCTGTACTGGCTGCTTCTGATGCTATGATTTTATCCCAGTATGCAGATAAAGTGTTAATGGTGGCTCGCTATGATAAGTCTATAGAAGGGCAAGTGGTTTATGCGGTTAATCAGATGAATAAAGCCAATATCAAAGTAGACGGTATTATCTTAAACGATGTACAACAGGGATTACTAAGTAAGTATAGCTATCATTATAGTTATGCTTACGGCAATAATAACTAATCGTTAGCGGATAGATATAGAATTTTTTAAATATTAATGCTTGAATAAAACAGTTGTTTGTCATGTCAATAGATCCATCAGCCTCATCCAAATCACATAATGTTAACTCTATGATATCTACTGGTCTTGCTGAGCGTAGCACTAAGTTTTTACTTAGCCTACCTAGAAGCATTAAGCGTAGTATTTTAATGTTGGCTGACTTTATCATGTCAGCCGTTTGTTTATTCTTCGCCATTGCAGCAAGATATGGATATATAGACCATCATGTCAGCTTATTAGTATTAAGTCTGAGCGCATTGGTTCCAGTCTTATGCTTATACGCTATTGGGTTTTACAATGGCGTAGCTAGAGGTTTTTTTGATGCGATGATGGGTAGCGTATTACAGCTATTCTTTGTACTTATCATCATTGCCCAGACCATTCTTTATTTTAAACTCCTTCCTAATGTGCCACGTGCCGTACCCATTCTATATTTGTTTCTATTCTTTATTTGGTTATGGAATAGTAGGCTAACCATCCGTGAGCTTCTAACGCGATTACAAGGTAAAAACCAGCGCCGTATTAGGGATGAAAACGATTATGATAATATTGTTATTTATGGTGCGGGAGAAGCAGGTCGGGATTTATTAGAAGGTTTAAGAAACTCGCATAAATATAATGTTGTGGCTTACGTTGATGATGATCCACAGCTTACGGGTGCTTATTTACTCGGCAAAAAGATTTATACTGCTGATGAGTTAGTAAGCTTAGTAGAGGAGCTAGACATTGCACAGATATTTTTGGCTATTCCTTCTATCAGCCGCGCGCAAAAACGCCAGATTATAGATAGACTCTCAGGTATTGCCATAAAAATAAAAGAATTGCCAAGTTTAGAGGAAATCGCTGACGAAAAAGTGACCGTCAGTAGCATGCGCAAAGTAGACATATTGGATGTGTTAGACAGACAGACTGTTGAACCTGACGCTAAATTGCTGCAAATGAATATCAAGGGTAAGTGCGTGTTGGTCACTGGTGCTGGTGGCTCTATCGGTAGTGAATTGTGCCGTCAAGTAATCAAGAACCAGCCCAAATGTCTCGTACTTTATGAGCTGTCCGAGTTTGCGCTTTATAGTATCCATCAAGAGCTGACCATCAAGCAAGCCAATACGCCTGCCTATAAAAATATTGAAATTATTGCGGTCATCGGTAACGTCACCAATGAATCGAACCTGCTTAGAATACTGAATCTCTATAATATACAGACGGTTTATCATGCTGCTGCCTATAAACATGTACCTATGGTTGAGCACAATCCCTTTGAAGGCGTCATTAATAATACCAAAGGTACTTATCACTGTGCGCGGGCGGCGATTGCAGCAAATGTCGAGACTTTTGTTTTAATATCGACCGATAAAGCAGTAAGACCGACCAATGTGATGGGCGCTTCTAAGCGCTTGGCAGAATTGGTTTGTCAAGCGCTCAGCCAGACAGATAGCCAGACCTGTATCAGTATGGTGCGTTTTGGTAATGTCCTAGGCTCGTCAGGCTCTGTTGTGCCGTTATTTACCAAGCAGATCGAGCAAGGTAAGCCGATTACGGTAACCCATCCTGATGTGACTCGTTATTTTATGACGATTCCAGAAGCGGCAAACTTAGTCATCCAAGCAGGTGCAATGGCATCAGGTGGTGAGGTGTTTGTGCTTGATATGGGAGAGCCGGTCAAGATCGTTGACTTGGCCCACCGAATGATTCATTTAAGTGGTTTTGATATTAAAGATGCCGCGCATCCTGAAGGTGATATCGAAGTCATCTTTACGGGACTTAGAGATGGAGAAAAGCTTTATGAAGAGCTCATCATCGGTGAAGATAATGTTGAACCAACTGATCATTCTCTTATCATGCAAGCAATAGAGCATAGCTTTCCATTAGATGAGCTAGAATCGGTATTGTTTGAATTGAACGAAAAACAAAAACAATTCGATGTCATTTGGCTGAAGCAGCAATTTAAGCAGTTTGTAGATGGCTATAAAGATAATATAGAGCAACAAACGTAAAGATTTTTAAATAAGGTTTAATAAATAATATCTTGTATATCATTGATGAACTTTAGCTATATATATATAAATTATTTTTATAAAAATGCCTTTTTAAAATCAATTATGAGAGTTAGGGATTATATGTCCTTGTTAAGAACAAATATAATTTACTTAATATTCGTACAGGGTTTAAACTACCTAATACCTTTAATTATTTTTCCTTATTTAGCAAGAGTATTAGGAACCGAAAACTATGGTTCATTATCTTTTGCTAACTCTATAATCCTTTATTTCTGCATAGTAATAGACTTTGGTTTCACACTTAGTGGAACTAAAAAGATCTCTATTTTAAAGAAGCAAGGATTAAGTATTGATCAAGTATTTTGGAATATTATATTCGCTAAGCTCATGCTTTTAAGTTTCAGTATAATGCTTATGCTAGGCCTAGCAATATTTAATTCTAAGCTTAATAATGTTCTATATATACTATTAGCATTTACGCCACAGTTAGTCGCAACCGCTATATTTCCACTTTGGTACTTTCAGGGTATCGAGAATATCAAAGTAATACTAATCTCTCAAGTGATAGCCAAGCTAAGTATACTGCCTTCTACCTTTTATTTAGTAAAAGATGAAGGAGATATTGTTATAGCTGCTCTCATACAGTCTTGTACTTTATTAGTTGCTGCCTTATTATCATGGATAAGTATAATAAAACATAAAAGTATTGGAAAGCCAGACTTTAGGCTATTCAAAAATACGTTTAGGGAGATATCAGACTCTACTTCTTATTTCATTGGGAGTCTTGCTATTAGTGTCTATACTATTAGCACTCCTTTACTGCTAGGCTTCTTATCTTCAGAACATGAAATGGGTATCTATAGTGCTGCTAATAAATTTACTGGAGCCCTAGCTGGATTATTTATAGTTGCAGGTGGCGCTATTTTTCCTAGAGTGAACGCCTTATTAGTTACAGACGAGACAAAAGCTTTTTCACTATTGAAAGCAATAATTTTATCGCAGACTTTCTTACTATTAATAATTACCTTTCTATACATATTCTTTAATATAACAATTATTAATGTTTTGCTTGGTGATGCTTATCTAGATGCTGTACCTCTCAGGATTCCTTTATCTATAGCTATGTTTTTCTCAGTAATTTCAGTTATTCTATGTAATTATATACTCGTTCCTATGGGACACACAAAGCTGTATTATTTAGTCCCTATAGCTGTTTCTATATTACATATTATTTATACTCCTATTTTGATTAAATCTCTCGGTGCCGTAGGAGCAGCCTATGGACTTGCTTTCAGTGAGGTTATAACTTTTACTATTTTAACTGGCTGCTGCGTTAAGTTTAATTACATTAATAAAATATTCAAATAATCACAAATGTATTAAAAAGTGCGGATAAGTATATATAGGAAATTTCTATGAACAAAGTTGCATACTGTATTATGGCTCACAATGACAAAGAACATCTATCAAAGCTTATAACTGCTTTGGGGAATAACTGTGAAATATTTATTCATATTGATGGGTTTGTAGATGACACGAGCTTTTTAAACTTATCCAGGAAAGGAAATGTACATTTCCTTACACCGAGAATTAAAGTTTCTTGGGCTGGATTCTCTATGGTTACAGTAATGATGGAATTGCTAAAACTAGCGGTTGAGCACAAAGACGAATTTTCTCACTATATCTTTTTATCAGGTAGTTGCTACCCTATCAAATCTATCGACTATATAGATAGCTTTTTTGTAAACAATAAAGATAAGAGCTTTATTAAGTACGTTAAAATGACAGATCACCGTCTGCTTTATCGTCAAATACAATATAAATTCTTAATGGATAATCCCTTCCCTATTAGAAATAAAATTATTCACAATTTACACCGTATTATAAGAAGAGTTAGTTTCCATGCACATATTCCAAATACTTGGAAAGATAATATAATAGCCTACGGAGGTAGTAATTGGACTGCATTAAATGCGCCATGTGCTAGATATGCAGTAGACTTCCATGAAAATAACCGATGGTTTCAAAATATGTTCAGATATACCTACGCGGCAGATGAGCATTACATCCATACTATTTTGGGCAATTCCCAATTGGTCTCTCAATGCACGGGGCTACAAGATTTTAAATATTTTGGATTAGACTATTTAGCGAATCTTCATCTCATCGATAACTCTTTAACTAAGTGGTTTACGATTAATGATTGGGATGAACTCAAACAGTCTGAGAAGCTCTTTGTTAGAAAAGTAAGAAGTGTTGATGGATCAACCTTAGTTGACAAGATTAATCACAAAATTCTCTAACTGGTAAGCTCAATGAATGGTATCTTTGTAATATTCCTCATATTAGTTTTGTTTTCGTTGTTAGAATCAACCAACTTAAGCAATAATATTAAGAGTTTTTTATGGTTTATAGCTTCTGTGTTAGTGCTTTTTACTTTAGGATTAGGTTATAAAGTAGGAGTCGACTGGGTTGCTTATCAAGAAAATTATTACCATAATAATTTTGAAAGTTTTGAGGCTTTGTATAGTGCATTATCAGTCTTTTCTGCTTCCTTGGGCATGAATTTTTGGTTTTTTGCAATTGCCATTAAATCTATTAATACTCTTCTATTATTGGTAATATTTAAAAGATATACGAAACTTCCTTTACTTGCAGTAACTATATTTTTTGCATTGACATATCCCTATATCAATGATGTATTAAGACAAGTTTTAGCTTCAATAGTTTTGTTATCAAGCTTTCTGATAATCAAGAGATATCCTAGTATATTTTCTATTGTAATTGCTAGTGGCTTTCATATTTCAAGCTTAGTACTACTATTAGGTAAATTAAATTTTTTTAAGCGTAGTACAAAAAAGTTTACTCTAATACTAGTATTGGGAAGCTTAGCCATTGGCTCTTTATTCATAGGGTTTTTGACATCAGGAGTGTTTAGCTCATTTAATTACCTAGCTATTAGTAAGTTACAAATGTACGCTGAAGATTCAAAAGTGGCTAACCTATATTCTTCTTTAGTGCGTATTAGTATTTTCGCTTTAGCATTATATTTTCAATTTAAGATTAAAATTATTCACTCGAAAGTAGATGATTGGGTGTATCGTGCAACACTATTAATGCTGCTTATTGAAATCCTAACAATAAGTATTCCTCTCATTTCTCAAAGAGTTAGGATTTACTTTTTACCGTTCGTGTGTATCGCTCTTGCCAATGGTATTTATAAATTGCCTAAAGGCGTTAAAACTATAACTATAGGGTATATATTAAGTTACTGTTCTATTTTTTTATATTTATTCACTACTGGAGTTTTCGGCAATTTCTATCAGCTTGATATGAATATTATAATTCAGTTTATCAAGGGATTCCCCTCTAATAACTGGGAATCAGCAGCTTTCAATTTTTGGAATTATAGATAAGTTATCAATCCATTGAAATTGAACTTAATCATTGTTTTATATAATAGTATGTTAGATTTAAGTTTATTAACTTATTAGCAAGAACTATTATCGTTATGCAATAAATACTAATATAGTAGAATTACTTTAAAATCGATACAGTGCTACTGGGATGAATTTTTCGTAGCCTCTGTGATAACAGCAAGCAAGGAAAATTTATACCAGTCGCACACAGCTATAATGTCTCGCTTTTATTTTGAACTGACTATAGAAGTTCTGGCTTTTAGAGTCATATTTACTTAATCTTCGAGCGATACATAAAAAATCATTGTTTGAGAACTAAGGAATTATATGAAGATACTGCAAGTGAATAATATCGTGAGCCATCATCAATTGCCTTTCTCTAAAGAATTGGTGTCACTAGTCGGCGAGGAGAACTTTCTATTTGCTGCATTAGGAAGACCAGATTCTGAAAGACTAAATAATGGCTGGAAAAAAGATTATAATGAAGAATGGATTATTCACCCCAATGACTCAATAGAAAGTCACATAAGATTTGATAAGTTTTGGCATGAAGCTGATGTGGTTATATGTGGCGAAAGGCTAATTAGTAAAATGCAAGAACGTGTTGATGATAATAAAATATGTTTTTATATGTCTGAACGATGGTGGAAGCCACCAGTAGGTATGTTTAGGTTGTTTCATCCATTATATTTAAAAATGTTTCTAGAGTTTAAGCAGTTAAGTAAAAGTAAGTATTTTCATTATTTACCCATTGGTCCATTTGCTGCAAGAGACATGGCTTTAATGACATCTATGCCCTCACGTGTATGGGCATGGGGGTACTTTACAGCGTTTCCTATAATAATACCTAGTATGAGTGAGAGCAGAGGTTCTGATGTCACTCGTATTCTATGGGTTGGGCGTATGATTAAATGTAAGCGTGTTGACTTACTTATTAAAGCTTTAGCAAAAATAAAGAATGAGGGTAAAAAATTTGAACTTACATTAGTTGGTAATGGCTCTGAACGAGAATATTTAGAGAAGCTTGCAAAAAAGTTATTAGGTGCCTCTTTTTATGAATTTAAAGAATTTATACCTTCAGATGAAGTGCCTTTCCTTATGGCACAATATGACATATACGTGTTGCCAAGTAGTGCGTATGAAGGATGGGGTGCAGTAGTAAATGAGGCGATGTCTGCTGGATGTGCAGTGATTGCTTCAGATAAGACAGGGGCTGGCGCTTCACTAATTGAACATGGTGTAAATGGACTGTTATTCAAGTCTGGATCAGAAGATTCTTTATATGACTGTTTGAGCCAGTTGGTTAATAATAAAAAGTTAATAAACGACTTTAGTGTAAAATCAAGATTAATTATAAGAGAAAACTGGACTCCTGCTATAGCAGCAGAAAGATTTGTTCAGTTGTCCTTGTCGCTAATTAATAACGAACCATCAGCCAATTTTAAAGGACCGCTTGAAGCAGTATAGTAAAAATACTATAGGTTGAGTTTAATGATCTAATTTTATTAGTAATAAAATTATTAAAGGAGTAAAAGGTCTTTTGAATATTTTAACTTTTACGGGACACTATCTTCCTGGATATAAAGGTGGCGGTCCTATAAAGACCATCAAAAATTTATTCGACCAAACTGGAAGCTTTGTATCTTACAAGTTAATTACCAGTAATCGAGACCTTGGTGACACTTTACCTTACAATTCGATAGACCATAATGTTTGGAATAAAGTTGGCAACGCAGAAGTGTTTTATGTACAGTCAGGCAGTATAGGTTATAAGCAAGTTACTAAAATATTGTTCGAGAAGAATTATGATCTAATATACTTAAATAGCTTTTTTTCGCCTACATTTTCAGTATTACCGTTAATAATAGCAAAAACTCTACGTCAAAAAGTTATCGTTGGTCCTAGGGGTGAGTTTTCAGAAGGTGCATTGAGTTTAAAATCAAGAAAAAAAAATACTTTTATAAAATTATATAAGCTTTTGAATTTACATCGTGGAACTATATATCAGGCTTCAAGTATCTATGAAGCTGAAGATATCAAAAGAGTTTTAGGGTCTGATATGGATATTGTTATAGCAGAAGATATTAGCGCTCAGGAGTTTGCTAAAAATATTGCTATACGAGAACAAATAATCAAAGCTGTTTTTATCTCTCGTATTTCCCCTATGAAGAACTTAGGTTTTGCTCTAGAAATACTTAAAAGCGTTCAAAAACCTTTGGTTTATGATATATATGGGCCAATTGAAGACCAGAGTTATTGGCGGCATTGTCAAAGTATTATAGCTGATTTACCTTCACATATTGATGTACAGTATAAAGGCGAGTTAACGCCTGAACAGGTAGTTCCGACATTATCATCATATGATTTCTTCTTTATGCCTACAAAAGGAGAGAATTATGGTCATGTTATTGCAGAAGCATTGTGCGCAGGCTTACCACTGTTAATTTCTGATGCTACTCCTTGGCGTAATCTGTCTGAACAAGGTCTTGGTTGGGATTTGTCATTAGACAATCCAAGTACATTTAGTAATGCTATTAATAAGCTGGCATTGATGAGCAACGATGATCATTATGAAATGCGAAAAAACGTACTTAAATGGGCAAGAAATAAATTTTCTCAAAGAGATGCGATTGAAGCTAATATTGCTATGTTTGAATATGCAGCTAATAAATAAGTTAATAAAAAGGTATTTAAATGTTTAAAGACAAAACACTTTTAATCACCGGCGGTACAGGCTCATTCGGTAACGCCGTATTAAAACGCTTTTTGGATACCGATATCGCTGAGATTCGTATCTTTAGTCGTGATGAAAAAAAGCAAGAAGACATGCGTATCGCCTACGCCAATTCTAAGCTCAAGTTTTACATTGGCGATGTGAGAGATTATTACAGCTTACTTAGTGCGACCCGTGGTGTGGATTATATTTACCATGCAGCTGCTCTTAAGCAAGTGCCTTCGTGTGAGTTTCATCCAATGCAAGCAGTTAAGACCAATGTATTAGGTACAGAAAACGTCTTAGAAGCGGCTATTCAAAATAAAGTAAAACGTGTGGTTTGTTTAAGTACGGATAAAGCCGTTTATCCTATCAATGCGATGGGTATTTCCAAAGCCATGATGGAAAAGGTAATGGTTGCCAAATCGCGTAATTTAGAAGGTTTAGATACGGTGATTTGTGGTACACGCTATGGTAATGTCATGGCTTCTCGTGGTTCAGTGATTCCGCTATTTGTCGAGCAGATTTTGAAAGGTAAACCTTTGACTATTACTGATCCTAATATGACGCGTTTTATGATGACGTTAGAGGATGCGGTAGACTTGGTATTGTATGCTTTTGAACACGGTGAGAATGGCGATATTTTCGTTCAAAAAGCACCTGCTGCCACTATAGAAGTGCTCGCCAAAGCTTTAAAAGAGCTGATGAATCTTGACGAGCATCCTATTGTCATTATGGGTACACGTCATGGTGAAAAAGCTTATGAAGCCCTCTTAAGCCGCGAAGAAATGGCAGTGGCTATCGATCAGGGATATTATTACCGAGTACCAGCAGACCAGCGTGACCTTAACTATGGCAAATATGTCGAAGAAGGTGATCTGCATATCACCGAGATTGAGGATTACAACTCCCATAATACAGAGCGCTTAGATGTGGAAGGTATGAAGCAGCTGCTCCTCAAGCTTGAATTTGTCCGTGCTTTAACTGAAGGCAGACATGTTGATCCGGAGGCGTAATCGTGAATATTTTAGTGACAGGCTCTAATGGTTTTATTGCTAAAAATATTATTCAGTTTTTATCCGAACAAAACGATATTAATATCTTGTGTCTTAACCGTAACTCTAGTGAAGATGATTTAAAAGATGCGGTTATCAAAGCAGACTGGATCATACATTTAGCGGGCGTTAATCGTCCATTAAATGAACAAGAGTTTATAGAAGGCAATATTACCTTAACGCAAAAAATTGCTGATTTGCTAATAGAGTATAATAAAAAGACTCCAATTATTTTATCTTCATCTATTCAAGCAGAGCAAGACAATGCCTATGGTCAAAGTAAACTCGGCGGAGAGCAGGTATTAATTGATTTAAATAAGAATCAAGGTAATCCCGTCTATATTTGTCGTTTGGCTAATGTATTTGGTAAATGGTCACGCCCTAACTATAATTCGGCAGTGGCGACCTTTTGCCATAATATTGCTAACGATTTACCCATTCAGATTAATAATCCTGATGCGGTTATTCGCCTAGTTTATATAGACGATGTTGTAGAGATATTTTGGCAGATGATTGAAGGTCATTATTCACCAGAGCAATACTTTGTCATTGAGCCAGAATATCAGATTACCGTTGGGGGTTTAGCGGACACTCTACGAGAGTTTAAGCATTCGCGTGACACCTTGATAACGCTGCCAGTAGGTACTGGTTTAACCCGTGCTCTATATTCTACTTATTTAAGTTTCTTACAGCCTAATCAGTTTGACTATACGGTAGTGAAGCATGGTGATGAACGCGGTGTCTTTGTAGAGATGCTTAAAACACCGGATGCGGGTCAGTTCTCCTATTTCACTGCGCATCCAGGCATAACTCGTGGTGGACATTATCATCATAGTAAGACTGAAAAGTTTTTAGTCATTAAAGGTAATGCGTTATTTAAATTTAAGCATATCATTACTGGCGAATACTATGAATTAGAAACGAACGGTGATGAAGCAAGAATTGTCGAGACTGTACCGGGTTGGACTCACGATATTACTAATATAGGTGAGGATGAAATGATCGTTATGCTGTGGGCAAACGAGATTTTTGACCGTGAAAAACCTGATACTTATGCCATGCCAATAACAGAATAAGAGTTGTATTATGAATAAGTTAAAGCTAATGACTGTCGTAGGGACACGTCCGGAGATTATTAGACTGTCTCGAGTCATGCAAGCATGTGATAAATATTTTGATCACATAATTGTCCATACGGGTCAAAACTATGACTATGAACTCAATGAGATATTTTTTACTGATTTAGGGATTCGTAAGCCTGATCACTTTTTAAATGCGGCAGGGGCAACGGGTGCTGAAACTATCGGTAACGTCATTATAGGCGTCGATAAAGTTTTAGAGGAAGTACAGCCGGAAGCTTTACTGGTGCTCGGCGATACCAATAGCTGTATGGCAGTCATTCCTGCTAAACGCCGTAAAATTCCTACTTTCCATATGGAAGCGGGCAACCGCTGTTTTGACATGCGTGTACCAGAGGAGATTAACCGCCGTATTGTAGATCATACTGCAGATATTAATTTAACCTATAGTACTATTGCGCGTGACTATTTGCTTGCCGAAGGTTTACCTGCTGATCTGGTCATTAAAACGGGTAGCCCCATGTTTGAGGTGTTAAACCACTATAAAGCTAAAGTTAAAGCGTCTGATATTTTAGAAACCTTAGGGCTTAAAGAGCAGCAATATTTTATCGTCAGTGCCCATCGCGAGGAAAATATCAATTCTGATCAGAATTTTTTAGATTTGGTTGATATGCTCAATGCGGTGGCAGAGAAATATCAGTTTCCAGTCATTGTTTCCACGCATCCCCGTACTCGTAACCGTATTGAAGAATTGGATATCAAGTTTCATCCACTTGTGCAGTTATTAAAGCCACTTGGATTTAGTGATTATAATAAATTGCAGCTATCTGCTAAAGCGGCATTGTCAGACAGCGGTACGATTAACGAAGAGTCTTCTATTTTAAACTTTCCCGCTCTTAATTTAAGACAAGCTCATGAACGTCCTGAAGGCATGGAAGAAGCAGCAGTAATGATGGTAGGGTTGACTGCTAAACGCATTTTACAGGGTCTAGATATTTTAGAGTCGCAGGCACGGGGTGAGGAGCGTTCATTACGCTTGGTAGATGATTATAGTATGCCCAATGTCAGTGAGAAAGTGGTTAGAATTATCTTAAGTTATACTGATTATGTTAATCGTATAGTTTGGAAGAAGTACTAATGAGTGCCAAGAATGAAAAGATAGCCATTATTAGTAGAAGCTTTTGGCCAGAGAATCCTGCTATTGGCGAAGCTCTGTTGTTGTTAGCGGAATCACTTAGTAAAGACGCTAAGCCTGTTGTGATGACTCAAGTTAATAAAGGGTTTACTAAAAAGCTAAAGAACGCTGGACGTGGTCAAGATGTGAAGTTTTTGACTTTACCTGCTTTAACGGATTCCTCTAGCCCTATGGTATTAAGAATATCTGAATTGCTACTGTTCACAGGTTTTACTTTTACAAGTTTGGTTTATTCTCGACCTGATAAAGTCTATGTGGCTACAAATCCTCCGGTATTTACTCCTTTAGCCGTACGATGGTACTGTCAGCTATTTGATAAGAAGTATGTATATCACTTACAAGATATTCATCCTGAAATAACGTCTATTGTTACGGGTAAAAACAATTTTTTCACTCGATTGCTAGAGCGTATTGATACTAAAACAATCATCAAAGCGTCTACTATTATTACTTTAACTGAACAGATGCAGTCCTATATTACTAAAAGAACAGGTAAACAGTTAAATATTAAGTTGCTATCTAACCCTGCAGTGCAAGATTCGAATCAAGCACATAACACCAATCTTGAACGTATAAATGGATTTGTCTACTGTGGCAATGCAGGTAGATTACAACGTATACCCTTATTGCTTGGATCTATTAAACGTTATATTCAAGAGGGGGGTAAACTACCTTTCGTATTCGCTGGCGGCGGTGTTTACAGCGATGCTATTCAAGAGTTAGCGGCTCAGTATCAAAATGTAAGTTATCTAGGCGTACTGCCTGCTCATGAGGCTTCTAATTTATTGCATCAATACAGTTTTGGCCTGATGCCTATTGAGGATGAAGTCACAAAGTATGCTTTTCCAAGTAAATCTTCGTCATATATATTCTCAGGTTGTCAGGTGATAGCTGTTTGTGGAAAAAATACTAGTGTTGCTGAATGGGTATTAACAAATAATCTTGGTTATATCGCTGAACCGAATATTGAGTCTTTAGTTGATTTGTTTCATAAACTCGAAAAAAACTCATCATCTGAACTTAATATTACTAATGAGCTGCTTAAAGAGCTGACTCCTCGATATCATGCTGACTCTTTAAAAAGTATCATTATGCAAGGAGAATAATATTTAATCGTAATTAGATTAAGTGTTATAAAACAAAAATAGGACTGCATTAAAAATGATCAAACGCCTTTTCGATATCACTGCTGCGACCACCGCTTTAGTCGCTTTATCTCCGGTGTACGCCATCACTGCTTACAAAGTCAAAAAGAACTTAGGCTCGCCAGTGCTATTTCGTCAAACACGTCCGGGTCTAGACGGTAAGCCGTTTGAGATGATTAAGTTTCGCACGATGAAAGATGGCATAGATAGTGCTGGCAATGCTTTGCCCGATAGTGAGCGCTTGACTGATTTTGGTAAAGCACTACGTAATAGTAGTTTGGATGAGCTGCCTGAGCTGTGGAATGTCGTCAAAGGCGATATGAGTTTAGTCGGACCACGCCCGTTATTAATGGAATACCTACCGCTATATAGTAAAGAACAAGCGTGTCGCCATAATGTTCGCCCTGGTATTACGGGTTATGCGCAAGTGAATGGTCGTAATGCCATCGGTTGGGATAAGAAGTTTGAGCTTGATACTTGGTATGTAGATAACCAATCATTATGGTTAGATATCAAGATACTACTTAAGACAGTAAAAAAAGTAGTTATCAAAGATGGTATTAACGCCGACGGCGAAGCGACGATGAGTAAGTTTACTGGTTCTCAAGACCAGCCAGCTTTAGAAAGTAGCTATGAGTAAAGTATTTGCCGTCTATGGTGCTTCCGGCTGTGGTCGTAGCTTAATGCCGGTAGCCGTTGATCAATTACAAAGATTAGATGCTCAAGAAAATAGCCAAATCGTATTTATTGACGATGCATTAGATGAAGATGCTAATGTTAACGGCTATACAGCGATGAATTATGCAAAATTTAAGAGTATAAAAAGTGATGATAAATTTGTCCTGATTGCCATTGCTAATAGCAGCATTCGTCAAAAAATTGCAGATAAATTGGTTCAAGATGGTATCTCGTTGTGGACAGTAAAAGGAACGACCACCTTAATTATGGATGCAGTCAGTATAGCTGCCGGTGCTGCGATCAGTCCATTTGTCACTATCGCTGCGAATGTGACTATCGGTAAATGCTTCCATGCCAATCTATATAGCTATGTCGAACATGATTGCGTGATTGGCGACTATGTCACCTTTGCCCCACGTGTCAGTTGCAATGGCAATATTCATATCCATAACCATGCTTATATCGGCACAGGGGCAGTCATCAAACAAGGCACACCTGATAAGCCATTAATTATTGGTAAAGGTGCCATTGTAGGAATGGGAGCGGTTGTTACCAAAGACGTCCCAGCTGGCGCAGTCGTGATTGGTAATCCGGCAAGACCCCTCAATAAATAAAGAGTATAAATAAAAAATCAGAATCAAATATTGCGTTATAAGTGATTAATCGTCAGTGATTAATCGTCAATTATAAATAAGCACCATCGAGGCAACCATGTTAAACACCCCATTTTCACCTTGGCCAAGCTTTACTCAAGAAGAGGCTGATGCTGTCAGTCAAGTATTATTATCCAACAAGGTAAATTACTGGACAGGGCAAGAGTGTCGTCAGTTTGAGACTGAGTTTGCTAAATGGGCTGATAGCAGATATGCCATTGCAATGGGTAATGGTACTTTAGCATTAGACGTTGCCTTACAAGCGTTAGATATCGGCGCAGGCGATGAAGTAATCGTCACGCCGCGTACCTTTATTGCGAGTATCTCATCAGTGGTTAATGCTGGAGCAACCCCTGTTTTTGCTGATGTCGATGAGGCAACCGGTAATATCACGCCTGAGTCGATCGCGGCGGTATTGACGGCTAAGACCAAAGCTATCGTCTGCGTGCATTTGGCAGGGTGGCCTTGTGATATGGATGGTATCATGGCGTTGGCAGATAAGCATAATCTATACGTAATTGAGGATTGCGCTCAGGCACATGGTGCGCGCTATAAAGGTCGTAGCGTTGGTAGTATTGGGCATATCGGTGCGTGGAGCTTTTGCCAAGATAAAGTGATGACCACAGGCGGTGAGGGCGGTATGATCACCACCAATGACGAGCAATTATGGCGCAAAATGTGGGCTTATAAAGACCATGGTAAAAGCTATGCAGCCGTCTATGAGACCGAGCATCCACCAGGCTATCGCTGGTTACACGAAAGTTTTGGTACCAATTGGCGCATGACTGAAATGCAAGCAGTGCTTGGTCGTATTCAATTAACGAGAATGCCTGATTGGACAGACAAACGTACGGCTAATGCTCAAGCTATTTTAGATACCTGTGCTAAATGGGAAGCAAAAGGCTATCTTTCTGTACCTAGGTTAGAAGAATCAGCGCAGTTTGCAGATTCGACCCATGCCTATTATAAGCTCTACGTCTATGTGCAGTCAGATAACCTACCTGGAGAGTGGTCGCGAGATCGTATTATTCAAGAGATTAATGAATTAGGGGTTCCTTGTTTTTCAGGATCCGCTTCGGAAGTTTATCTGGAAAAAGCGTTTGATAATACAGGTTTACGTCCTGAAAGTAGACTGCCAGTCGCTAAGCAGCTCGGCGAAACCAGCTTGATGTTTTTGGTGCATCCAACGTTGACGGAAGACGAAATTAAGCAAACAGTACAAGCAATTGATAGTGTGTTTGTTAACATACATAACCAATAAGATGTCAGTTATTGAATTAAGTAAAATTTAGTTACGTTAATGCAAATTGATGTTTGACCCATAGTATTTATAAACCATTGGCATTTATAATAAACGCTTTATAACCGTAGAGTATTTGATCATGTACAAGAAGCTAAGCATTTTATTGAGTTTTGGTGTCTTATCATCAGTGTCGATGTTGGCATCTGCACAAAACCTGTATATGAACGATCTAAAGCTCAAGGCAGATCTTGACTGGCTGAATACTCAAGGGGTCGCGCAGATTAGCACCAGTACTTGGCCGCTGACTGCTAATGAGATTAAACGTGCTTTAAATACGGCTAATGCCCAGACGCCAGCGCAGCAGCAGATCCTGCAGTCGGTACAAACACGATTGAATCAAAACCGCGACTCAGTGGTAAAAGGGTCGGCCGCACTGCATATACAAACCGATAGAGATCAGCTACCACAAAAATTTGCTGATGATAAGCTGGCGGGTCAACAAGCAAGCGTTGGCGTGTCGCTTAGCGAAGCGGAGTGGGAATTTAATTTACAAGCCAATTTAAAAAATGACAAACTTATCGATGACAGTTCAGACGTTAGCTTTGAGGGCTCGTACCTTGCTGGTACTGCTGCTAATCAGTGGTTGATAGCGGGTAAAATTCCAACGTGGTGGGGACCTGGGCATGATGGTAGCCTTATTCGAGGCGATGCAAGCTTGCCGGTCGCAGGTTTTACCATGCAGCGTGATCAACAAACTGCGCCGACATCCCCATATTTATCGTGGGTCGGACCTTGGCAGTATCAGCTATTTGCTGGTCAGTTTGAGGATTATGAGGCGATTCCTGATGCTAAGCTGTTTGGTGCAAGGCTGACGGCTAGCCCATGGGAATGGTTAGAAGTCGGTGCTTCACGTACCTTTATGTGGGGCGGTGAAGGTCGTCCACAGAGTTTTGGCTCCTTTACTGACGCTCTTTTAGGAACCAAAGATAATGGTGGTAACGAAAGAGGGGATCCTGCCAATCAGTTGGGTGGTTTTGATGCGCGTTTAAATTTAGCGCCATTGGTGAATGTGCCTGCTGGCGTTTATGCTCAATATATCGGTGAAGATGAAGCAGGCGGCTTGCCAGCGAAAAACATGTATTTAGCCGGTGTTGATTATGCGTCTGCTGCTTACGGCAAACCTTATCAGCTTTATGCTGAGTATACAGATACCCGTACTAGCGGTGAAGTTAGAGGGGTTTCTTATGATCATGGTACTTATAAAGATGGCTATTATCAGCAAGGCTTCCCATTAGGTTATGCGCTAGGCGGTGATGCGGAGAGTATCGCACTTGGTGGTCGTTTATGGCTCGATAACCGTAATTTTATTAACGCAAAATTACAGCATGCTAAGGTGAATCAAGCCGATGAAGCCATTAATCAAGCATTCCCAACGACTGATAAGTTAACTGGTATTGATGTGGCTTGGGAGCATCAATACAACCCCAAAGCACTTATCTCCAGCCGAATTTGGGCAGTAGATTCAGACATCCAGTCGACTGATGTCGGCGTAGGTGTAGGTATTGAGCTACAGACTTATTAAGTTCAAGTTGAATGTATTTAAATAGGAGTCGTTACTGATGTAACCACTCCTATTTTTTTGTCAAAAATCTATCTTATTTTTATCATTCAAAAGAAATTTTCCGGAGGATAAGAACATATAGTCAAAATACCCTAAAAACGCTACGGTATTGCTGATATCAATTTTTTGTAGCCTCTGTCTGCGCAGGCACAGCAAGCAAGAAAAATTGATATCAGCAGCGCGTGATGTATCGATATTACTTTTCACTGACTATATTGTCTAGAAAAATGATTGAGTATCGCCGCTAACCAATCCTACCAATTGCCCTTTCATCAGCTCTAACACCGCCACAAAGCTAACCACTACGCCAGTTCTATATAACGCGCTATCTAACGATCAGCTATTTATCTAATAGCTGATCGTATAACTACTATCAGATAATGGCTCTACGCTATTTTTTATATAACCCTCTTAGCCAATGTAAGTAATAAATAAGTTTTGTTGCTAAATGTTGTTGGATAGTATATAAATATATAAGTGTACGTGAATATTTAAATTCGATTAAGTAAATTTATAATCGTTAATTTTTTGATAAATGTTCACTAGGTTATGACTCGTATTATCACTAAGACGTTTTTTGTTTGTAATGTAGTTATTTAATCAGTTTGTCATAGCCCTACATTATGAAAATTACGGTATCGCTAATAGCTGTTACTGATAGCCACAGTTTACAAGGAATTTACTATGGGCGGATATTCATCTCAATTATCGACGATAGCGTGCTTAGTGCTCTTCACTGTCACATCTGGTTGTAGCAGTATTAATTCTGGACTACAAGCGGGCAACTTACCGCCCAGTGGTGCCTTTGTCGCAGAAAATGGCATTACCTTCAATGTTCAACCATTAGACGTAACAACCTTACCCGCTAAGCAAGTCCCAGTTCTCGACAATGAGCTATATAACTTGGTCAAAGCTTCAAGACCAATAGGTTATCGTATTGAAGCTGGAGACGTAATGAGTATCGTGCTCACTGACTATCCAAATATCAGTGCATCAACATCAAGTATTACTGTCGATCAGCAAGGCTTTATTCAGTTTCCATTGATAGGCCGCCTGAAGGCGAGTGGCATGAGTGTGCCGCAGTTCACTGCAGTATTACAAGGTAGGTTGCAACGCTATCTCAAATACTCAGACCCGCAAGTCAGAGTCATCAACTATCTTGGTAGCAAATTCTTTATCGACGGAGAAGTTACTAAGTCTGGCGAATTTCCTATTACTGATGCACCGGTCACCTTATATGGCGCTTTGTCCATGGCAGGCGGTACTACTACGACAGGCGATTCAAATAATATTGTATTAAATCGCCGAGGTAAAAATTATAACTTAGGGTTGCAGTCATTAAGGCAAATGGGGCTATCTGCCAACCAAATTTATGTACAAGATGGCGATTCCATTCATGTCAATAGTCAAAGCCGTAATAAGGTCTATGTCCTAGGAGAGTTTGGTCGTATCGAACCAGTCGCTATCCCTGAGCAGGGGCTTAGCTTAGCGCACGTACTGGGTGAATCAAGTGGCTTAAATGCGAGTACAGCCAATGCTGCCAAAGTATATATTGTCCGTGATAACTTAAAGTATAACTATACCAATATCTATTATGCCGATATGCAGACTATTACCGGCTTAGCATTGGCAAATCGCTTTGAGATGCAAGCCAATGACATTCTTTACGTGGATCCTACGGGCCTAACTCGTTGGAACCGTGTGATCAGTGCTCTTTTACCATCAACTTCTGCAATCAGGTCAATCTCAGACTTTTAAGCGATAACAGTTATGGCGTTTGATAATATCATCACCAGCATTGAATAATGGACTAAAAAAATAAGCTGACTGACTAACACTAATTGATGAAGACATAGTTATGGATAACAATGTTATGGATAACCATTCAAAAGATTTATCTAGACACAATACGGACAAAGATAATGATCTACTGGGTCTGCTCTTAGTATTACTACGCGGCTGGAAAATCATTGCTCTGTTTGCAATTTTGGGTTTAATAATAGGGGTGTTATATGTTCGCTACGAAAATCCTACCTTTGAATCAGATGCATTGATTCAAATTGATGAAACTTCCCAAAACTTATCAGGTCTAGGGTCGAATATAGCTGAGCTATTGCCACCTGATGATAGTTCAATGCAAGCGCAGATTAAGCTAATAAGATCGCGCATGGTCTTAGAGCCAGTGGTGGATTTGCTTCATTTGAGTATTAGGTTGAATGATCCGGCAGTTAGTAAGATAGATAGAATAAAAAACAACCAAACGAACGTGCAAATGAATACTGCTGATGGCGTGATACTCGAGACAAGTGATGGTCGAGTACAAGTGAGTCAGTTTAATGTGTCAGAAGACTATTTAGATAACCCCTTTACTTTATTAAAAACTAACACAGGATTTGTTTTGAGTAGTGGCAGTGAGCAATTTAAGGGACAGTTGAACAAAGCCCATCGTTTCACAGGTAAGAGCGGCCTCATTGAAATTATGGTCAATGAGCTACCTACTGGTAAACATCCTATCGACATTACCAAGCAATCACTGCAAATCACCACAGACTCTATCAATAGTGCCTTATCAGTAGTGGAAGAAGGCACTAAGACCGGTATTATCGAACTGTCTTTGTCAGGTCTAAATCAAAAGCAAGTCAGCCTGATATTAGAACATATTGTACTGTCTTATAGTGCACAGAACCAAGCACGTAGCTCGGAACAAACTATCAAGACTATTGAGTTTATGAAAAAACAAATTCCGGCCTTAAAACAAAAACTCAAAGAATCAGAAGCGATATTTAATAAATTTCGTGAGAATTCTGGCACCATTGATGTAGCACAAGAAGCGTCAATATTGCTCAGTGAAAATGCTGGACTTGATACACAAATTAGTGAGCTTAAGCTAAAAAGAGCAGATCTAACAACTTACTATACCAATGATCATCCTCTGGTCATTCAGATAAATGAACAACTTAGCGTATTGAATGCTAGAAAGCAGCAAATCGACGATACCATTAGTGCGCTACCAGAAGTACAGAGAGAGTTTTTGACACTCTCTGAGGATGTAAACATCGATAGAGAGATTTATCTCACGATCCTTAAAAACTACGAGCAGCTAAAAATTGTCAAAGCAGGTGAGGTCAGCGCCGCCCGTATCATTGACTTGCCTATCAATACCAATAGAGTCATCACCCCTAAGAAACAATTAATAATGACGTTAGCCACTCTAGCAGGTGCTCTGCTAGGTGCTTTATTAGTATTCATTATGCAGATGCTTAGAAATGTCGTTAAAGACCCTGAACGTATAGAGTCTAAAACAGGATTGCAAGTCATCGCCACAATTCCACGCTCTGCGGTATTATCACGATTAAGTACTAACAAAAAAGCAGCCCCTCGTATGCTGGCCCATGTTGATAATAGTAGCTTGAGTTATGAGGCGATCAAAAGCCTTCGAACCAGACTTATATTGAGTATGCCAACGGTGATTTCAGATAGCCAAAAGGCAAAAGTACTTTTGTTAACTGGGGAAAGCCCGGACGTTGGCAAGTCGTTTATCTCTGCTAACTTAGCAGAAGTCTTTGCTCAGCTGAACAAAAAAGTTTTGATCATAGATGCCGATATGCGTATGGGTGAGCTGCACAAGGTTTTTGGTATGAGTCAATATGATGGCTTGGCAGATTATCTGTTGCTAGACGATAGCAGTTTGCAACTTAATCAACTTAGCAAGAGCGCCGATGCTCAAATAGTTAATGACGTTTCTGATTCTAGTATAGAGAACTTTATTCATCCTAGTGGTATAGAGCATATTGACTTTATGCCACGTGGAAAGCATCCAAGTGATCCTGAATCGCTACTAATCAGCGAAAAGTTTGATGCTTTGTTAACAGAATTAAAGTCTCAGTACGACTATATTATCATCGACTCACCACCATTATTGGCCGCTTCAGATGCAATGGTGTTAGCTCAGTATGCAGACAAAGTACTCATGGTAACCAGATACGATGATTCAATGGAAAAACAGTTAATCTATGCCGTTAAGCAGATGCATGAATCTGATATCCAAGTAGATGGCATCATTCTCAACGATGTAAGGCAAGGTATTATGAGCAAATATAGCTATAATCATCGCTATGCCTATGCCGACAGTCGCTAATATGGTGTTGCTACTGTTACATTTTCAATCAAGCTGGTTCATCAGGTTCTTCAAAAACGGTCAGGTGGTAGAACTCTATGATAAATATAAATAAGCTAAAAATAGCAGTGATTGGTTTGGGGTATGTCGGACTTCCTCTAGCAGTTGAGTTCGGCAAGCAGCATTCAGTGGTAGGTTTTGACATTAATGCTAGCCGCATTGCTGCGCTGATGGCAGGTACAGACCATACCTTGGAGGTTAGTGATGAAGAGCTAGCTGTAGCGATACATTTACGCTATAGCTCAGATATCCAAACGCTCAAAGACTGTAATTTCTTTATTGTAACCGTACCGACACCTATAGATAGCTCAAAGCAACCTGACTTGACGCCACTAATCACGGCCTCAAAGGCAATAGGTTCATTACTAAAGAAAGATGACATTGTGGTCTATGAGTCTACAGTCTATCCTGGCGCGACCGAAGAGGTTTGTGTGCCAGTACTAGAAGAAGTATCTGGGTTAATCCTTAACCAAGGCTTTTATGCAGGCTATAGTCCTGAGCGTATCAATCCGGGTGACAAAGAGCACCGCGTAACTAATATTTTAAAAGTAACGGCTGGATCGACACCTGAAGTTGCTGATTTTATTGATGAAGTTTATAACTTAATCATTACCGCGGGTACGCATAAAGCGCCCAGTATTAGGGTCGCAGAAGCAGCCAAGGTCATCGAGAATACCCAAAGAGATGTCAATATTGCCTTGATCAATGAGCTAGCGGTAATCTTTAATAAAATGGGAATAGATACTGAAGCGGTGCTGAAGGCAGCGGGAACCAAATGGAACTTTTTACCGTTTCGTCCCGGACTTGTCGGTGGTCACTGTATTGGTGTTGATCCTTATTATCTGACTCATAAGGCGCAAGCTATCGGCCATAATCCTGAGATTATATTGGCAGGTCGGCGTTTGAATGACAGTATGGGTGAGTATGTTGTCACACAGTTGGTCAAAACCATGATCAAAAAGCGCATACAAATTGAAGGTGCTAAAGTCTTGGTTTTAGGACTCAGTTTTAAAGAAAACTGCCCAGATGTGCGCAATACTAAAGTGATCGATATTATACATGAGCTACAAAAGTACAACGTCGAGATTGACGTTCATGACCCTTGGATAAATGCTAACGAAGCTAATCGGGAATACAGTATTACTCCTATCTCTCAACCTGTATCAAATCAATATGACGGTATTATTTTAGCGGTCGCTCATGAGCAATTTATCAAGATGGGCATAGAGAAAATAAGAGCGCTAGGTAAAGACAATCATGTTCTCTATGATCTAAAGTATTTGTTTACTAAAGAAGATACTGACATACGTCTTTAAATATCTAGAGCAATCAAAGTAATTTGGGAGACATTTACTATGAAAGTAACCGCTTATCAACAAGTTACAGAAGCATTAGTTAATAAACCAAAGGCTTGGCTCATCACAGGGGTTGCAGGATTTATAGGTTCGAATCTACTTGAGAATCTGTTATTACTGAATCAAAAAGTCGTGGGTTTAGATAATTTTGCCACGGGATTTCAACACAATTTAGATGAAGTTCAATCGGTGGTAACTGCTGAGCAATGGCAACGTTTCAACTTCATGGAAGGTAATATACGCGATTTAGCAGACTGCCAAAGCGCTTGCGCAGATGTTGATTATATTCTCCATCAAGCGGGATTAGGTTCAGTACCACGCTCTATCGCAGATCCTATTAATACTAACGAAACCAACATCTCAGGTTTTTTAAACATGCTGGTCGCCGCTCGCGATGCGAAGGTGGCAAGCTTTACCTATGCCGCTAGTAGCTCGACTTATGGTGATCATCCTGCATTACCAAAGGTTGAAGATGCTATCGGTAAGCCTTTATCACCTTATGCTGTGACCAAGTACGTCAATGAGCTATATGCCGAAGTTTTTGCTCGTACTTATGGCTTTCATACTATTGGCCTGCGTTACTTTAATATCTTTGGTAAGCGCCAGACCCCGGACGGTGCTTATGCGGCGGTGATACCTAAATGGACCGCAGCCATGATCCAAGGCGATGATGTTTATATCAATGGCGATGGTGACACCAGCCGAGATTTTAATTTTATTGAAAACGCGGTACAGGCCAATATCTTGGCAGCAACTGCCGAGGATGATGCCAAAAACCAAGTCTATAATGTCGCTGTCGGTGGTCGTACCACGCTCAACACTTTATTTACAGCACTAAAAGATAACTTAAGCATTAATGGCATAGATTATAGCGAAGCGCCTATTTATCGTGACTTTAGAGAAGGCGATGTGCGCCACAGCCAGGCTGATATTAGTAAGATCCAAAGTGCATTGGGTTATGATCCGCAGTTTGATGTTGTTCAAGGCATAAAAAAAGCGATGCCTTGGTATGTTACTTTTTTACAAAATAGCTTGCATGGTTGATACTAAATAAAATAGAGACGTTACGTTGTGATGCAGGACTAATATAAACATTTCTGGCGTGCTGTGCCTAAGCTGACAGAGGCTGCAAAAAATTGATCCCAGTCCCGCTGTATCTTTTTATATTGAACTTAATATAGTTGAATAAGTTATGTTGAAAGTAATCAAACAGCTCTTTGTTCTGCTGACCGATAAACAGTTAAAACAGTTTTATCTATTGCAAGTGCTGGTTGTTATTATGGCGTTTACAGAGCTATTAGGGATTGCTTCTATAGCCCCTTTTATGGCTTTAGTTGGTGATATTAGTATACTAGAGACTAATGGCATTTTTGCGCAGTTATATAAGATGTCTGGTCTGAATAATCCTATGGACTTTTTATTCTATAGTGGTGTGATCGTTCTAGTCATGTTGGCATTTTCTACTGTCATTTCTATGTTTACAACTTGGAGATTATCAATTTTTGGCGCGCGTATCGGTACTGAGATTGCGGATCGTCTCTATAGCTACTATATGCAGCAAAGCTGGCAGTTTCATGCCAGCGGTAGTAGTGCACAGCTGACTAAGCAGGTATCTACAGAAGCGGCACGCATCAGTAATGACATCATACAACCGTTAATGCAAATGAATTCAAAGCTAGTCTTAGCACTATTTATATCTATCAGTATCGTGATTTATGATCCAGTGATCGCGATACTGGGACTATTCATATTTTCGTTAGCATACTTCGTACTATATAGATTGGTGCGACAAAAATTAGAAAGTAACGGTCAACAGCTGTCTGAAGTTTCGACCCAACGTTTTAGACTCATGAACGAAGGGTTTGGCGGTATTAAAGACGTCTTACTGCTAAACCGTAGCCATGATTTTATCACTCGGTTTCATGATAGTGGTAACGTCTTCGCTCGTGCTCAAGGAACCAATATAGCTATTAGCCAAGTACCACGATACTTTATAGAGCTTATAGCCTTTGGTGCGATGATTTCATTGGTATTGGTACTGATTAAGGTACATTCTGGTAATTTAGGGGAAGTCTTACCAATCTTAGCTGTTTATTCTCTAGCGGCATTTAAGTTGTTGCCAGCTCTACAACAAATATATTCTAGTCTATCTCAGATTAAAGGTAATACTGCTGCGTTTGAAGCAGTCAAAAATGATTTAGAAAGATCATTTGATAGTCAAAAAACTAGCAGTGATACCGTCGTATCCACACCAATTGATTTGAAAAGAAGTATTAAGCTTAGCAATATAGAGTTTACCTATCCTGGTAAAGAGAGACCTGCTGTGGACGGCGTCAATATGAGTATCCCTGTCAATAGTGTGATTGGTCTGGTTGGTTCATCAGGCTCTGGCAAATCAACTTTGATAGATTTATTGCTTGGTTTGCTGACCCCGCAACAGGGCGGTATATATGTCGATGATGTCTGTATCACTGCAGATAATAAACGAGCATGGCAAGATCTATTGGGATTTGTACCACAAAGTATTTTTCTGAGTGAAGGAAGCATTGCTGAAAATATTGCCTTTGGTATTCCGGCAAAAGACATCAGCCTAAAAAAAGTTAATAAAGCGTTAAAGTTAGCCAATCTGACAGAATTGGTTGAGCAACTACCAGACGGTGTCAATACCAGAGTAGGTGAGCGCGGCGTACAGCTCTCAGGTGGTCAGCGGCAACGTATTGGCATTGCGCGTGCGCTCTATCACCAAGCCGAAGTATTAGTATTCGATGAAGCGACCAGTGCATTAGATGGTATTACTGAAAAGATAGTCATGGATGCCATCCATGAGTTCAGTGGTAAAAAAACCATTATTATGATTGCACATCGACTAAAGACAGTAGAGAAGTGTGATCTTATCTACTTTATGGAACACGGCAAAATAATTGATTATGGGACCTATCAGGAACTTGTGGTACGCAATGTCAAGTTCAAAGAAATGGCTAAATACGCTTAGCATTACTGACGGGAGCTCTGATATGTACTTAATTTTGAATATAGCCAAACCTAGAAAAAATTAAGGAGAAGTTATATGAAAAAAATATATATAACTACCCATTACTTAAAGCATGGTGGAATAGAGAGAATGGTTTGTAATTTATCTAATTTGTTTATTGAAATGAATTATGATGTAGAAATATTATGTACTTATTATGATGGAGAGCCTGTTTATCACTTGAATGATAAAGTGAAAATTACGTACTTAACCTATAAACTACCCAAAAAAACCACTTCTTTAAAAAAAAATTTAAAAGAACTTAAATTTATAAGAGTTATAAATGATTCTTTCGTTAGGTTTTCTCAATATTATTTGCATAACAAAGTAGTTGCAGAGTCCATTAATAATATTGAAAAAAGTATTATTATTTCTACTAGGAACGAACATACTAAGTTGATTAATAAATATTCAAACGGTAGCAATAAGCTCATTGCGCAGTTACATTGTGATTATAGTCAGTATAAAGGGTATTTGAAGGATATAAAGTATAGATATAATAATATAGATTATTTATTATTACTTACGGAAGAATTGAAAAACGAAGTAGAGCCTGAATTAAATAAATTAAATAAAAAAACAAAATGCTTAACTGTGCCTAATTTTATAAAAGATAAAAAAGATAAAAAAGATAAAAAAGATATTAAAAGGAAGAGGCAGATTATATCTGTAGGAAGATTGTCAGTAGAAAAAGGGTTCGATAGATTGTTACTTATATGGGAGGAGTTTTTAGCTAATAATAAAAATTACATACTTAAAATAGTGGGAGATGGAGAAGAAAAAGAAAACCTGATACAACTAGCAAAATCTTTAAATATTAGTGATTCTATAATTTTTACAGGATTTCTTTCTAATGATGAGACGGTTAAAGAAATACGTAAATCTAAAATATATGTTATGACCTCCTTACAGGAAGCCTTTCCAATGGTACTTCTAGAATCTATATCGCAAGGTATACCCATCGTTGCTTATGATGTAAGGGTCGGGCCAAGATCTATTATTAAAGATGGGTATAATGGTTTTTTAGTTAAGGAAAACGATATAAAAACTTTCATTGAAAAGTTAAGTTTTTTGTTAGAAAAAAATGATTTCTATAATAATATGAGCAAGAATGCTATTACTTCTTCAAAATTATATTCTGAAGAAGTAATAAAAGTCCTATGGTTTGAAATATTAAATTAACTTACTGTACAAGCGCGCTTAACATAACCTGTGCTAATTCTTTTAGTTCTATTTCTTAAGCACCTCATATTTTTCTAATAAAAACCGCCTAATAAATAGAAATATTCGTCTTGCCTTACATTTGCTATGGTCATTCTACAATAAAATTAGTATAGTCAGTTCTTTGTAAATAAGATACAATCATTTTAAAAAAATGGAAATAGCAGAAGAATACATGACTTATTCAGAAAGCTTTTAATCACTTGAGCACGAAAGTCTGCTGAATAAGTTATAATCTTTTTACTTTCCGCTTATTTTAAAACTACTGCACTACTTTTATAAAGGTTTAACTATATCACAAGATATATATTCGTAATATAGGATGCATTCATTTACAAAAAAACTACGGCACAGCATAATCATAGTAAGTGAGTTTTTATGAGTTGAAGCTCCAGTACTTCACCCAAGCGGTTACAAGCTTAGATAAAGTAAGGGAGATTCTCGTTTAGCCTAAAGGAGAACGAAGTAATGGAAGATATTGGTATAACAATGCACAAGCTTTGTGAAAAGCTTTTTCCAATATGTCGTAGCATAACTGGTGCAGGCTTTCGAGAATCCTTAAAGATACTAAAAAATGATATGCAATTGAGTGATTTGAATGTGTTTGAGGTTGCAACTGGTACCAAATGCTTTGATTGGGAAGTCCCAAAAGAGTGGAGTATTAGAGACGCCTATATCATTACTCCTGATGGCAAAAAGATATGTAATTTTCAAGTTTCTAACCTTCATGTGGTTGGCTACTCTATACCTATAGATCAAGAGGTATCGCTTGAAGAATTGCAGGAGCACCTGTATTCATTACCAGAGCAACCGAATGCAATACCTTATATAACCTCATACTATCAAGAAAGATGGGGTTTTTGTATCACTCAACAAGAGAGGGACACGCTTAAACCAGGTACTTATAAAGTATATATAGACAGTGATTTACGGGAAGGAAGCTTAACCTATGGTGAGTTGATCATTCCAGGGGAAACAGAAGAGGAGGTCTTTTTATCAACTTATTTGTGTCATCCCTCAATGGCAAACAATGAGCTATCAGGACCAGTGGTAACGGTATTTTTGGCAAAGTGGCTTTTAAGCTTGCCATTTAGAAAATATACTTATCGTATTATTATCATCCCTGAAACTATTGGCTCAATAACCTATCTCAGTTATCATCATGAAGCGATGAAACAAAACATTATTGCTGGCTTTAATATTACCTGTGTAGGCGATGATAGGGCTTACTCATATTTGCCTTCCAAAACCGGTGACACGTTAGCAGACCAAGTGGCAAAACATGTTTTAACCCATACACATCCAGAGTTTGTCAGTTACTCTTTCTTAGACAGAGGAAGTGATGAAAGACAGTACTGTAGCAAGGGTATAGATCTGCCTGTATGTTCAATTATGAGGACAAAGTATGGATGCTATCCAGAGTATCACACCTCTTTAGATGACTTGGAGCTGGTCACTGCTACTGGGCTGCTTGGTAGTTATGAAGTGCTAAAAAAATCGATTGAATGTCTTGAAGCTAATGAAGTACTTGCAACAAACTTTTTATGCGAACCACAACTTGGCAAGAGAGGTTTACATCCCACAATCGGTACCAAAGACAGTAGCTTAGTTGTCAAAAATATGATGGATTTTCTGGCTTACTGTGATGGAGTAAGCACAAATCTAGAAATAGCAGAAAAAATAAACGCCCCATTATGGGCGTTGCAAGATACTATAAATAAGCTGAAAGCGGAGGATTTATTGATAAGTGTTAACTTGGTATCAGATCATAACGATAGTTATGAATATTCAAAATTGCTAGTTTAACTTTTATATTAATGACTAATCTGCTTACTTTTCCACATCGCACACTGTGACCTATATTTTTTAAATTGTTTTTTAAATTGTTTTGACTGTAGGTAACTGTAATTTCTTCTAATCAATAAAGAGCTTTGGTTTAAATGTATGAATAATCATATGTTTAGGCCAGAGCTCTTTTTTTTGATGATTAATTTTTGTCATTTATATTAGGTTTAATCTATTTTTACTGGTTATATATTTAAATATTGATATTAATAAATATATATATGCTTTATTTTGCATATTGATGTGTGTTATAGTTTTGTTAAGTTTATTACAGAATAAATAATAGAATAATATTTGGTAGTCTTGCAACTGGTAGAGGGATTTTACATGTTGACTAATAGCACTATTCTAATCACCGGCGGTACAGGTTCATTTGGCAATACCTTCTTGCCAATGACCTTAGAGAAATATAACCCTAAAAAAATTATCATCTTTTCACGTGATGAGATGAAGCAGTGGGATATGGCGAAAAAATTCGTCGGTGATGATAGAGTGCGCTTCTTCATCGGCAATGTCCGTGATAAAGAGCGCTTATATCGTGCATTAGACGGCGTTGATTATGTTGTCCATGCTGCCGCTACCAAAATTGTGCCTACCGCTGAATACAATCCCTTTGAATGTGTAAAAACCAATATCAATGGTGCAATGAACTTAATTGATGCCTGTATTGATAAAGGGGTTAAAGGTGTGGTTGCGCTATCTACTGATAAAGCCAGTAGCCCGATCAATCTTTATGGTGCTACTAAACTTGCATCCGATAAATTGTTCGTAGCGGGTAACGCTTATTCTGGAGAGCATGGCACTAAGTTTTCAGTGGTACGTTATGGTAATGTCATGGGTTCGCGTGGGTCAGTGATTCCTTTTTTCATGTCTATTAAAGATAAAGGTGTGCTACCGATTACAGATGACCGTATGACCCGCTTTATGATTTCATTAGAAGATGGCGTTAAGTTAGTTTGGCATGCATTCGAAGATATGATTGGTGGCGAGATTTACGTGAAAAAAATACCTTCCATGAAGATGGTAGATTTAGCTCGAGTAGTTGCACCAGAAGCCAAGCAAGAGATTATAGGCATTCGTCCCGGTGAGAAACTGCATGAACAAATGATCAGTAGCGAAGACGCTTCCTATACCTATGAGTATCCTGAGCATTTCAAAATTTTACCGCTGATACATAACTGGGCAGCATGTCCAAAACGAATCAAAGATGGCAAAAAAGTACCTCAAGGTTTCGTGTATGCCAGTGACAGCAATTCAGAGTGGATGTCTGACGACGATCTACAAGATTGGCTAGAGATAAACTGCGAAAAAATAGGGAGTATATAAATGATTCCCTATGCTCGCCAAGACATCGATCAGCAAGATATTAATGCGGTTGTTGAGGTCCTTAAATCAGATTTTTTGACTCAGGGCCCTCAAGTCCCTGCATTTGAACAGGCCATTATAGATGCGTGTGATGCCAAGTATGCTATTGCTGTTAATAGTGCGACATCGGCATTACATATCGCTTGTTTGGCTTTAGGGTTAGGTAATGACGATTGGCTTTGGACAACACCAAATACTTTTGTCGCCTCAGCAAATTGTGCTCTGTATTGCGGTGCCAAAGTTGATTTTGTTGATATTGATCCTCGCACTCATAATCTTTGCGCGAAACAATTAGAGAAAAAGCTTATTGCAGCGCAAAAGGTAGGAAAGCTACCCAAAATAGTGATTCCTGTGCATTTCAGTGGTCAATCATGTGATATGCAAGCGATCCATAAGTTGGCTAAAAAATACGGTTTTAGCATCATTGAAGATGCCTCACATGCGATTGGCGGTAAATATCAAGATGCAGCCATCGGTAATAGCCGCTATAGCGATATCACTATATTTAGTTTTCATCCGGTCAAGATAGTCACCAGTGCTGAAGGTGGCGCTGCCGTGACCAATAGGGCAGATCTAGCAGAAAAAATATTGCTACTGCGTAGTCATGGTATTACCCGTGATGAAAAGTTGATGACGCAAGATATGGATGGCCCTTGGTATTATCAGCAGATTGAACTTGGCTATAATTATCGAATGACAGAGTTGCAAGCCGCTCTTGGGCTATCACAAATGCAACGGTTAGAAACGTTTGTTATCAAGCGTCACGAGCTAGCGTCTCGCTATGACAATCTACTTCATGATCTACCAATTACCTTACCGTGGCAACACCCCGACAGTTATTCAGCTAGGCATTTATACGTCATTCGTCTGCAATTAGAACAAATTAACATCACCCATCTTGATGTATTTAACGCGCTGCGCGCGGCAGGAATTCAAGCTAATCTGCATTATATCCCTGTACATATGCAGCCCTATTATAAAAAGATGGGGTTTGCGTCTGGTCAATTCCCTGAAGCGGAAAAGTATTATAAAGAAGCAATCAGTATCCCCCTGTTTTCAGCGATGACTGAAGGGCAACAGGACACTGTATGCTCGACGCTGAAAACCATATTGAGTAAAGAATCATGAATATCCTAGCGCACAGTCACAAGCTTGCGCTAGGAACGGCGCAATTCGGACTGAAATATGGTCTAGCTAATGCTGCAAACAAAGTACCACGTGACATGGTTGAGGAGTTACTTAAAGTAGCCAGCGCATTTAACATAACGATGCTCGATACCGCCATTGCTTATGGTGACAGTGAACAAGTCTTAGGTTTGTATAACCTTGCAAAGTTTGAGATAGTAAGTAAGTTACCGGCAGTGCCATCCAATTGTCTAAACGTAGAAGAGTGGGTGTTAGAACAAACAATGTCTTCATTAAAGCGTTTAAAAACGGACAAATTGAACGACTTGTTATTACATAGACCAGCCCAGTTGCTAGGGACAAACGGAGAGAAAATATATAAGTCGATATTAAAACTCAAAGAGCAGGGCATGGTGGACCAGATTGGCGTTTCTGTTTATGGTCCTGATGAATTATCCGAGCTTATTAAGAGGTTTGATTTTGATGTTATTCAAGCACCTATGAATATATTTGATCGGCGCATGCAGCATACAGGGATGCTTAAACATTTGAAGAAAAAAGGTGTAACTATCCATATTAGATCAGCATTTTTGCAAGGTCTTTTATTGATGCCAAGTGAAAAGATTCCAGTATATTTTGCGCCATGGGCACCATTAATTAAACAGTACCATCAGTGGTTAAATCAACAAAGCCTCTCTCCTTTGCAGGCCTGCTTAAGCTATCTTAACCAACATAGTGAGATCGATAAAATTATAGTCGGAGTAGATGATATTTGGCAGCTGAAACAAATAATTGCTGCAATTGATACTCCCATCACTGACATTCCTGACTTCTTACAATCTACAGATGAAGGTTTACTTAATCCGTCGAGGTGGCAGCGATGACATTAAAATTGGGAGTCGTCGGCTCATCTGAAGGTAATGGGCATCCTTATTCTTGGAGCGCCATCTTTAATGGTTATGATTCGGTGGAAATGAAAAAATGTGGCTATCCTGTCATACCACGTTATTTAGAGCAGCAACAATGGCCTGCGAGTCAAATCAAAGAGGCAAGAGTTACTGCTATTTGGACGCAAGATATCGCACTTTCTCGGCACATTGCCAAAGCTGCAAAAATCGAGCACGTTGTGACTTGTTATACAGATATGATTGGGCAAGTAGATGCCGTTCTGTTGGCGCGTGATGATGCCTATCATCATTTGCAGTATGCCGAACCATTCTTACGTCAAGGCATCCCTATTTATATAGACAAACCCATTGCACTATCCATTAATGATTTAGATAGGTTATATGCATTAGAACAATATTCAGGTCAGATTTTTACCTGTTCAGCGCTCAGGTATAGCAAGCAATTGACATTGAGTGAAGTAGATAAGCAAAAAATGGGCAGCATTAAACAGATCACCGCGTTTACCCCTAAATCATGGTCTAAATATGCCGTTCATATTATTGAGCCTGTGCTAAACATGCTCTCTGAGGGTGACGAGATAGTCGAAATGACTGCTCCTGCTTCTGATAGCAGTGATGGCTCGGGTAGCCTAATGGTTCGCTGGGAAAGTGGTATACAGACCAATTTTTTTGCGCTTGGTAATGGACAGTCTCCAATCTCGATTAGAGTATTTGGTACGGATAGTTGGATGGACTTTACATTTACAGATTCGTTCTCAGCTTTTAAAACTGCTTTGCAAGCTTTTATATTCGGCATACAAGAAAAAAAGGTAATGTCAGACAAAGCGTTTAATACAAGGGTCGTTCAGTTGCTTGAAAGAGGTTGCCAATGATAGAGACAATCTTGATTACTGGTGGTACAGGTAAATTCGGCAGGCAATTTGTCAAGCACTTTGCAACTAAGGGCTGGCAGGTGTTATTTACGACGACCTCTCAAGATAATGCCGATAGTTTAATAAAAGAGATAGTTGGCGACTGTTGTTTGATGCCACTAATAGTTGATTTTACTAAGCCGCAAGCAGTACAGGACATCATTAACCGCATTCAAGGTTCTGGCTATACCATTAATCACTTGGTAAACAATGCGCGTAGTTTGGATTTTTTGCAGACAGACTCATTAGGTCAGACAAGCCGTGAAGATTTTTTAGCAGAGTATTTGATGGACGTCATCGTGCCTTATGAGCTATCAATGGGGCTGTTCAATACTCAGCCAAACGAGCTAAGGACAATCACTAATATAGGCTCTCAGTACGGTGTCGTCGCTGCCAACCCTGCTTTATATGAGGATTATCCAAAACAGTCGCCGATTCAATACAGTGTTGCCAAAGCAGCATTGATACATCTAACAAAGGAATTGGCTGTACGTTTTTCTGATTTCGATATAAGGGTTAATTGTATTGCCTATGGCGGTGTCAGCGGTCGCGTCGATGATAGCTTTGAAGCCAGATATGCAAAGCTTACGCCAAGTGGTCGTATGCTATCCGAGTCAGATCTCATAGGGCCTCTAGATTTTTTAGTTTCAGAAAACTGTAAAGCAATCAATGGTCAAACCATTCAGGCTGATGGCGGGTGGACATTATGGTAAAGCGTAGAATTGCCATTATTCCTGCTCGCGGCGGTTCGAAGCGAATCCCGAAAAAAAACATAACCGATTTTAATGGTCTGCCGATGATTGCATGGACGATTAAAGCGGCGGAAGAATCTAAATTGTTTGATCGAATCTTGGTGTCTACCGACGATCCAGAGATGGCAGAAATATCGAAACAATTTGGTGCGGAAGTACCTTTTCTACGTACTGATTGCGCTGATGATTATTCCACAGCAAGCGCAGCAACCATATGTGCTTTGCAACAGGCTATGGACTATTGGCAAGAAGAGTACAACGTGGTGGTTCAGTTGATGGCTAACTGTCCATTGCGTACCAGTGAAGACATAAAAACATTGGTGTCGGTATTTGAAACGGAGCAGCGTACCGCTCAGATCAGTTGTTTTGAATATGGGTGGATGAATCCGTGGTGGGCGGCGACTATTGATGAGGTAGGCAGACCCAAGCAGATTTTTTCTGACACTCTGACTCAACGTTCTCAAGATTTACCCAAGCTCTATTGTCCAACGGGTGCTATTTGGATATCTACAGTGAAAGCACTGGTAACCCATAAAACGTTCTACTCACCAGATCACACATTTGAGCCTATATCATTAAAAAGCGCCATGGATATAGACAGCTATGAGGATTTAAAGATTGCAAATGCATTATTACTAGTCAGTGATTACTCGCCATGAAAGCAAAAGAGTACAAGATTGTCTTTCGTTGTGATGCTTCTATTCAGATAGGATCTGGTCACGTCATGCGCTGCTTGACTTTAGCTGATGAGCTATCTAGGCAAGGAGCTGAGAGTTTTTTTATATGCCGTCAGCATGATGGGAATTTAATCGAGGTTTTACGGCAGCGTGGTTATCAAGTGTATACGCTTCCTTTAGAGCATGGCTTAGTTATTGAGTCAGAAAGTAAGGCTACACTTGCTCACGCTGATTGGCTGGCTAGTACACAACACAGAGATGCGGAGTTAAGTATCTCGATAGTAAAGGCGATACAACCTGATTGGTTGATTGTTGATCACTATGCACTAGATGAGAGTTGGGAAAAAAGACTGAAGCCTTATTGCAAAAAGCTAATGGTTATCGATGATTTGGCAGATCGAAAGCATGATTGCGACGTCTTACTTGACCAAAACTTTGGGCGTGATCCGCAAGACTATGCCGCCTATGTTAATGAAGATTGTGAATTACTCTGTGGATCTAACTATGCATTACTCAGACCTGAATTTGCAGAATGGCGAAGCTATAGCTTAGAGCGGCGTCAGCATAATAAATTGGCAAGTATTTTGATTAATTTAGGTGGGGTTGATAAGGATAATATTACAACCAAAATCCTGAAAGGACTGCAAACGAAATCTTTACCTGATCACTGTTCAATGAACATCGTTATGGGTTCGACATCACCATGGATTGAAGCAGTAAAACAACAAGCCGCAATAATGTCGTGGCGTACGGTAGTAAAGGCAGGGGTAGATAATATGGCTGAGCTCATGGCCAATAGTGATTTGGCTATCGGCGCTGCAGGGTCAACCTCATGGGAGAGATGCTGCTTGGGACTGCCAACTATTATGTTGGTTTTGGCAGATAACCAACGGGATATTGCTAACGTATTAGAAGATGTAGGAGCCGCACTGACCTTTAATATAAATAAGCTGGAAGCTGAGCCATTAGCACTTGGACAATGTATCGCTTCAATCGTACCTAAAATGAGAGCAATGAGTAGGGTAGCTAGTGCGGTTACTGATGGGCTAGGAGTAACACGGCTATCTAAAGTTTTACTCCGATAGCTCTAAAGGAAATGCTATGAAAATCAGCTTCTTATGTAGTAATCCTAGACACCCTGTCAACGACTATCTATATGCATGGATAAAAAAGAACAATAGCAAACATGAGATAGAGCTAGTACGTCAGAAAAAGGATCTGTCTGGAGGTGACATATTATTTCTCATTTCCTGTACAGAGATTATAAGTAGCCAAGAGCGCAAGGCTTATATTAGCTGCTTGGTACTGCATGCCAGTGACTTACCTAAAGGTAGGGGCTGGAGCCCACATATATGGAGCATTATAGAAGGTAAAGAGGAGATAACTCTGACACTGCTAGAAGCTAATGATGAGTTAGATAGCGGAAGAATATGGAAACAATTAAATTTTCAAGTGCCCAAACATGCCCTATGGAATGAAATTAATGCTCAGTTATTTGAAAAAGAGATTGAGTTGATAGATTTTGCGGTTAGTAACTTTAAGAGTGTCTCACCTAAGCCACAAGATCCAAATATAAAACCGACGTATTATCCAAGGCGGACACCAGATGATAGTGCAATTGATCCCTCTAAAAGTATTGAGAGTCAGTTTGATAAAATTCGAGTCTGTGATCCTGATCGATTTCCTGCGCATATAGAGATGTATGGAGAGAGATATAAGATTATTTTGGAGAAGGTAGATGACAAATAATATTCATATTGATGGTCGCATCATAGGTCGTAATCAAGCTCCTTATATCATTGCTGAGATGTCGGCAAACCATAATGGTCAACTTGATGTGGCTCTGCGTATTATAGAAGAGGCCAAACGCGCCGGTGCTGACGCCATTAAAATGCAAACGTACAGGCCTGATACGATTACTTTAAAGTCAGACTTGCCGGATTTTCAAATTTCAGAGGGTTTATGGGCTGGACGTACTTTATATGATTTGTACGAGTGGGCTCATACCCCTTGGGACTGGCATAAGCCACTGTTCGATTATGCTCGTCAACTAGGTATTACTATATTTAGCTCCCCTTTTGACAGCACCGCTGTAGATCTACTCGAGGATCTAGGAGCACCTGCATACAAAATAGCTTCTTTTGAAGCAGTTGACTTAGCATTGATTGAATACGTTGCTAGCACTGGCAAGCCGATGATTATATCTACAGGTATGGCCAGTGCTGAGGAGATAGAAGAAGCGATAGATGCTGCACGTGTAGGCGGTTGTAATGAGCTTGCTATTTTGCACTGTGTCAGTGGTTATCCTGCGCCAGCTGCAGATTATAACCTGCGTACTATTGTAGATATGATAGAGCGGTTTGGTTTGGTCACAGGCTTATCTGATCACACTCTTGATAATACCACAGCAATCACAAGTGTCGCCCTTGGAGCCTCTATCATCGAGAAGCACTTCACCCTTGATCGTAATGGTGGTGGACCAGATGACAGTTTTTCATTAGAGCCTGCAGATTTGGCCGCCTTATGCCGTGATACCAAAACAGCTTGGCAGGCGCTAGGGCAGGTAGATTACAGCCGAAAAGCCAGCGAAAAAACCAACACTAAGTTTCGGCGCTCATTGTATTTTGTAAAAGATATGGCAGAAGGCGATACCATCACTGAAGATTCTGTACGCAGTGTGCGTCCTGGATTTGGATTGGCGCCAAAGTATCTAGCTAACATTATAGGTAAAAAGGTAATGCGAAACGTTAATGCCAACACGGCTATTACTGGCGATAATGTAGAAGGGTTTTTTGAAGACCATAAAAATAATGAGTGTTTCTTTATATAGCTTATGAGCATATGTATTCATATTTTCTTTAATTTTAAATAATTTTCATGGCCTTGGAAAAGTAACTAATAACTAATATTTTAATAGATTGCAATACGGTATTTATATTTAAGACGGTCGAACGATTGAATGTGTTGGAGTGTATAAGATGGATGTGTTTATCGTAAGAACGAGACTACAGTCTTTAATTGTTGAAAAAATAATAAATGTAGAGAATATAAGTAAATATATCTTAGTATTTTGTTATCTTGATAATAAGTATGAAGATGACTCTGAATATTATACTACTTATAAAAGAATCAGGAAGAATGCCTTTTTTACTATAAATGTATTTTGCAGTAGTAAAATTTCGGTCAACTTTACAAAGTTTGCTTTAGCACAGTTAATGGCATTTATAACTAAAGGTAAAGTATTTTTAGCGGTAGTTGATAGCTATCCTTTCGCGCTTTCAAATAGATTTTTTCCTAGTTTAGAGGTTAATACATTCGATGATGGCTCATATAATGTAATTAAGTCTTCAAAGTATTTTGATGAGACAGCTCTCGCTAGAAAAGGAATTAAAGGATTTATTTCTAAAATGGTTTTCCCTAATGGAGGAGCTAAATATCTAAGAGATAGAACCAAGCGTCATTATACCGTTTTCCCTGATTTAGAAAACATTGTAGAAAAAAATAGAGTAGTCAATCTTGATTGGGATTGGAGTGAGCTTTTAGACAGTAGAGACTTAGAAAATTTGGCGACAAATACTGATACTATTTTATTAGGAACCGCCTTTCAGGATTTTAGTATTAAACAGCAAGTAAAGCTTAAAGAAAATATAATGAAAATCATTGAGGATGTAGGGTTGTATATAATGCATCCGCGTGAAGAGCATTGGTTAGAACATTCGAAAGCAGTTAAATTACATAGCCCTGCAGAAGCAGTACTAAAGTATATACAAAGCGCTAATAATAACGAATTAACAGTATACCATATTGACACAACAGTCTCTTATTCCTTAAAAAGTAATAAGCATATTAGGTTTATTGACTTGCTTTCTGAATTTTGATTAATGGTATTAAATAGGGGGTTTTTTATAGGCTGTTTCAATATGTGAAATTATACGAGTTATAGAAAGTATTTCCATGAGTATGAAGAAAAATACGTAACAAGAATTTTAGAAAGAATCTGCTTAAAAGAGGCTAGATAATAATGAAAAAAATTGCGTTTTTTTTACCAGACCTTCGGTGTGGCGGTGCAGAAAAGGTAGCCCTTTTACTAGCTAACGAGTTTATTAAACAAGGTTTTAAAGTTGATATGGTCTTGAGTAAAGCTCAGGGAGAATTCTTATCAGAGCTAAACAGCCAAATTCGAATCGTAGACTTAAAAGCAGATCGCATACGTTATGTGTTTAAGCCTTTATTAAAATATTTTAAAAGTGAAAAGCCGGATGTGGTATTAGCATCCATGTGGCCTTTGACATTATTAGCAGTTGTCGCATTTAAATCGGCGAAACTATCTGGCTCGGTTGTAGTCTCAGATCATACAACCTTTTCTCAAGCTCCTTTGATGCAAAAAAGATCAATGCGCAGGTTTTTTAAATATAGTTTAAGCTTAGTCTATCCTTTTGCTAATGCGATAGTTGCAGTATCTGATGGTGTCGCTGACGATTTGTGTGGCCTAGGTGGGCTAAAACGCAAAAGTATTACCGTTATATCTAATCCTGTAGAAATTAATACAGATCTTTGTACAGAAGAGGAAGGCTATAGGAATTGGAAAAGTCATAGTGGTAAAAAAATAATCGCTGTTGGTGCTTTGAAAAAGGAAAAAGATTACCCATCGCTGCTAGAAGCATTTTCCCTTCTTCTTACAAAAGAAGATGCTTATCTAACTATACTAGGAAAGGGCGATTTATTAACTGAATTAAAAGCTTTAGCCGTAAAGTTAGAGATAGCTGAACGAGTTAACTTTGCAGGCTTTAGTAGAAAACCTTCTGCATGGTTGGCCGCCTCTGACTTATTAGTTCTTTCATCTAACTGCGAAGGCTTTGGTAACGTATTGATTGAAGCAATGAGTGTTGGTACCCCAGTTGTTTCTACCGACTGTAAGTCAGGACCAAAAGAGATTCTCGAAAATGGAAAATATGGAATATTAGTGCCAGTTGGTGATGTTAGCGCTTTAGCTAAAGCTATGTGTAAATCTATTAATGGTAAACATGATAAAAATATTTTAAAGAGTCGTGCGGCTGATTTTTCAGTGGATAAAATTGCGAAACAATATATCGAGGCTTTTAAATAATGTGTGGATTATTAGGAGTTGTTGACTATAAAAAGAGTATAAATACGAGCTTATTTAGGGAGATGTTAAATAGCTTGAAACACCGTGGCCCAGATGATGAGGGTTTAGAGGTTTTTTCTTTAGATTCGTGTTCTATATTTCTAGGTCACAGAAGGCTTTCAATAATAGACATCAGTTCTAATGGCCATCAGCCTATGTTCTACGAACACCTGGCTCTTGTATATAACGGAGAGGTTTACAATTTCAAGGAGATACGACAGGAACTAATACTAAATGGTTACTCATTCGACTCCAACACTGACACAGAAGTGATTTTAAAATCCTATCATTTATGGGGAATACATTGCGTTGATAAGTTTAGAGGTATGTTTGCATTTGCAATTTACAACTCTGAACAACAAGAGATTATAATTTTCCGCGACCGTGTAGGTGTAAAACCTTTATATTATTCTTTAACAGATAATGCATTTATGTTTTCAAGTGAATTAAAACCTCTTATGAATTATCCTGATTTCAATAAAGATATAGATTTAGAAGCTGTATCTTCTTATCTTCAGTTTGGTTATATTCACGCTCCAAAAACCATACTTAAAAATACTCAAAAGCTTCTTCCTGGACATTATTTGAAATACGATATTGAATCAAAAAGTCTGATAAAAAAGTGCTACTGGAATATTAATGATTTTTATGAGAATCAGGTTGCGACAGATAATGTTGTAGATGAGCTAGAATCTATTGTAAAAGAGGCCTTTAACTTACGAATGATAGCAGATGTTCCGGTAGGTGTTTTTCTTAGTGGTGGAATAGACAGCTCTTTAGTAGCAGCTATTGTTCAAAAAGATAGCAAGATACCTATAAATACTTTTACTATTGGGTTTGAAGATAAAAGCTTCGATGAATCTAACTATGCTAAAGATATTGCAGAATATTTAGGTACGAATCATACCGAACTTATTTGTAAAAAAGAAGATGCCTTAGCTATTATAAAAAAATTGCCAAGTATATTTGATGAGCCGTTTGCAGACAGCTCGGCTATACCCACTACCTTAGTATCTGAGCTTGCAAAGCAAAAAGTATCTGTAGTGCTGTCTGGTGATGGCGGTGATGAGTTGTTCTGCGGATATACAAGCTATGCGCTTATGGAAGAAAGATTTCGGACTTTATCTAAAATTCCATTCAAAAAAATGACAAACAAACTTTTAAACTTAATTCCTATTCCTATATTTATGCTGAATAGAGCCAATGAAAAATTATATAGAAAAATTATCAAGCTTAAAAATATGCTAGATCACGAAGATATAGTTAATAGCTTCAAGGTTTCAAATTCTATTTTCACAAAAGATGAGATTAAAAGATTAATAAAAGAAGAGTATTATTTTTCTGAAGAGACTGCTGCTGTCACATCGAACTTAGAAAAAATGATGATTTTAGATTTTAAAGGTTATCTACCCGATGATTTAATGGTTAAGGTAGATAGGTCAACAATGAGTACCTCTTTGGAGGGCCGAGAGCCTTTTCTTGATCATAAAATAATCGAGTTCGCTGCTAGCATACCCATTTTGCACAAGAAGAATAAAAAGATACTAAAAGAGGTTTTAGCACGATATATGCCAGAATGTCTATTTATTAGAGAAAAACAAGGTTTTGGTATACCAATAAATTCTTGGCTCCGTCAGGATCTTAAATATCTTTTAGATCAATACTTAAGTGAAGAGTTGATCAACGAGTATAACGTTTTTAATTATGACTATGTATCAAGGTTGTTAGAGTTGTTTTATGCAGAAAAAAATGATGATAATAAGATTTGGGTCTTATTAATGTTTCAAATGTGGTTTTCAGAAAACATAAATTCTAATAAATGCAATAGATAGATTTCGTGTTAACTAATAGTTGTTAAGATATCGATATGGATATTTTTTTTATATAATTATTAGATGACCTCAATCTATTTTTTTAAGAACCATTTTTAAAGCTATATACAATAATCATAGATTTCTTTATAAATAATAAAAGGTGATGGGTTGATGAGAAATGAATTATTCAAAAAGATTGTGTTTTCTATATTGGCAAAACAGACTAGATTGGAATCTAGAAAAAAAATGTTGGTTAGAAATAACATAGTAACAGTTCTTAACTTGCATAGAGTGTCACCTGATACGGGTAGTGCTTATAAAGCGATATGCCCATCATTTTTTGATAAAATAATTATTTATCTAAAGAAAGAATTCCATATTTGTTTATTTAGTGATTTTGAAAAAATAAAAGCAAAGAAGCCTAAATTAATACTATCGTTTGACGATGGTTATAAGGATTTTATAGATTACGCAGTGCCTATATTAGAAAAACATAATGTTAGAGTAAATCAAAATATAATTCCTTACTGTATAGAAACAGGTTTACCCCCTGTAAATGTTCTGCTACAGGACTTTATTGGAAAGGCGCCTATTGAACTTCTAAAAAAAATACCTTTAGAAATAGATACTACTACTATTGACCGATATAAATTAGGTGCAAAAGCATCTTTTCTTATTAAGTATCTTCCTGAAATTGAATTTATATCTTGTAGAGCTAAATTATTAGAATTTCTATTAAAATATCCAGAGTTTCTTTGTGCTTCAGTAATGACTAAAAAAGATGTCATGCAATTATCTTCGATACATGAAATTGGTGCGCACTCCTTTGAGCATTTATCAATGGAAAATCAGAGTGAAGAGTATTTTTTAACCGACTTAAAAAAATGTAAGAATTATTTTTTAGAAAACCTACTTTTTGATTGTAATATTTATTGTTTTCCAAATGGCAGTGCTTTGGCTGAGCAGATAATTCTTGCTAAACACTACGGTTTTCAAAATGTTTTATTGGTAGGTAATAAGTATAGTGATGCTACTAGTGGCATTTTTAATAGATTTACATTCGATGTAAGTAGTATGAATGAGGTGAAATATAAGTCATTTGGTAGAAGGGTTTTGTTAGCTAATGGCAGCAGCGCTTTACTTTCTTAAAAACGAGTCAACTATATGTAAAGAGGTCTTGTGAAAATTTTATTAGTTATTGGTGGTCTTAACAATGGCGCTGGAACTGAGCGAGTATGTTCTATGGTTGCTAACAGTCTATCTGAAACGGGCTATGAAATAGTATTAGCCAGCATTGGACCATGTGATAAACCTTTCTTTCCTATAAATAAAGATATCAAAATAATCCCACTAATAGATTTCTCGGGCTCTAATCTAGGTCGTCAGCCTGTTAGTGCTTATGATATAAAAAACTTTTATAACACTATTTTTAGAATAAGAAATAAATTAAGTGACAAGCCTAAAATAATTTATAAGCTAAGAAAAGTTTTAAGAAATGAACGAACTAATGTAGTAATAGCAGTAGATATAGGCTGTGTCGAATTTACTTTACCTGCAGTTTTGGGCTTACCCGTTAAGCATATATGTTGGGAGCATTTCAATTTTAATGTTAATCAAGGAAAAAAGAGATCCAAACTTAGGAGGCGGGCTGCACAATATTGTGATGCAGTCGTTACTTTGACTGAAAGAGATAAAGATAACTGGTTAAAAAGTACTATTCATCAATCGCAAATAACGTCGATAGACAATCCTTGCCCGTTTTCTGTTCAAGAATACATTAAAAAAGAAGATACAAAAATTGTATTAGCTGTTGGTCGTCTAACACCTCAAAAGGGATTTGATATGTTGCTTGAGGCTTGGGTTCAGGTAAATAAAATCATGCCTGATTGGACATTAAAAATAGTTGGTGAGGGTGAGGATAGGGACACACTAACTGAGTTTATCGAAAAAAACTACTTAACTGATAGTGTTAAATTGGTTGGCGCTACTAATAATGTGAGTAAGTATTATCAGCAGGCTGAGATATTTTGTTTGAGTTCTCGTTTTGAGGGTTTTGGGGTTGTTTTAATTGAAGCATTGGCTTTTGGTCTTCCTATTGTTAGCTTTGACTGTGATACTGGTCCATCAGAAATTCTGAAAGACTCAGGTTCTATTTTAGTTCCTAAAAACGATGTTAACAACCTCGCTTTATCATTGACTGAATTAATGAGAGATGGTGAGCAACGAAAAAAAATTAGCCTAAAAAGTAAAGAGAGAGCCAATAGGTATCAGCTTGAAAAGATAATGCCTAAGTGGAAAAATTTATTTGAAGGTTTTGGATAAGTACGTCTGCTAATTAAGAGTTCTTTAAATCATGCATGGCATTCTTTAAAGAACTCTAGCCAAAAACCATAATGCTTCGTCTCTATAGTTTAATTCCTATAAAATAGATACAATATATAGACCAAAGCCATTAACTGAATAAAACATGCCTTACTCAATAGACTTTTACAAACAAGCATTATCTAGCATTGATAACAGCATGAATTAAATTGAAGTTAAGATTAGGTAGCTTTCAGGACTTTCTAGTGTTGAGTTTGATGTTACTTATAATTCGATCGATATTTAAGTAAAAGATAGTGAGTCAGAAAATATTATAATAAATTAAATTTTTTGTTTTATCCTCTGATTATGAGGGCTTTGGTAATGTAATTATTAGAGTCAAGCAATGTGAATTGTCAATAGTATCTACAGATTGTAAATCTGACATGAGAGTTGAGCAACTGATTTTTCGGTATAAAAAATCATAAACCAATTTAAATATAATATATCCTGAGAGACTAAAAAAGAATGAATAGAAAAAAAGTACTATATCTATCTTATACTGGATTATTAGAACCTCTAGGTCGTTCTCAAATACTGGCTTATCTGTCGCGTCTGTCTGATGAATACCAATTTACTATTGTAAGTTTTGAGAAGGTTGTGGATTTATCTAAGACGGATGATGTGAAGGCTTTAAAAGAAGAGTGTGAACGCTATGGCATTGACTGGCATCCTAAATCCTACCATCATAAGCCTCGATTAATAGCCACGCTATGGGATCTATCATCGTTACTTTATCACACTTGGGTACTTTCACATTCTGGTAGGGCGCAACATGTACATTGTCGTAGTTATATACCTGCGATAGCAGCGTGGCTTGTAGGCAAGCAAACTAAAGTACCTTTTATTTTCGATATGCGTGCTTTATGGCCAGAGGAGATGATTGATGCGGGTAGGCTAGTTCGACATGGCGTTGTTCATCGAGTCTTGGCTTGGCTGGAGGCTAGGCTACTCAAGGATGCCGCTCATATAGTTAGCCTTACCGAAGCGGCGGTTGAGTATTTACAAGCCCAACAGCCGCAGTTAAATAGCCAGAAATTTTCTGTCATTACCACTTGTGTTGATTTAGAGAACTTTAATTTGAACAGCACAGAAATTGAGGATAAAAAACTTGGTACCATGGGTACAGTAATCAGTGGCTGGTATCACCTAGATTGGTTGTTTTTATCATTAAAGTCTCAGTTGCAAAAAAATAAAAATGCGACTTTCAAGATTGTTACACGTGACTCAGAGCAGTCGCTACGTGAAATGGCTAAAAAGTATGGGATAGAGCATTCTAAATTAGAGATTATGAATTCAAGCCCCAGTGATATTGCAAAAACTATTGCTGATATGAAAGCAGGACTACTGTATTTTACTGCAGGTATAAGTAAGTTAGGATCGGCCCCGACTCGGATGGGAGAATTTTTGGCTTGTGGTATTCCCGTTATTGGCAATCGAGGTGTTGGCGATATGGCTAGCCTTATCGAAAAGTATCAAGTAGGCATAGTCATAGAGGATGGTAGTCAGGAATCTATTAATGAAACATTAGAAAAATTGGATACCCTTTATCAAGATAAAGACCTGAGTAGGCGCTGTAGGGATGCTGCCGAAGAGTATTTCTCTGCTGATAAAGGGGCTGAGAAATATCGTAAAATATATAGAGAGTTAATTTAATGAAAGTAAAGACTTAAGCAAAATTCTTGTTTTCTATCATACTCGCGAATGAGGTTGTATAAATGAAGGTATTGCTATTGACAAAATATCCACGCATTGGTGCAAGCTCTCGCTTAAGAACACTACAGTTTCTACCTTTGCTTAAGGAAAGTGGTTTTGAGTTTACTGTACAAAGTTTATTCGATGAAGCCTATCTTAAAAATCTTTACAACAATGGAAGTCGTTCTAAAGCAGCAATTACTAAGTATTATTTGAAACGTTTGATAACATTGATAACAGCATACCGCTATGATCTAATTTGGATTGAATATGAAATATTTCCTTATTTACCAGCATCTGCTGAACGGTTCCTATCTTTTTTAAAGAAAGATTATATAGTCGATTATGATGATGCAGTTTTTCATCGATATAATCTCTCAAGCAACCCATTTATACGTATGTTCTTATCAAAAAAGATTGACACTGTTATGCAGAAATCTAGCTGTGTAGTTGTTGGAAACGCGTATCTAATTGAATATGCAAAAAATTCTGGTGCTAAATATATAGAATGGGTTCCCACAGTAGTAGACGGATCTCGATACAAAGTAGAGGCGAATGAAGAAGTTAATGAAAAGGTAATTGGTTGGATAGGGTCTCCGTCTACTGAAAAATACATTCTTGATATCAAAGAATCATTGACTATGATTAGCAGGAAATATCATACTCGTTTACTTTTAGTGGGAGCTACTAAAGGTATTGTTGATAAACTTCCAGGGATGAAAGTGGATGTTGTTCCATGGGATGAGTTAACTGAAGCCAGTTTTATTAGAAAAATGGATATAGGTATTATGCCCTTAGTTGATGGACCTTGGGAAAAAGGGAAATGTGGTTATAAGCTTATTCAGTATATGGCTTGTGGCATACCTGTCGTTGCTAGTCCTGTAGGCGTAAATCCTAGTATAGTAAATAACAGTAAAAGTGGCTACCTAGCTGAAAATAATGAACAATGGTACATATGTTTAGATAAATTATTACGCTCTTCTATTCGGTGTGAGACATTTGGTGTTTCTGGTAGAGCTGCTATTGATAGTATTTATTCACTACAAGTTCAGGCCCCTGTTTTAGCACGTATATTCAACTCCATCGTAAAGAAAGGTGCATTTTAATTATGTGTGGTTTGAATGGTTTTTTTAATGTACATACTAGTAGTTACTCTGCTACTACTGCAATACTAAAGATGAATGATGCTCTTTATCATAGAGGTCCGGATGCTGGCGATAGTTGGTTGGATGAAACTATTGGCTTAGCGCTTGGTCATCGGCGTTTAGCCATTCTAGAGCTGTCGCCTGCAGGCGCACAGCCGATGCATTCTGTGTGTGGACGATATGTGGTTGTATTTAATGGTGAGATATATAACCATCTGCAACTACGTCAACAGCTTAATCAAGAAGGCTTCTTACTCGAATGGAGAGGTCATTCAGATACCGAGACTATGCTCGCTTGTTTCGTAGCTTGGGGTATAGAGAAAACACTACAAGCTATGGTAGGTATGTTTGCCATTGCTCTATGGGATAAGCAAACAAAACTCCTGACTCTAGCTAAGGATAGGATGGGTGAAAAACCTTTATATTGGGGTTGGCAGGGCGATAGTTTGTTCTTTAGTTCTGAATTAAAAGCTTTGAAAGCGCACCCGACATTTAAAGCAGACATTGATCGTGATGCAATCACTTTACTGTTGCGTCACAACTGCATCCCTGCTCCTTATAGTATTTATCAAGGCATTAAAAAGTTGCGACCTGGTTATTGGTTACAATTACCTTTAGCAGAATTGGAAACAGCTAAAATAGCGGTACCCAAGGCCTACTGGCGTTTTAATACGGTAGTTGAATCAGGGCTAAAAAACCCTTTTACGGGCAGTCCAGAGCAAGCAGTTGATATTTTAGAATCAGCACTTGTAGAGAGTATTGGCAGTCAAATGCAATCAGACGTTCCACTTGGTGCTTTTTTAAGCGGTGGTATAGATAGCAGTACAGTAGTTGCACTAATGCAGGCGCAAAGCGAGCGGCCAATTAAGACGTTTACTATTGGTTTTGAGGATGAGGCATATAACGAAGCAACACATGCAAAAGCTGTGGCTAAGCACATTGGTACCGAACATACTGAGCTTTATATAACCCCTAAAGATGCTTTATCAGTGATACCGAAGTTATCATCTATATACTGTGAGCCATTTTCAGATAGCTCACAAATCCCGACCTTTTTAGTCAGTCAGTTAGCAAGTGAGCATGTGACGGTCGCCTTAAGTGGTGACGGGGGTGATGAGCTATTTGGAGGCTACAATCGCTACCTCATGGCTCAGCAAGTTTGGAATAAAAATCGTAAACTGCCTAGACCGATAAGAAGATTGGCGTCGACGACACTGACTGCTTTCGCACCCAAGAGCTGGGATGCTATGTTCACAACGCTTAATCCTATTCTCCCTAAAAAATTACGGTTGAGTGCCCCTGGTGATAAGGCTCACAAGCTAGCAGGTGTGCTAAATATTGATAGTGAACAGGATTTTTACCAGTCATTGACCAGTCATTGGCAGCAGCCTGAGACGTTAGTCATAGGTGCAAAAGAACCTAGTACGTTGATAAGTGACATAAATTGTTGGCCGCAGACAGATAGCTTTCAACATGCGATGATGGCTATGGACGCACAGACTTATATGACTGATGATATTTTGGTAAAGGTTGATCGCGCTGCTATGGCTAATAGCTTAGAGACGCGAGTGCCGATGCTCGATCATCGTATTGTTGAATTAGCCTGGAAAATGCCATTAGAGTACAAAATACGTCATGGGGAAGGTAAGTGGTTGCTGAAGCAGGTACTATTTCGTCATGTCCCTCGCCAATTGATTGAACGACCTAAAATGGGGTTTAGCCTACCTTTACACGATTGGTTACGAGGCTCATTACGGGATTGGGCTGAAGCATTATTAGATGAAAAGCTATTACTGCAGCAAGGTTATTTCTATCCCGCACCCATACGTATGATGTGGACAGAACACCTGAGTGGTAAATATAATCATCAAGATCAACTCTGGAATATATTAATGTTCCAAGCTTGGCTTGAGACCCAGTGATTTATATGGAATGATTTATATGAGCAGCAAAATTATGATTATATTTATTTTTTTGAATATATACAATTATTAGACTACAATCAGCAAGACACCTTTTAAAACGTAGTCCTACCAAGCCAGTAGGTTAAATTAGAATAATGCCCCAATATGCTAATCACAACAGTCCCTCGATAGTAGCCGAAACAGACATGTAATTTTAATCTTTTATTAAAAATATAGAGACAAACTAATGTCAGACCTAAGTTGGATTTATACGTATGGATTTTTAGGTATCAGACTTTTTGAGTTACCTAGTCTGCTGATATGTCTGTTGCTAATTGTTACTGTCGGATACAAGTTCAGAGTTCCATCTAATTATCAAATAGTATTGGGGTTGCATTGTCTAATTCCATTTTTCTTAAATGATTTTTTGTTCAGTACGTCTTATATGCCAGACCAGTTTAGATACTGGGAGGGCGTGAATGCGATAAGATCTGGAGAACTGGGTTTGATTGAAGCATTTACAGGTGGTGATAATGTCTTTCAAGCCAGTGCTATGCTTGCACTGTTACCATTTCCAGCCCCAGTCTCTCCTATTAGTTTAGGATTTTATAATACTTTTCTCTATATCGTTTTATTCTTCGTTTTGTATGTCAAAAATATTTTTACAAAAGTATCAATATGGTTTTATCTGTTGTTTCCCAGCATGGCTCTATACACAGCGCTAAGCTTGCGAGAAACTCTCATTCTATTTTTTATGGTGTTAACTGTTGTCTATGCCCGTGAGTCTAAGATACTTAAAAGTATTTTATTTATTATTCCTTTATACCTAATTAAATTCCAGAACTTTTTTATTTTAGGTCCTATTGTTCTAATGTATTTTATTTTTAATGTGGCCAAAAAGGGTATGGGGTTAGCAAAAGCCGTGACAATTAGCCTGATAAGCCTAGCTGGATTGCTTCTTTCTGCTCCGATAGCGATCCCTCAAATTAATCATTTTAGGGCGGCTATGTTTGTAGAAGATGGAGGTAAAGCTGAAGAAATCATGCTTATTTCTGGAGTAGGCGAGTTTGTCGTTGAAGGTTTGACGTCGGGTATTTACTTTTTGTCTAAACCATTTATATGGGAAGCGAGCGGCGTTTTACCTTTAATTCAGTCATTTGAAAATTTATTTATACTTGCTATTTTGTTTCTGATAACACGTAAAGCTTGGATGAAAAGTCCTGATAAGCTCGCTTTTTGGTTGTTATTTATAGCTTTATCCATGTCTGTATATGGCTTAGTTGTATTCAACTATGGGACAGCTGTTCGTTATAGATATCCATTCGTTATGATATATGTACTGTTCGTATGTGCTGACTGCGAAATTCGCACGTTATTTCCCAATGAGAAACTTCCTAATAAAGAACTTCCAAATAAGAACCCACTTCCTAAAATCAATCAGTAAAAATTCTTAACCACCTCTCTCAAAGGTATAAATATAAATTATTTATGTCTTTCTATTGTAATTAGTATAAAAACTACCTATAGTATATTTATATATGTGAATATATAAATATACTTTGAGTCGAATTTTAGTTTGCAGTATTAATAATGCTATTCATGGCTATTCTCTTTATACGATTTAAATAATTAAGCTGAGAAATTATGCCTAAGAGAAAAAGGTTTCTAATATTTTCTAACTATTTGCCTCATGTATTGAATTTTAGAGGCAAGCTTTTGGAGTGCATTGCTCAATTAGGATATGAGATACATGTCGTTTCTCCTGATTTAGAGAAATATGCTGCAGACCATAATGAGCTTATAGGTCGTGGATATCATGTTCATCAGATTGCTATGCAAAGAACTGGAACTAACCCAGTTAAAGATATAAAGACCTTTTTTCATAGTTATCAGATATTAAATAAAATCAAACCAGAATATGTACTCTCTTACACTGTAAAGCCTGTGGTGTATGGAACATTAGCAGCATGGTTGGCCAAAGTACCCTATCGTTTTGTGTTGATATCAGGATTAGGTTATACCTTTCAGCAAGTAGAAGAGACCAACAAACGTAGCATTTTTCAAAAATTTGTACATGCGCTTTACCAACAAGCATTAGCAAAGTCTTCTAAGGTGTTTTTTCAAAATAACGATGACTTAAATTTATTAAGAAAACTAAATATAGTTCAACCAATCATTCCCACAGTAGTGGTGAACGGCTCAGGGGTGGATTTAAATGATTTCAATGTATCTCCATTACCTAGGAATGAGTCAGGGGGCGTCAAGCCATCCTTTTTGTTAATTGCTAGACTGCTCAAAGATAAAGGAATAGTGGAATATGTTGAAGCATCTAAACAGATAAAGAGAGAATATTCTGATGCTGAATTTCATCTAGTAGGCTCGATAGATGAAAACCCAGCAGCCATTGAGCAAGCACAGTTAGATCAATGGATAGCAGATGGCGACATCATCTATTGGGGTCAGCTTAGAGACGTTCGACCTGCCATAGCGGCCAGCTCAGTCTATGTATTGCCGTCTTATCGCGAGGGCACATCACGCTCTGTGTTAGAGGCTATGTCAATGGGACGAGCTATTATTACGACGGATGCTCCAGGGTGTAGGGAGCCGGTGACCAATGGTATAAATGGTTATTTAGTTCCCGTCCAAGCCATTGATGAGTTAATAGATGCCATGCGTCAGTTTATAGAGCATCCCAATCTTTATGAGCAAATGGGGTCGGCCTCTAGAGGTATTGCGGTCGATAAGTATGACGTTAAAAAGGTAAACGCTCATATGATAGTGGAGATGGGTTTAGGTTAGATTTTTATATCGAAATATATCTCTTAGTCATCGTTTTAGGAAATACATAGTCTAATTATTTTTATCTTGGAAGTTACTTTACCTTATATATTCGTTTGTAAGGATTTATATATTTAATATTTACTATATATAAGAAAAGCATTATGGGTTTGGGTATATCGTGAACTGCTCTACATAGGAGGTTTAAAATGCTTAAGAGAGTATTCGACGTGAGTATTGCTCTAATGGCCTTAATCTTAATGTTGCCTATTTTTATATTGGTGGCATACAAAGTTAGGAAGAATTTTGGAGCACCTGTATTATTTCGTCAAGCTCGGTCTGGCCTTGATGGTAAAACATTTGAGATTATTAAATTTCGGACAATGAGCGATGATAAAGATTCAGAAGGCAATCTCTTGCCGGATGAGTATCGTCTTACAGATTTTGGTAAGCAACTTCGAGCGAGTAGCTTCGATGAATTACCCCAACTATGGAATGTGCTCAAAGGTGAGATGAGTATAGTAGGCCCGCGTCCTCAGCTTATAGAGTATTTACCATTATATAGTGAAGAGCAGTTTAAGAGGCACTTAGTGAAACCAGGAATCACTGGTTATGCTCAAATCAATGGTCGTAATAACATCAGTTGGGAAAAACGCTTTGAGCTTGATATTTGGTACGTTAATAATCAATCGATGTGGTTAGATATTCAAATATTATTCAAAACAGTGGGGCTGGTTATTAAAAAGCAAGGTATTTGTGCAGAGGGAGAAGCTACAATGAGTCGATTTACTGGTAATAAGCAACGAAGGTATAAAGTTATAAACGCTAATGTTAGAAGAAGCCTGCTAAGGTATCGACGTCTTAATAGGCATTTTTCAGAGCGTGATATCGATATTTAGTTTGGTATTAAAAAGTAAGATGTATCAGTACGATGCTTTATTAGAAGAGTATTCAGTTATATAAATTACCTACCGCTTATAGAAGCGGTGGTTGCTTAGTCAGTTTATAAAAGTTATTGAATACCTAAAGTCGGTCTATTAGGATTTAATAGCTCGACTTTTTTATGGCCATGTTATTAATTTTTAATTATTACCTTTGAATAGGATGCTAGGATTTTTTAGCCCAGACAGGTACAATATCAGTCTCAATTAACGGTCAAAAAGAATTGACCGAGCATAAGACAGGCATGCAAAGATACTGCAGGCGCTGTCTTTACTTTTTTTATCGCACCCTCTATTGGAGTTACTATGTCAATTGCGTCTATTACGTCAACTGCCCAAGGATCTGCTACCGTTTTGGACGGTAAAGCACTTGCTAAACAAATAGAACAGCAACTGAGTACGCGTGTAGACGCTATTAAAGCTAAGACAGGACGTACCCCAAGCCTAGCGACGATATTGGTCGGTGACGATCCTGCGTCTGCGACTTATGTGCGTATGAAGGGCAATGCTTGTAAGCGTGTCGGTATGGATTCTATTCGCGTTGAAATGCCAAGTGCGACAACGACTGCAGAGCTGATGGCAAAAATAGACGAGCTTAATAGCAATCCAGACGTTCATGGTATTTTACTGCAGCATCCAGTACCGGCTCATATCGATGAACGTGCTTGCTTTGAGCAGATTGACTTGGCAAAAGACGTCGATGGTGTGACCTGTCTTGGCTTTGGTCGTATGGCGATGCAGCAGTCCGCTTATGGCTCATGCACCCCGCAAGGTATCATGCATTTACTAGAGCATCATAATATTGAGCTGTCAGGTAAAGAGGCCGTGGTCGTAGGCCGCAGTGCCATTTTAGGTAAACCAATGGCAATGATGCTATTAAATGCCAACTGTACGGTAACGATTTGCCATTCAAGAACGCAAGATTTAGAGTCGCATATTAAGCGTGCTGATATCGTGGTTGGGGCAGTAGGTGTACCAGAGCTGATCAAAGCCGATTGGATTAAAACCGGCGCGGTAGTCATCGATGCAGGTTTCCATCCGACTGATAATGGCGGCGTTGGTGATATCGAACTAAATGGCGTAGAAAATATCGCTAGTGCTTATACACCAGTTCCAGGTGGCGTTGGCCCTATGACGATTAATACGCTTATTCGCCAAACCGTTGATGCGGCCGAAAAATCTGCTGGTTTAGACAACAGTGCAGTTAGCTAATGAAGCCGCTGTCAGAGCAAGAACCAGAACAGCAATCGGAACAGAAAAATAGTAAAGTCCATCAAGCCCAACAAACCAATACCGCTCATGTATCAAAGCCAAATATGGGGATACATGAGCGCATGCAACATATCGGCCGTGAGTTTGTCGATATTTGCCACTATATTATTTTATTTTTGATTAGTGTGGTGGTGGTTTGGACAGCGGGTAAAGAGTTCTTTGTTATTTTTCAAAAAGGCTCAGCAGATTTAAAAGATATTTTACTGCTATTTATTTATCTTGAACTACTGGCGATGATTGGGATTTACTTTAAAACCCATCGTTTGCCCGTGCAGTTTTTGATATTTATCGCGATTACAGCTTTGTCACGACATTTGGTGGTCGATGTACAAGCGGTATCAGATAATTTTCATTTATGGTTATTGGCAACGATTTCCTTTGCCATCATGGTGCTCAGTGCGTCAATTGTGATATTAACGTGGACGGCGAAGATGTTTGGGCGACCAGAAGATTATTTGGATGATCATCAAGTGACCAGTACCGAGCATCATCTACCGAGCGTCGATAGCACCCATTATCGTAAATAAGGTCTTTCGATAAATATTTTTGACAAAGTGATTAATTGTTATTGATGAATTTTTGATAATTAATAGCTGCTAATAAAAAGGGTTGCCAATGGCAGCCCTTTTCCTGTTTTAAATGAAGACATGATCTGACTTATAACCAACCCAACCTTTTAAAGTTAAAGTATAAAAAGCTACATAACGAGATAATAACTGCCATGATAACCAGATAAGAGTACTGCCAATGTAGCTCTGGCATAAAATCAAAGTTCATTCCATAGATACCAGCAATCGCCGTTGGTACCGCTAAAATACCAGCCCAAGCGGCAAGCTTACGTACTACCTCATTCTGTCCCATATTGACCATAGCAAGATAGGTATTCATGACCACGCTGAGCATCTCATTTAAGCCGTTAATGGCATCCAAAGAATGTAGCAAATGGTCATTCACATCTCGGAAGTAGGGTTTAGCAGCGTGAGAAAACGGGGAGATTAAGTCGCTTTTATCGTGATTGATAAAGAAACTACAGATGTCTTGCACCGGTAAAATCACCGCACGCATATGTACCAGCTGGGATTTTAATTCATATAAATTTCTAAGCGTTTCTTTATTAAACTCATAAGTAAAAATGTTACGTTCTTGCTCGCGTAGATAACTGCCCAAACGATCGGTAATCGGCATATAGTTATCGACGATAAAATCGAGAATGGCATGCAGGACAAAGATAGGTCCCATGCGTAGCTTTTCTGGGCGACGATGACAATGCTCGCGTACGGGCATATAAGAGTTAGATGGACCATTGCGAATGGTAATCAGGTAGTTTTTGCCCATAAATATCGCGGTAGTGCCATAGCGAATGATATTGTCTTCGAGCTTGGCGGTACGTAGCACCACAAATATCATGTCATTTTCGTAGTTCTCAACCTTGGCGCGCTGATGTTCGGCAAAGGCATCTTCAATCGCCAGCTCATGTAATTCAAAAGCATCTCTGACTTTGACCATGGTCTCTAAACTTGGGTCATAAAGACCAAGCCAGATAAACTGACCACTATTGCTTAAAGCGCGACTGACATCATTCAGTGCCACTTTATTCACTTTTTCGCCCGTTTTACGCGAATAAGCATAGCAATTGACCACTTCGTCATCGCTGGATAAATCGATATCTTCATAGCGTTCAGAGTCGGGGTCATAGACGGTCATCGTCTCAATCGTATCCTCGACCGTCGCGTCCGCATCGCCATAAATATAGCTGTCATAGCTATCATAATTGTCTAAATAAGAGCGCTCATCGCCCATGTTAGGGTCGATAAGGCTGACATTAGAGTCAGGTGTGATACGAGTTGTCGGTTTGACAATCAGGTCATCATCTTGTTTCATACCTTCTCCTTTAGTCTGTGGTTAATATCAAATAAAATAAATATTAATTAAAATAGATTATGACATGCGACTAAAATGAATTTTTTTATGCACACTGCTTCTCTGCAAACTACAATGCAAAGCGTTTTAGCGTCTCGATATCCACCAGACTTAATAAGCTTTCGTGACAGGCTTCAAGCTTTATTTGCGGGGCAATATCGAAATCTAAGGCTTCAACCCAGCGTAGCGCACAAATACACCAGTAATCACCAGGCTGTAGACCGGCAAAACCATATTCAGGCAGCGGCGTAATCAAGTCATTGCCACGACTGGCAGAAAAGTTTAAAAATTCGCTGGTCATCTTAGCGCACACGGTATGCTGACCAACATCGTGGTTGCCAGTATGACAAAAGCCATTGCGATAATAGCCAGTAAGCGGGTCAAAACAACAGCTGGCAAGGGCAGTGCCGAGGACGTTGGTTTGATTAATGGCAGGATTTGGGTGGTAATCAGTTGACATAAGGCTTTCCGAGATAAAATATGTGTTAGTGTAACATGAGTCTACCGATAAGGCGTTATGCAAGCAACAGACTGCAAACGCTTCAGGCTGACAGAAACAGTAATACTAATAAGCAGTGATGTTAAGAAACGGGGTTCTAGAAAATAAGTAAAAATCATGGAAGATAGTTAGCATAAATAACTCTGTGTTACTCTTATCGATGATAGGTATTACTTTTTATTTTCATTTATTCGTTCTGAATGCATACCTTATTAATAAGGAAGGCTATAAACCTTTTGACCATGAATTAGATGGTAATTGGGGTTAATTGTCACTAGGCGAAGCTTGGCTGCTATGCTAAACTAAAGCATAAAGTGCCTTGATTATTTATCATAGTTTTCTATCGCATAAATTTTAGCGCATAAAGATACTCGTCTTATCATCCTAACTTATACTTATTACTCACCCTTTTGCGGTCACCTAGTTTGCTTATAGATAATTGGGTCAGTGATGTTGCGCGTCAAAAATACAAAACGCCTTACATCCCTGCAATTGTAAATACAACCTTTTAGTACCGCATCAGTACCGCGTTTTTGGTAAGCGATACGCCAAACAAGGATTCATTGTGTCTGCCAGTTCTGATTCTGCAAAACCTGCCCAGTCAAATACGACAAAACCAGCGGCGACTCAGCCTGCTGATAATCGTGCTACCGCTAATGGCTTGCCATATCTAAGCAACTTTGCCAGCGATGTTGCCAATAACAGCTGGCTGCTGCCTGATGGGGTCGTCGATGTGTTGTTTGAAGATGCCCATAAGCAAGAAGTACTGAGACATCAATTGATCCAGCAGCTTATTAGTCATGGCTATCAGTTGGTCAATCCGCCGATGATTGAGTTTACTGAATCTTTATTAAGTGAAGCCTCAGAAGATTTAAAGCGCCAAACCTTTAAGATTATCGATCAGCTGACCGGTCGTTTGATGGGCGTGCGCGCTGATATTACCCCGCAGATTTTGCGTATTGATGCCCATCACGGCGGTAATGGTATTGCGCGTTATTGCTACGCCGGCGATGTCATTCATACCTTGCCTTCAGGATTGTTTGGCTCGCGGACACCGCTACAGTTGGGTGCGGAGATATTTGGTTGCGGCGAACTTGCAGCCGATATTGAGCTGATAGATGTGCTGTTTAGTATGGTCAATAGCTTGGATATGAGCGCCGCCCTACATATTGACTTGGGTCATGTGGCGATATTCAAGCGTTTAGCGGCACTGGCTGAGTTGTCTGATAATGACACCGAGCAATTGATGCATCTTTATGCCAATAAAAATTTACCAGAGCTAAAACGTGTTTGTCAGTTACTGACAATGGGTGATGATTTTTACGCATTGGCCCGCTTTGGCCATGATATGGCAAAGTTATTAGACACACTGTCAGATACTGCCAAACAAGATACACACATTGTGACGGCTGTCGATGAGCTACAACGTCTAAAAGCACACTTAGAGATGCAATGGCAGACGCCAGTAAGTATCGATGTGACCGAACTGTCGGGCTATCATTATCATACCGGTATTATCTTTAACGGCTATATCAATAGCGAAACTCAGCCGCTAGTACGTGGCGGGCGCTTTGATGGTATGCAGAGCGTGGGGCAATTAAGTGCTAAGCGGTCACGTGAAGCGACAGGCTTTAGTATGGATGTTAGCCGTTTGCTGGCGCATACGCAGCTTGAATCACCGATTATTGTATTGGTTGATTATGAGGCATTAAAGCAGGCTAATGCTGATAAAGCACAAATGCAAATATTATTGCAGCAGGTCACAAGCTTACGTCAGCAAGGTTACCGCGTCACTATGCCATTAACGTGCGATGACCGTCCAGCGGCTATGACGCATCGTTTAAACTTTGCGAGTAATCAGTGGCAGTTAGAAGCTATCTAAATTTAAACGCTATTTAATTTTAAAAGCTATATCTTGAATCTAAAATCTATTTAAAGAAATATCATTAAATGACTGGGTTATTAAATCGCTAAAGAATGACTTTTAATTATATTTTTTAGCATAATTTCAGTTTTAAACCGTTATTGCACACACCTCAATACATCAAGGTAAGGATTAATCATGGGTAAGAATGTCGTAGTTTTGGGTAGCCAATGGGGCGATGAAGGTAAAGGTAAAATCGTTGATTTACTGACCGAAAAAGCCGCAGCAGTTGCACGCTTTCAAGGCGGACATAACGCTGGTCACACCCTAGTCGTTGATGGTAAAACCACCGTTTTACATCTAATTCCATCAGGTATCTTACGTGAAGGCGTGACTTGCTTCATCGGTAATGGTGTGGTGTTAGCACCGGACGCATTATTAAAAGAGATGAAAGAGCTAGAAGACAACAACGTGCCAGTACGTGAGCGCCTACGTATTTCACCAAACTGCCCATTGATCATGCCTTATCACGTAGCGCTTGACCAAGCACGTGAAGCAAAACGTGGCACTGGCAAAATCGGTACGACAGGTCGCGGTATTGGACCAGCTTATGAAGATAAAGTTGCGCGCCGTGCGATTAAGCTTGCTGACTTGTTCCGTGATGACTTAGAAGAAAAACTACGTAACTTAATCGAATATCATAACTTCCAACTGACTCAGTATTATAAAGTTGACGCCATTGATTTTGATGAGACGTTTAAGCTTTGCCAAGAGTGGAAAGAAGAAATCAAAGGTATGGTTACCGATGTAACCGAAGACCTAAATCAATTACGTCTTGCTGGCAAGAACCTGATGTTTGAAGGTGCGCAAGGTACGTTGCTTGATATCGACCATGGTACTTATCCGTTTGTCACCAGCTCTAGCGTAACCGCGGGCGGTGTATCTACTGGTACGGGTATCGGTCCATTGTATTTAGACTATGTATTGGGTATCACTAAAGCGTATACCACGCGTGTTGGTAGCGGTCCGTTCCCAACTGAATTGTTTGATGATGTTGGCGCGCATTTAGCCAAAGTCGGTCATGAGTTTGGTGCAACGACTGGTCGCGCGCGTCGCTGTGGTTGGTTCGATGCCGAATCATTACGCCGTGCTGTGGTACTTAACTCTATGTCAGGTATCTGCTTGACCAAGCTTGACGTATTAGACGGTCTAGAAGAATTGCTAATCGGTGTCGGTTATAACCTACCTGAAACTGAATGTGCTGGCGCGCATGATGCTGAATTCTATGAGTCAGTAACGCCTAAGTACGAAACCCTACAAGGTTGGAGCGAGTCAACCGTTGGTATTACCAACTATGACGACCTACCAGAAAACGCCAAAATATATATCAAACGTATCGAAGAATTGATTGGTTGCCCTGTTGATATCATCTCAACTGGTCCTGACCGTGAAGAGACGATTGTACTTCGTGATCCGTATGATGCTTAGTCAGTGATAACCTTATGTTATAAGTAATTCATAAAACCCTAATGCTGAGCATTGGGGTTTTTTATTATAATAATGAACGAGTAATGATAGATAAATAAGTAGCAGTTTTTGGCTCTATACAAGCGACTTTCCTAAATTAACCCTATCATTTATAGCCTCAATCATTATAATAGGCAGCAATCCTATGTTGGCGCTCATACTACTTGATTTTATGTTTTCGTATTGGTAAAGCATGAGTCATCTTGGTCAGCCTAAGTCAACATAGCGGTCAGAGATAAAATTAGTGGTTAGAAATAAAATAACCCCTTTGCTATTTCATTTCTTATTTTAGTTCAATTTTTTAACCCCCTCATCCATTAGGAGCTTTTCATGGCTAACGAACGTACTTTATCTATCATCAAACCTGACGCAGTTGCTGGCAATAACATCGGCGCTATCTACGACCGTTTTGAAAAATCAGGTCTAAAAATTGTTGCCGCTAAAATGATGCAACTTGATGATAAAAAAGCAGGTGGTTTCTACGCTGAGCACGCTGAACGTCCATTTTACAATGACCTAGTTTCATTTATGACTTCAGGTCCAGTATTGGTATCAGTATTAGAAGGCGAAAACGCTATCGCTAAGCATCGTGATATCATGGGCGCTACTAACCCAAAAGACGCCGCTGAAGGCACTATCCGTGCTGACTTCGCTAGCAGCATCGATGAAAATGCCGTTCATGGTTCAGATTCAGCTGAATCAGCAGCTCGTGAAATCAGCTACTTCTTCAATGAAGATGAAGTTTGTGCACGTACGCGTTAATAGCAACAATTATTGATATCAGCTTATGATGTTGGTTATTAATAATTAGTGTGGCGAGACGGCTTATATCTTAGGGTATAAGCCGTTTTAGCTATTATAATATTCCGGTATTTTATTATGAATCATTAAAATGACTCATTGAAATTTCTAGTCACTTGCCTCATTATTAGTTTTACTGAGCATTATCAATCCCTTATCAGCATGTTTTCATCAGGTTTTTATGCTTTTTAAGTATTTACCAATGCCTCGATAAAAAATGCGCTCATAATGGATTGCTCCTGCACTCATACATAACGTATATACATAATGTATGACTGGCAACGCCCATCTCAATAATTGCAGCGCTTATCGCAATGGCTGCAAAAAGGTTCCCTATTATGTCGACTTCTCAAACACCCATCCAACATATCCCAACAAAGCCTGCGAATAGCATTAAGCTCGTTGATGAGGCGCAGGCAAAAACCAATCTATTGGGCATGACCCAAGCGCAACTGGCGGATTATTTTAAGAGCCTCGGCGAAAAGCCGTTCCGCTCGACGCAAGTCATTAAATGGATTTATCAGCAGGGTGTAACCGACTTTGAGCAAATGACCAATTTGAGCAAATCATTGCGTGATAAATTGTCAGCCAATGCCTGTGTTGTTCCGCCAAAAGTAATTCATCGTCAATATAGTGATGATGGTACGCGTAAATGGGTTTTTGAAGTGACGGGTGGCTCATTGGTTGAGACAGTATTGATTCCAGCTGATGACAGTAAATTAAACGGTCGTAAAACTCTATGTATATCGTCGCAAGTGGGCTGTGCATTAGATTGCAGCTTTTGTAGTACTGGTAAGCAGGGTTTTGAGCGTGATTTAAGCGCCGCTGAAATCATCGGACAATTATGGGTGGCAAATGCCTCTTATATGACCGATGACAATGACAGTTTAGAAAACGTTGACCATAGTTTATGGGAAAATAACGTCACCAACGTCGTTATGATGGGAATGGGTGAGCCGTTATTAAATTATAAACCCGTGGTTGGTTCGATGGAGTTGATGCTGAGCGACCATGCTTATGGGCTATCAAAGCGCCGCGTCACCTTATCAACGTCGGGCGTCGTACCAAAAATGTACCAATTGGCGCAAGATATCGATGTAGCCTTGGCGATCTCCTTACACGCGCCAAATGATGAGCTGCGTAATGAGCTGGTGCCTATTAATAAAAAGTATCCGCTAGAAGAGCTGATTGCCGCCGCAAAAAACTACGTTTATGATGTCAATCCGCGTCATAAAAAGCATGTGACAATTGAATATGTCATGCTTGATGGCGTCAATGATCGTAATGAGCATGCCCATCAACTAGTGGCGTTATTAGAAGGTTTACCAAGTAAGATCAACCTGATTCCGTTTAATCCGTTCCCACATGCGCCGTATGACAAATCAAGCAATAATCGTATCCATGCCTTTAGTGATATCTTAAGCCAAGCGGGTTTTGTTTGCACCATTCGCCAAACGCGCGGTGATGATATTGATGCCGCTTGTGGTCAATTGGTTGGACAAGTCGCTGACAGAACGCGCCGCTCAGCCGCTTGGCAGCAAAGTATTAAAGATCGGGAAAATAATAGTTGAAAGAATATTAAAAATGATTGTGGTAGCTATCTTGTTTAATTTAGATATAATCGATTTACTGGAGAAAAAATAGCTGTACTGCAATGAGTTTTTTTAGCCTCTTTCACTCAGACTCCATTAAGCAACAATTTATTGTATTGTCGTGTTACTATCAGCATATCTGAACGATAAAGACGCCTCCACTCGTACGAGTGTGGATGAGGTTTCGCATAGTTCTTAGGAACTTTACATAGATCAACCATTAAAATTACACTAAAATCAACGATGTATAGGTACAGTGTTAAGCATTATAATATTCGTTTTTTTGTAAAGAGTATTCCATGAAAATCAACAAAGCGTACAAATTTAGGCTTGAGCCTAACGCAGAGCAGGAGATTATTCTAAATAATCTTGTCGGCTCTGCACGCTTTGTTTGGAATCAAATGCTAGCGATCTCATTTGAGATGTTTGCCAAAAATGAATTTATTAATGCCACCAATTTGGTTAATAAAATCATGGATTTAAAGAACAATTCTGATTTTTCTTTCTTAAGAATCCATGCCAACGCCGTATCTTTACAACAAAAAGTACGTGATCTCGCCTCTGCTTGGTCACGATTTTTCGACCCTAAAGTTCATGCTAGGCTCAAAGAAAATAAAAAGAAGCTCCGAAAACCCAAGTTCTTTAAGCTAAGCGATGGCACAGAGATTCAACTACGACAACTGATGCCAAGATTTAAACGTAAATCTGATGGCTGCGACTCAATTAGGCTTGTTCAGTTTGATAAGTATTGCCGTATTGAAGGCAACCGCATCAAACTACCTAGCGGCATTGGCTTTGTGAAGTTTAGAAAATCGCAAGACATCATCGGCACCATTAAAAACATCACCATCAGCAAGAAATCAGGTCACTGGTACGTGTCTTTTGGTACGGAGCGAGAACTGGATCAAAACCCAATTCACCCCTCTACAAGCGCCATAGGGATTGATTTGGGCATCACTAAACTGATTACTACCTCAGAAGGTCAGCACATCCAATCCAAAAACAGCTTTAAAGCCAATCAAATTAAACTGGCCGCATTACAGCGTCAATTAAGTAGAAAAGTCTTATTCAGTCAAAACTGGAAAAAGCAGAACCGTAAGATTCAAAAATTACACCATCACATCGCCAATATTCGCCATGACTACTTGCATAAAATCACCACCACAATCAGCAAAAACCACGCCATGATTGCTTGTGAGGACTTAAAAGTAGCCAATATGTCGAAATCTGCAAGCGGTACACTAGAAAACAGAGGGCGTAACGTTAAAGCCAAGTCAGGATTGAATAAGTCGATCTTAGATCAAGGCTGGGGCATGATGGTTGATATGCTTGAGTACAAGCAGCACTGGCGCGGTGGGCTACTTGTCAAAATAAACCCACAATACACCAGTCAGACCTGCTCCCAATGTCAGCATATTACCAAAGAGAATAGACAAACTCAGGCTAAATTTGAGTGCGTCAAATGCGGGCATAAAGCAAATGCTGATGTGAATGCAGCTAAAAATATTCTTGCGGCAGGACATGCCGTGTTGTCTGTGGAGGGAGGACGCAGTAAAGGTCGCCCGATGAAACAGAAAACTTGTGACATTCGTGAGAAAGTCGCCTAAGAGCGTTTGCTTCTAGAATCCCCCGCTTGAGCTTAGCGAAAGTGGTGGGAGTATGTCAATAAACTGATGCCTCGAAGATCGAACGCATTGAACCTCAGCTTTATGATGGCGGCTATGATGACTTTTAAAAATCCTTGTCAGTTCAAATATCAAACATTTATTTCTCAGACGGCGCAGCAATTGAGTGTCAATGTTGTTCGTATTGCCAAAAAGCGCGGCGCAAACGTTATTTTGTTAGCCAGCGCTTTAAGTGCCTTGCTACTTAGCGGTTGCCAGAGTACAACGACCACGGATTTAACCGGTGGTACGCCTTATCAAACCTCGACGCGGCCGAGTGACAATCGTAATTTGGATCAGCAAGAAATTGCTCGCGTTCGCACCTCACTTGCGGCACAATATATCCGCAAAAATGAGCTTGATACCGCTCAGCGTCAACTTGAAAAAGCCTTTGCTGCCGATAGCCGTTATGCGCCAGCCTATGATATGATGGGCGTTTTGTTGCAGCAAGAGGGCAGTCGCCTTAATCTTGAAAAAGCCGATCAATACTTTAAAAAAGCCATTACGCTTGATAAAGATTTTGATCAAGCCCACAACAATTATGGCGTTTATCTGTCGCAGATGAAGCGCTATAAAGAGGCGGCGGCGCAGTTTGAAATTGCAGGGGCAGCACTTGGTTACGAAGGTCGTATTGGGGCGTTAGAAAACTTAGGACGCACTTACCTTCAGCTGAATGATCATCCAGCCGCTGCCAAAGCGTTCTTGCGTGCCCTAGATGGCAACCGCAATAGTGTGATTGCACACATTGAATTGGTCGATTTATTACTCGAGCAGCAGCGTGTGCAGCAAGCACAAAGGCTTTATGACGAAACTTTGATGCTGGTACAAGGGCAGGGTATTAGCCCGCGCTTGCTATTGCAAGGTATCAAACTTGCAGCAGCACAAAATAACATAGCAACCCGCCAGCAATTGGCACAGCAGCTTTTATCCGCTTATCCACTAAGCGATGAAGCAAAACAACTTAAGACTTGGCTTAACAATCCAGAGGCACCATGGAAATGACCACCCCATCATCAAACACTCAATCTAACGCTCAGGGATCATTTGGTGCCATGTTGCAGCAAGCCCGCAAAACTAAGCAAGTGAGCTTGGAGGACGCGGCCGCCGAGTTATTTATTTTAAAACGACATTTGCAAGCCTTAGAAAATGAAAATTTTGCGGATTTACCGCAGGCGGCGTTTGCGCGTGGTTTTGCGATTAACTACGCAAAGTTTTTGGGTTTAGATCCAGTAAAAATAGCCAATAGCTTCGATGCTGCTTACCCAACTGAGCTAAAGTCGCGCTCAACCAACAATATTGAGTCGCCATTACGCCCGATGGGTACCCTGCAGCGTGATACTCATAACCGTATCCGTTTTAATCCATTACTAATCATCGCGGTCATTGGCGTCATTATCTTAGCGATTTTCCTATTTCGTATGGTCAGTAATGCCAGTAAAGACAATAATCAGCAGCCAGTAACCAGCAGTGAAGACATCTCAGCGCTAGAACAAGCGCAAGGTGCGGCGATTGATACCGATGCTAATGGCGTTGGTGCTTCTGGTTCAGCACTTAACTTGGGCGGCGATGCAAGTATGGCACCAGCTACGCTGGATGTTAAGCTGACAGATGCCGCTGTCGTCACTATCACTGACGCTACCGGTAATAGCTTGATAGCTGGCTCGCAGACTGCTGGTAATTATCAATTATCTGGTATGCCGCCCTTTAATGTACAGATTGATAATGTTAAAAATGTCAGTTTGATGCTTAATCAAGAAGCGGTAGCCCTAGACAGTTATGCTACAGGTACGCAAGCCAGTTTTGAGCTCGCGCCTTAGTTTTTAAGTAATTGGTTTATTAGTTGGTCAGTTTATTAAATAACTGGTTTTAAAGTGAGCGCTAATTTTTCCAGTGATTGCTATTTCTAAAACCGATATTGTTAATATTAAGTTATTGTTAATATTAAATAGTTGTTAGTCTCAAGAAAGCTATTGGCGTTAAAAAGTTATTAGCGTTATAAAAGCGATGTTTGTTTCCAGTTTTTTTTCGTTCCAATTTGTTCCAATGAAAGGGTTTGTCTATGTCAACGTCAGCGCCTATTAACCGTCGTCTTACTAAAAAAATATATGTCGGTGATGTCGCGATTGGTGGTGATGCACCGATTAGCGTGCAAAGTATGACCAATACCGATACTTGTGATGTGGCAGCGACCGTTGCCCAAATCGAGCGCTGCGTTGAAGCAGGGGCGGATTTGATGCGCGTATCGACGCCGACGATGGATACGGTAAAAGCCTTTGCGGAAATTCGTAAGCGTGTCAGCGTACCCTTGATAGCTGATGTGCATTTTGACCATAAAATTGCCTTGGCCGTTGCTGAAGCTGGTGCCGACTGCCTGCGTATTAACCCGGGTAATATCGGTAGCGACGCCAAAGTACGTGAAGTGGTTGCTTGTGCCAAGCATTATAATATTCCTATTCGTATTGGTGTTAATGCCGGCTCATTGGAAAAAGACATTCAGCGTAAATATACTGAGCCAACCGGCGCGGCGATGCTCGAATCAGCCATGCGCCACATCGATATATTAGAGCGCTTGAACTTTGATCAATATAAAGTGTCGGTTAAAGCCAGCAATGTGTTTTTGACATTAGATGCTTATCGTCTTATTTCGGCTCAGATTGATAATCCACTACATTTAGGCGTCACCGAAGCCGGTGTTTATCGTACAGGCGCGGTTAAATCTGCGATTGCCTTAGGCGGGCTATTATTAGATGGCATCGGTGATACCATTCGTATCTCCTTAGCCGCAGAGCCGGAAGAAGAGATTAAAATCGGCTTTGATATTTTAAAATCGCTAAATATTCGCTCAAATGGCGTTAACTTTATCGCTTGCCCAAGCTGCTCGCGCCAAGAGTTTGATGTCATTAGAGTGATGACGGCGTTAGAATCACGTTTAGAAGATATCCGTGAACCGATGAATTTGTCAGTGATTGGCTGTAAAGTAAACGGTCCGGGTGAAGCGAAAGAAGCGGACATTGGTATTGTCGGCGCGGCACCAAAATCACTGGTCTACCGTATGGGCGAAAAAAGCCATTTGATTGATACCAATAATTTGGTCGATGAGATCGAAGGCATGGTACGTGCGCATGCCGAGGATTTGGCGAAAAAACGTGAGAATGAAATCATTCGTGTAAAGTAATAAAGTAAGCGTAAGACGCTGAGCTATTAAAAGCTTAATGTGTAAGCGTCACGACAAAAATAATTAGTAATAGAGTACTTTGTTAAAAAATTTAAGGATGCGACCGTACCATGATTAAAGCTATCAAAGGGTTTAATGATATTTTGCCTGAACAGTCTGCAAAATGGCTGCACTTAGAGTCGATATTGGCTGATGTGCTGGGCAGATACGGTTATGAGCATATTCGTCTGCCTATCGTTGAGCAAACTGACTTGTTTGCCCGTGCTATCGGCGGCGCAACCGATATCGTCGAAAAAGAGATGTATAGCTTTACCGATAAATCTGAGCCGCCAACGCCATTGGCCTTACGTCCAGAAGGTACGGCAGGGGCAGTACGTGCAGTGATTGAGCACAATTTATTGCGCGGTGATACGCCGAAACTTTGGTATATCGGTCCGATGTTTCGCTATGAGCGTCCGCAAAAAGGTCGCTACCGTCAGTTTCATCAATTGGGTGTCGAAAGCTTTGGTAGTGCGCTACCGGATGCTGATGCCGAGCTGATTGCTATGACGCATCTGATGTGGCAGGAATTGGGTCTAAAAGACGAGATGCGCTTAGAGCTTAATAGTTTGGGTGAGCTTGATGAGCGCCATGCTTATCGCGAAGCACTGGTTGCTTATCTGACTGATAAGCAAGAGCAGCTAGACGAGGACAGCAAACGCCGTTTAACGACCAATCCGCTGCGTATTTTAGACAGTAAAGAGGCGAGTACCCAAGCGTTATTGGTAGATGCACCAAAGCTTGCTGAGTTTTTGGGTGCCGAGAGCAAGGCGCATTTTGAGCAGGTGCAAGCGTATTTAACCGCACTTGGTATTGAGTTCGTTATTAACCCGCACTTAGTACGCGGTCTTGATTACTATAATAAAACCGTTTTTGAATGGGTAACTGATAAGCTTGGTAGCCAAGCGACCGTTTGTGCGGGCGGTCGTTATGATGGTTTGATTGGGCAATTAAAATCTATCGGTAGCCCTGATGACAAAGGGCATAATAAACCAGTGAAGTCTGAGCCAGCCGTTGGTTTTGCAATGGGGCTTGAGCGTTTATTGTTGCTTATCGAGGCCGTGGCGCCGATTGCAGAGCTGCCAGCTTGTGACGTTTTTGTGGTTGCTCATCCAGAAGTTTATAGTGCGGGTATTGGCTATGCGCAAGAGCTGCGCTACAGCCGTCCTGACCTACGGGTAAAAATGGCGAGCGCAACCAGCTTAAAAGCACAAATGAAAAAAGCGGATAAGTCGGGCGCTGCATTGACGGTGATTATCGCCCAGCAAGAGCTCGATGATAATACCATTAGTATTAAAGATATGCAGACGGGTGAGCAACAAACGGTTGCGACAGATTGGCTATCGACTAAAGAAAACTTTGATCGTTAGTAAAAGAAAACTTGGTTCGCCAGTAATCGATGGTGGCTTTAGCATTCGCATTTAATAACACTTTTATCAGGTAAAAATATATGGCTCTGACACCCAATTCGCCAAATACAGACAATTCAATGCAAGCGTTAAAGCAGTATGGCAGCTATATTGTCACCGCGATTTTATTGGCGTTGGCCGCCTATTTCGGCTGGACGTATTGGCAAAATAACCATGCGCGTGTCGATACGGTTGCAGCCGACCATTATGCTGATATTCAGCGTTTAAATGAGGAAGTCAGCCTAGCGTCGCAAAATCCAGATTTAGAAGCAGAGGCGCAAGCGTCACTGGCGGAGAGCCGTAAACAGTTAGACAAAGATATTGATGCTTTAGTGAGCACTCATGGTAACTCTGTCTATGCATGGCAAGCGCTGATGATTAAAGCCCGTCAACAAGTGGATAACGATGACTTTAAAGGTGCTGGTGAGACCTTTAAAAAGGCACTAGCAATCGATTTGGGCGATGCAGGCCTAGAAGCGATTACCCGTCTGCGCTATGCGAAGACGTTACTAGCGGCTGGTGATGCCGACGACGCCTTGGCTGAAGCCAATAATGATATGCCAAGCTCGTTTGAAGCGAGTCAGCAAGAGCTATTGGGTGATATTTATCTGGCACAAGATAATAAAGACTCAGCGGTTAAGTCTTACAATAATGCTTGGGAATTGTTACGTAACCGTCAAGAAACACGTGCAGTATTGGCATTAAAGATGGAAAGTTTGGGTATCGTACCTGAACCTATTGCGGCGCCAGCCAGTCTTATCCAAGAACCTGCGGTAGCTGCAGCACCTGCACAACAGCCATCAGTGGTTGAAGATGAAAATACGGTAGAAACTGCTGAATAGTAGAGGTTGAAAATAGATAGTAAAAAGATTTTCAATAATAATCGCTGGTGCTAGATATGAGCGCTAACGCTTTAATAAGTATTTTAATAAAAATTGTAATACCTCAAATCGTTCTACAAACCGTTTTAAAAAACTGTTTTAAAAACTAAGTAGCGCAGTAAGTCAGGAGGGTAGTATTAATAATGAGTGCTTATTTATGTACTGGTTATTATTGCTCACCGTTTACTTGCTGATAGCTAATTTATTAATGATTAATTTATTGCTAGTGAGACCCTATAATGACTCAAGCTATTCGCTCAAACAGAACTATAAACGCTAAGACCATCAAAACGACGGCCATGCATGTCGCCGTAATCGCAGTGATGGCAACTGCAGTCGTTGGGTGTAATCGAGGTATCAAACCAGTCGTCAATGACCCCGTCAAATTGGTGCAAATTGCGCAGCCAATTAGTGTATTGCAGCCGGTTTTTAGTACCGATGTTGGTAGCAAAAAAGCCAGTAGTAAAGATCCGCTTGACCTGCAAGTGGGCTATGCCAATTCGCAAATCGTTACTGCCTCACGCGGTGGTGATTTAATAGGCTTTGATAATGCCGGTCAACGCCTATGGTCAGTTAATGTTGGTGATCAAATTACCGGCGGCGTTGCCTTAGATGCCTTGAGCCAAACCGCTATTATCAGTACCCGTGGCGGCTTGGTGATGGCGTTTGATAGTGCCACTGGTGCTAAGCGTTGGCAGACCCAGCTTAGCGGTTCGGTACTAACGCCTGCTTTAATCAGCAATAACCGCGTGGTTTTATCGGCGAACGATGGTTTCTTACATGGGTTATCGTTACAGAACGGTCAGTCGGTTTGGCAGTTTGCCACCCAAGTACCAGCTATCAGCGTACGCGGTAGTGCAGCGCCAACATTGCTAGATGCGAAAACCGCACTATTGGCTACGGCTGATGGTCGCTTGCATGCCGTCACTATCGATAATGGCCTACCGCAGTGGTCACGCCGCGTTGGTGTCGGTGCGGGTAGTAGTGAAGTTGAGCGTATGAGCGATGTCGATGGCATGCCTATCGTCGATAAGAACCAATTGTTTGCCATCAGCTATAGTGGTCAGTTGCTAGGTATCGACTTAGCTTCTCGTCAAGTGCTTTTTGTCAATGAGCTTGCGAGCTTAAAATCACTGGCGGTGAACAATCAGCAAGTCATTGCAACCAGCTTAGACGGCAAAGTAGTTGCTTATAATCGCAGCAATGGTGAAGTTTTGTGGGAAAGCGAAGAGTTGGCTTATCGTCATTTAACCAACCCTGTAATGATTGGCAATTATATTGCTGTCGGTGATTTTGATGGTGTAGTACATTTATTTGACCCTGCTAGCGGCAAAATCGTTAGCCGTGTACAGACTAAAGGCGCATTAAGTAGCCTACAAGTACAAGGTAGCCGCTTACTGACCCAAAGCACCTCAGGGCAAGTTGCTATCTGGCAGTTGGCGCGCTAGATTTTTATAACTCATTGCTTATTTGATTGTACTGATTAAATAAGCCTGCTTATAGTGACATGAGTACTAGTTATATCAATACAAAACGCTGCTTAGTCAGCGTTTCGTGCCTTGTATAAATTGCTTGTTTAAGCGGTCGCTTTCGCGTACTCTATGCGACCGCTATGTATTAGGCGTTATTGCTGCGTTATTCATATATAATAGCGCTATCTATATAGTCGATTCATTTTAGAATTTATATCTGTAGCACGTGGCTATTCATATATTGATATTATTTCCAATTGACTATATTCGTTGTTATCTAATTTTATCGTTTTATTTTTATAATTTATTTAAATTCGCGGTCAAGTGCAGCTATTTATTTTTATGATAAGAGTAAGCGTGCTGTCCGCCATTGTGCCCTTCACTGAGAGTAACCCATGAGTATCAAGCCTGTGGTCGCCTTAATTGGTCGTCCAAACGTCGGTAAATCAACCTTATTTAACCAGTTCACTAAAAGTCGGCAGGCATTGGTTGCTGATTTGTCAGGGCTGACTCGTGATCGTCAATACGGTGATGCAACCTATGAAGACAAATCTTTCATCGTTGTAGACACCGGTGGTATTGGTGAAGCGGATGATGGTAGCGGTAACATTGATGATTATATGTCGGAGCAGTCGCATACTGCCATTCATGAAGCTGATATTATCGTTTTTGTGGTCGACGCCCGTGCCGGTATGATTGGTGCCGATGCTGAGATTGGCAAGTTTTTGCATACCCTTGGTAAACCTGTTTATGTTGTAGCCAATAAAGTTGATGGCGCGCACGATGCCGCGCCTGCAGAGTTTTATGCCTTAGGATTGGGCGAGCCGTATCCGATGGCAGCCAGTCATGGGCGCGGTGTTGGTAACTTGCTAGAAGTTCTGACTGCTGATATGCCAACGCAAGAAAACGTTGTCGAGCCAAAAGGCTTAAAGCTGGCTATTATTGGTCGTCCAAACGTTGGTAAATCAACGCTGGTTAACCGCCTATTGGGTGAAGACCGTGTGGTGGTATTTGATATGCCGGGTACCACGCGTGACAGTATTTATATTCCTTATACGCGCGAGGGTAAAGACTACGTATTGATTGATACCGCCGGTGTCCGTCGCCGTGGCAGAATCGATGAAAAGGTAGAGAAATTCTCAGTCATTAAAACCTTGCAAGCAATTGACGATTCTAACGTCACGGTTATTGTGATTGATGCCCAAGAAGGTATCGTCGACCAAGATTTGCATATGATTGGTTATGCGCTTGATGCGGGTCGTGCCTTGGTAGTCGCCATCAATAAATGGGATGGTCTCACTGCAGATCAAAAGAACTATATTAAGATTGAGATGGATCGCCGTTTCAACTTTATCTCTTACGTAAAAATCCATCAAATATCAGCATTGCACGGTACAGGCGTGGGTAACTTATATCCTTCTATCTTGCGTGCTTATCAGTCGTCGATGTTTGAGGTATCAACCAACCGTTTGACGCAGATTTTACAAGATGCCGTTGCTGCCAACCCGCCACCAACGGTTGCTGGCCGCCGTATCAAGCTGCGTTTTGCGCATATTGGTGGTCATAACCCACCAGTGATTGTTATTCATGGTAACCAAACCTCTTCGCTACCGAAGAGCTATCAGCGCTATCTTGAAAATCAATTCCGTCAAGTATTTAAGCTTGAGGGTACGCCGCTAAATGTTATCTTTAAACAAAATGATAATCCATACGCCAATAAAAGCGACACGCCAACCAAAGCAAAAGCGCAGCAGCTACGCCAACGTGAGCGCAATCGTGCGCAGAAATTTACTACCAAAGATAAGCCGAGATTCACTAACAAAGATAAAAAACGTTAATTTAGCGAGATAAGATTGTCTTTATATTTTTTAGCAAATAAAGACCGTTTTATTTTATCTTTACTGTTTTTTTATCCTTGGCTTTTCTGTAGTATGAATTGCCATGATGACTATACCAGTTGTCATGGCATTTTTTAATTTAAGACATTCTTAAGTTACATTAAAATGTCGCATTGCGCTTATTACCCCTATAATATGCTTATACTATAATCACATGTTGTCTTAACTCAGTTGAGTGATATGAACAACCGCCCAACAAAAACCCTTCCCATGCTTATTTGGCAATCTATCATGCAGACCATGATTTTGGCTGTATTGGCAGGTTTTCTATTGTCTTTTGTTTATGGTTTGGTGCAACATTATAAAGAAGTGCGTCAGCATACCCAGCAATTGGCGAACTTGCTAACCATTAGTGCGGCGAGCGTAGATGGCGACGAAGTAGTCGCTGAGCAAGTACGATTTTTGTTAGAAAATGAGCAGAATATTGAAAGTATTTTGTTTTATTCAACCTCGCAGCCTATTGTCGATAGAAATTTATCTAGAGATGATTGGATGAATGCGCTCTTTGCTAATACTGTTAGTTTTAATTATCTAGTCATTGGATATTATACTGATGGTAGTAGCACGCTATCTATGGCTAGTGATAATGCCAAATTTAACACCAACACTGAGCAGCAGACAGCTAGCGCTCTGCCAGATGTTACGCTTCAAGAAACCCCGCCAAGTGAGTTAAGTACGGATGATACTTTGGTAGGCTATATCAATATTACCTTGGATGTGACGGCGCTGCGTGCAAACTGGCTGCAACGCAATCTATGGTTATGGGTGATGACGACAGTATTAGCGATTATTTGGGCGTTGTTTATTTTGCGCAAATTGAATTGGCCTTCCAGAGATATTGCGACGCTGAATGAAGTCTGTGACATTGTTATTAAAAACCCTGAGCTTGAGCAATTACCAGTGATTCCGCAACGCTTTAAGTTTCAAGAGTTGGTGCAAATTAAGCATGCGTTTACGACTTTATTCAATCGCCTGCAACAATCGAAACAAGATTATGAAGCGCTCGCGGTTTTCGAGCAGCAATTGCATCAAAAAGATGTATCGCTCGATGTGCAGCTGCATAACTTTCAAAGCATGATTACCCATGAGTTAAAAACCTCACTTAATGCTATCGTTGGCGGCCTACAACTGCTAGATGATGAACACCTTAATGATGAACAAAAAGATGCGATCGATATTGTTCGCAATGGTAGTGATAAATTAGTTTTAGCTTTGAATCAAATCATTCAGCTTAACCAGATTCAAAAAGGGCAGGTTAGCCTAAAAAAAATTGAGTTTAATCCACTACAATTAATTGCTGACCTGTTGGCAGAATTTGAGCCTATTGCCAGTCAAAAAGGTTTGGCACTGGTTAGCCATATCCATCATATTGATTATAGCCTTGAAGGTGATGCCGAAAAAATTCAGCAAATATTATCGATAATGCTGAGCAATGCGATTAAGTTTACCCCAGTCGGGCAGGTGAGCCTTACTTCGCAATTGACCCATTTCGATCATAGCAATCGCTGGCAGATTCGGATAAAAGATACGGGTATCGGTATTGATAGCAGTTTTATAGACGATATCTTTAATCCATTTTTTCAAGTAGATTCATCACAAACTCGCCAGTACGAAGGCACGGGTATTGGTTTGCCTGTCGTTAAGCAAATGGCGCAGTTAATGGGGGCTAGCATTGATGTTGATAGTACGCTTGGCGTAGGGACTGAGTTTATTGTTACTATTCCGCTGTCCACTCAACGCCAATCGCGCCAGCAGTATCTGCTGACGGGGCTAGTTATCGTCTATTACTACTATCAAGATAGTGGCGCTTTAGCGGATGAATTGCAGCGTTTGGGCGCGCATGTCATCTGCTATCAACATGAACAGCTCGTTATCGATGAGATGCAGCATAGAAAAGTCGATATGGTGATGTTTGCGGAAGACGTATTAGCAAGCAAAGCGGAATTAGTGGCCAAGCGTATTCGCGCCTCTGAGACCGACTATCGGGCTTTATTGGTATTTTGGTATCCACAGCAGCGTGCACGACATTTAGACAGCTTTGAGCATGGCTTAAAAGCGGCCGGAGTTGATTACTGTCAGGTGGCGACCTATGAAGATAAAGCGCTGAGTAATTTATTAAAGAGCTGGCTCGCTTGGTCTTAATGATGGCGGTAGGCATGAACATAGTGATAAGGATAGACAAATAAAAAAGACGCCCATAAACAGGCGTCTTTTTTAATACTAAAATTACTGCTAACTATTATAACCCCAGTTCGGGATAAGCCA
>NZ_DEIR01000005.1:0-27662 GCF_002352555.1 Psychrobacter sp. UBA2769 | reverse complement strand
CGAGTAATAAAGTATCATACTGAGTAATAAAGTATCATCCTATTGACTCAACTATTAGCCCTTGCTGCTGTTTAACACCGCAGTGAGGGCTTTTTTTATGCTCAAACTAACCCTTTAAAAAGGAAATAACATCCCACCACGGTTAATAATACCGCAAAGCATTTCTTTAAAAGCTCTGGTGATAGTATATGGGCGACTTTTGCACCTAACTTAGCGGTGAAAAAGCTCATGATACTAATCCCTAAAAAGGCATAAATGTGGACAAAGCCAATGGTATTGGGCACATCAACTTGTTGCTGCATCCCAAAGAACATAAAGCCTAACGCTCCAGCAATGGCAATGGGCAAGCCACACGCTGCTGACGTGCCAACGGCTTTTTGCATGATCACACCGTAACGCGTTAAATAAGGTACGGTTAAGCTACCGCCGCCAATACCAAAAATGGCAGAAGCGATACCAATAACCCCGCCTGCTGCTAGTTGCTTAGGTTTTGAAGGCAGTTCTGTATTAACGCCAGCGACATCATTAGCATGACTAACGACTTGTTTTTTGCCACCGAAAAACATCTTATAAGCGACCCAAAGCAAAAACACGCCAACGATAAGCTGAAGATATAGCCCAGATATCTGTCCTGCAATGCCTGCCCCTAAAAAACAGCCAATCGCTAAGCCGGGTGCTAGGTTTTTAAAGACCGGCCACATGACGGCGCCCTTTTTATTATGCGCCATGAGCGAGCTGATAGAGGTGACAATGATGGTCGCCAGTGACGTACCTAAGGCCAAATGCATGATGCTGTCAGGACTGTAATCCATTTGGGTAAAAACGATAAATAATAGTGGTACGATAATCGTACCGCCGCCCACACCAAAAAGCCCCGCAGCAAATCCTGCTAGCGCGCCTATTATTAAAAAAATGATTAGTTCCACAGGATAGTTACTTCTCGGTTAAATGATAGTTTTATAGTCGATGCTAAATAACATGAATACGTTATCTGACAAGGTGAAACTGGTACAAATTTTTCTAGCTTGCTGTGCCTACGCCGACAGAGGCTACAAAAAATTCATTCCAGTTTCACTGTATCGGCTTGATATTAAGCTGATTATAGTTAGATGACCATTAGATAATCAATGTCAGAAAGTCAGCTTAAACGATTTCTACCTGACCTACTTGATGGTAAGCGCGGTTGAAATACACCAAGCTTTCATCAGCACTGCTTTGTTGATAGCCTTGTTTGATGGCAACAACTCGGCACATAAAGACACTGTGCGTACCAACTTGCTGAATATCCTCAATCTCACAGTCAAAACTGACCAATGCATCTTCTAAAATAGGCGCACCTGTCGCTAATGTCGTCCAAGCACCGTGCCCAAAGCGCTCTTCTGAGCATAATTTAGAAGCAAAAGCATTGGATATAGATTCATGCTGTGCGCCCAACACATTAACACTCAAGGTTTTGTTTTCAAGAAAATGAGCATGTGAGCGAGCCGTTTGATTCATACAGACCAGCAAGGTTGGCGGTGTATCGGTGACGCTACATACCGCCGAGGCAGTAAACCCATGAGCACCTGAGCTACCTTTAGTGGTGACTACATTGACGGCGGTCGTCAACAAAGACATGGCATCTCTAAAGTCGGTTGCTTCAATCACATCTTTACTCATTGCTGCAATCCTAAATGTTAAATCGGTAAGTACATTGATAACTGAGGTCACTCATGAGTTTAAACAAGCTTTTATAGGCGGGGTTAAAAACCCAACTTATAAAAGCTAAATTTTGCATCAGTTTAGTTAATAAATCCTAAGCCGTCAGCTCTTGACGCACGATTGCCGCGCCTGCGCTTAACGCGCTCAATTTTCCTCGTGCCACTTGGCGCGATAACGGTGCCATGCCGCAGTTGGTCGAAGGATAGAGCTTGTCCGCATCAACAAATTGCAGCGCTTTGCGTAGTGTATCCGCAACCTCTTCAGGGGTTTCAATGGTATTAGTTGCAACGTCAATGGCACCAATCATCACTTTTTTACCGCGAATGAGTTCTATCAAATCCATCGGTACATGTGATTTTTGACACTCTAACGAGACAATATCGATATTCGACTGCTGCAACTTAGGAAAGGCTTGCTCATATTGACGCCACTCTGAACCCAGTGTCTTTTTCCAATCGGTATTGGCTTTGATGCCGTAGCCGTAGCATATATGCACCGCCGTCTCACATTTTAAACCTTCTATGGCACGCTCTAAAGTAGCAATACCCCAGTCGTTGACGTCGTCGAAGAACACGTTAAACGCAGGTTCATCAAATTGAATGATATCTACACCCGCCGCTTCTAATTCTCGCGCTTCTTGATTGAGGATTTTAGCAAATTCCCACGCCAATTTTTCACGGCTTTTATAATGACCATCATATAAGGTATCAATCATGGTCATCGGACCGGGCAGCGCCCATTTAATTGGCTGATCAGTTTGCTGACGTAAGAACTTCGCATCTTCAACGAATACTGGCTTTTGACGACTTACCGCGCCAACCACTGACGGCACACTGGCCTCATAACGATTACGAATTTTAACGGTTTTACGATTCTCAAAATCGACGCCATCAAGATGTTCAATAAAGGTGGTGACAAAATGCTGACGCGTCTGCTCGCCATCACTGACAATATCAATCCCTGCATGTCGCTGTTCTTGCAATGTTAAACGTAGCGCATCTTGTTTGGCTTCAAGCAATTGCTCGCCTTCTAATGCCCAAGGTGACCAAATTTTTTCAGGTTCGGCAAGCCAAGAAGGTTTCGGTAAGCTGCCCGCAGTTGATGTCGGTAACAATTTTTGTGTCGGTAATAATATTGTCATGGGATTCATCTTCTTATTCATTCGTATTTTATAGGTCAGTTAATTAGTTGTCGCTCAGTTAAGCAGCCTGTTTTTTAGCCGTTTCTTTTTGACCTACTTCTCTTTGAACAGTCTCGCTTGCAACATCATAGTTTGCCGCCCATTCCTCAAGAATAGCTTGGTAGGGCTTAATAAATTGCGCTTCTGTGAACTTACCTTGCGTCACCGCCATTTGGCTGCGTTCTGCGCGGTCATAGACAATTTGCGTCAGTGAATAATCTTGGTAGTTTAAACTCGGTTGATAGACTTGACCTGCGCTTGAGTTGGCATTGTAAATTTCAGGGCGATAGATTTTCTGGAAAGTCTCCATGGTACTGATCGCACTAATCAGCTCAAAATCGCTGTAATCCGTCAGCAAGTCACCGGCAAAATAAAATGCCAAAGGCGCGGCGCTATCTGTCGGCATAAAGTAGCGTACGGTTAAGCCCATTTTGGAAAAGTACTCATCGGTCAATGACCCCTTGTTCAAAGAGCAGCCATCTAATCTGTACTCAACCCCTAATACCGGATGCTGATTGGTCGTACGCTGATAGGTCTTACTAGTAGACACACTGAGGCAAATGACCGGTTTTTTAGTAAAGTTGGCTTGGTAAGCCTCTGAGTTCAATAAATATTGAAACAATTTGCCATGTAAATCGCCAAAATCTTCTGGCGGTTGCGATGCAGGATGTTTATCGAAATGCTCTGGCAGGACGACACTAAAGTCATAATCGCGTACGTAAGAGGAGAAACTGTTGCCAATCATACCGTCAATACGGCTGTTGTCTTTATGGTCAATAATCGTTGTTTTGAGCGTTTCGATGACAGGGAATGTATCACCATTACCTGCGACATCCATATCGACAGAAATAATATCAACCTCAACAGAATAACGGTCTGCGGTCGGGTTATCCCAATGCGCCAAGGCGTTAAAACGATTGTTAATCATGGTTAACGTTTTGCGTAAATTCTCTTGGCGATGCTCACCGCGCGCCAAATTTGCAAAGTTAGTGGTCAGACGCGTGCTGTCGGCAGGATGATAGTTTTCATCAAAACGAATGCGCTTAATTGAACAGGTGAATTGTTTACTCATGATAATCCGCTACCCTAATCTATTCTCATTGTCGAGATAAAACCAAATTTGTGTATGGGATAAATCATACCTGAACCAAATCATGAATAAAAATGATACTATTTAAATTAAAGATGAGTAAAATTCATGTTGATAAGATTAGGCTATGAGAAAAGGATTGGATAGTGGGGATTTTGAAGGATTGCTTTATAGGATATAAAGCCTGTAAAACGCTTTATATTCATGAATTATAAATACTTAGCTGTACGCTCATACATATAGTCGACTCAACTTAAAAAGAATACAGGGCTGTTGGGATAAATTTTGCGAAGCATCGAAAAGTGCGAAGCGCACAGCAAGCAAGAAAAATTTATCCCAGCAGCAGACTATTTTTAACATGCCTTTTTTATATTGAACTTTCACTATGTCAATGCACTGATCTATTGACATAGTGAAAGTATATTTCATTGTTTAGATAAAATGATATTTTTGAGGATGAATTCAGTTATGTTTAATTTAAAATCCGATACTGACCTATTCCACAAGCATTTGCTATTTTAAGAAGATTTTTGAGTTTGATAAATGAACAAGCTTACGCAGACCAAAATAGCACCAAAAATAGTTAATGCGCTCAAAGTGCTATCAAAAACCAGACTCTCTAATATCATCGTTAATAAAGGCAACAAGAAGAATAAGGTGCTTACTTTATCTGCGGCGCTATATTTGAGCATAAGCATCAATAATAAATAAGCCCCTACGGAAACCACTGCGCCCATCCATATCAATGCAAGCAGAGAGTAAGCATTGACCTCAAAGTATAATCCTTGATAAACAATCACAGCGGAGAATATCAAAAACGAGAATATAGTCTGAATCAATAAGGTTAAAATAGGCGGCGTTTTAACCTTAGCTTGAGCAATAGTACCAAACGTGATGGATAGTAATGCCAGTACGGAAAGCATCATACCTAAAGCATTTATCTTATCAACGCTATGATAGCCCAATGTTGATAAAACCAAGCCTGAAAAACAAATCGCTAGTAGTATTAAGTTTTTAACGCTAACCGTATTTGCACTTAGTAGCGACGTTATAATTGGCTGTATACCAAGCACCAGTATAATAATGCCAAGGGATAGTCCTGTGTTAATAGCTGAAAAATAAAACGTTAAATAGAATACTTGTAGCAATAGACCTGAAAATATAATGCCTTTGAGCTGGTCTTTCTTAAGCTCAGTGATAGCTATCTTTTTATGGGCAGATTTTAGATAGATGGCTAGTAGCAGTGATAAAGCGATTGCTGATCTTAAGAATAAAAAGCTCCAAGAGTCGGTATATTGCAAACCAACCTTTGCAAAGATGGCACCACCACTCCATATTGCCAAAAATCCTATAGGTGCAGAAAAATTTACAATATCCTGCTTTGATTGATTGTGAAAATTCAATTTCATCTCTTTACCTAGCGTGCATTTGAATGATGCCGCTATGATAATAAAATTGATGCTGCAGGGTTTGTGGGAATAGATTGAAATATATGCTGATCAGCTTATTCTTGTGTGCTTCATATTCTGGTTGTTACAACGCAGTCTGTATGGCGTCTGATGATAGACGCTAGAAAAACGACGTATAAAGGCAGAAACATTATCATAACCGCACTTCTCAGCCACAATCGCAATAGGTGTGTCAGTATTTAGAATGAGACCAAGAGCAGACTTCATGCGAAGGTTGGTAATATAGGCGTTGGGCGTACAGCCAAGATGCTCTTTGAATAACACCTTAAACTGACTTTCACTCAGACAGGCAATCTCAGCAAGTGACTTTGTCGTATAGTTGGTGGCGATATCATTCTTTATAGTGTGAACAACTGCAGTCAAGCGAGTATCCAGTCGTTTACTCATCTGCATATTTCCAAGAAGCGCTTTTAATAACTCAAACATCATCCTTTCTAACTGTTGGTTGTAAGCAGAGGTCAATTGTTTTTCAACGAAAGAGATATATAACAAGGTCTTTTCGTCCATTGAAAAATGCGCTTCATTTAGTGTCAACCCTAAAAAGTCAATATTCTCTATATTTATTACTAAAAAACGAAAGTCTTCTCTTGCCTGAAATTGATGGTGAACACCTTTTTTGATAACCAATGCTTCTCCATAAGCAACATCAATGGTCTGATCGCTAATAACCATTCTAATGTTACCCATCAATGGTATAAGAATTTGATGGTAATCATGAGTATGACCTTCAAGCTGGCTGTCATAGGTCCTGATAAATAAATGGTTTATTGGCTCAGTATTTTTCATGAGGTCTATTCACTGTCTGAAATATTGGTAGGTAACAGGACTTTAAGAGAGTGTAGCAAGAAAACTATCTTAGCGATTAATGACTTGGAGGATTTTGAACGCTAGTCTTATTTGAAGACACCCCAATTTTAAGATAACCAAATGGAACCAGATACTTTTACCTTTAATGCCATTAATAGACCATTTAAATTTGAATGGTTGATTAAAAATACGTCAACCCTACCGATGGCAAACAGCTGATTCGCCTCCAAATACTCTAGATCAACCACTTCCTATGTGATTGACCCAGAAGTTTTACCAGCACTGACTACTTTTCGATAACTGTGCTTTCTTTATCTTTACCATGCGGTATTAACCATTTACCAAACCATCCTGATAAGTCATCCATCAAGGTATAAACCACGGGAATGACGACGAGACTTAATAAGGTTGAGGTCACCAAACCACCCAATACTGCGGCGGCCATCGGACGACGGAAGGTAGGGTCGGCATCGCCCCAACCAAAAACTAAAGGCAGCATGCCAGCGCCCATCGCAATGGTGGTCATAATAATTGGCCGCGCACGCTTACGACAAGAATCGATAATGGCATCAAAACGCGCCAAACCTCGGCGCTGTGCAATCAATGCATAATCGACCAATAAGATAGAGTTTTTGGTGGCGATACCCATCAGCATAATAAAACCAATCATCGATGGCATCGACAGACTGCTATTGGTAATCACCAAGCCGACAAAAGCGCCACCGATAGATAACGGTAACGCCATCAAAATGGTAAAGGGCTGCAATATCCGACCAAATAATAAAATAAGCACGCCTAAGATACAGACCACACCAACCGACATCGCAATCACAAAACCGCTAAATAGCTCAGCCATGTTTTCCGCTTGCCCTTGGTCAATAATGGTAATAGAGGCTGGCATCTGTTGCATACTGGGTATGCTTTTAACCGCTTGTACCAAGTCACCAAGCTCGCCATTGGCAGGCTGGACGGTGATACTAATCGCCCGTTCACGATCGAGGCGGCTGATTTGCGCAGGCCCAGTACCAAAATCTAACGACGCCACTTCACCTACTCGTACGCCTTGTCCAGCTGGTAAGGCACTCGGCACATATAGACCTTCTAATTGACTGACATTTTGCTTGGCGATATCTGGCAAACGTACCACTATCGGTATCTGCCGCGTATCGAGATTGAGCTTAGATAAACGCTGCTCATAATCGCCTACGGTCGCCACCCGTAAGGTCGTAGCAATATCTTGCGTGGTCACGCCTTTATCCGCCATCGCCAGTCTGTTTGGTGTCACTGTCAGCTCTTGGCGCGGTAGGCTGCGATCACTAGTGACAGCACCAGCGCTTGGTAACGCCCGAATCTCTGCCATCATTTGCTGCGCTGTTTGCTCAAGTAGGCGCGGATCGGTACTGGTTAAAGAAAAATTATAACCGGTTTCACCGCCACTCGATAAACCAACGGAAAAGCGCGCGCCCGGCACTTCTGCCAACATGCTGCTTATTTGGCGCTCAATCTCTTGCTTAGAGCCGCGCTCTGCCCTTGGAGCAAGCACAATATCCAAACCTGCGATATTTTCAGCTTTGCCGCCTGAGCTGGCTTCCATTGCTGCTTGCGCTTCTCCTACTGAGGTGAAAATATTGGTCACTTCAGGCATCGCCAATATACGTTCACTGGCCATCGCCGCAACACGCTCGGTATCTTCAAGCGCCACATCTGGGGTCAGCTCAATCTCAACCCGCGTCTGGTCAATATCATTATCAGGGATAAAGGATGTCGGTAGTAATTTCACCAAAGCCAACGACGCCACAAATAGTATTAACGTCGCCCCCATCGTAATCCAGCGATGATGCAGCGTCCATGAGACCACTTTTAAATACCAATCCATCAGCGCGCTTTGTTTTTCAACGTGCTTTTTTTCTGGGCGCAATATATAAGCGGCCATCATCGGGGTGATTAGGCGCGCGACCATTAACGACGCAAATATCGATAAGGCCGCTGTCCAACCAAATTGCCGGAAAAACTGCCCGACAATACCGCCCATAAAGGCCGTCGGTAAAAATACCGCAATTAGAGTAAAGGTGGTCGCGACGACTGCCAAGCCAATCTCATCAGCCGCTTCCATCGCTGCTTCATAAGGGGTTTTGCCCATACGCAAATGGCGGATGATATTTTCGACTTCTACAATCGCATCATCGACCAGTACACCGATGACCAATGACAGTGCTAATAACGAGATAATATTAAGACTAAAGCCAAATAAGTACATACCTAAAAAAGTAGGAATGACTGACAATGGCAACGCTACGGCCGCTACAAAGGTCGCTCGGATATTGCGTAAAAATAAGAACACCACGACTACGGCAAGCAAACCGCCTTCTATCAGCATGCGTAAAGATGCTTGATAATCCTCGGCAATTGGCGTGGCTCTATCGTAGACTTTTTCAATATCGATATTGCCGATATCGGCTGACAGCTTGGCAAGCTCAGCATCAACCAGCTCCATGACCTCAACCTCACTGGCACCGCGCGAACGGGTGATATTAAATGCCACCACGGTTTCACCATCTAGCTTGGCAATCGAGCTTGGGTCAGCGGCGCCATCGGTGATTTGCGCCATACGTCCGAGCGCTTGCGTACCACCTGTCGGCACAGCAACTTGTAAATTGTTTAAATCACTGGCGCGCTCAACCGCCCCAAGCACACGAATGGTCTGGGTGGTTTTGCCTACTTCTGCTTCACCGCCTGAGCTGTCTTGCTGAATACCAGTGATTTGATTGGATAGCTGAGTGATAGAAAGCTTAAGACCACTTAGAGTAATAGGGTCAGCGGCAACCGTAATCTCACGCTGCAAACCGCCGATACGGCTGACGGTACTGACACCCGGTATATCAGAGAGACGCTTGGTAATGGTGTCATCGACGAACCAAGATAAATCCTCCACATTCATATTTTCAGAGGCAACAGAGTAGGTAACGACGGGGAAACCTGACGTTGAGACTTTGGTAATAATGGGATCATTGGCAGCGGCTGGTAAATCGCCCCGTACCTCACCGACTGCCGAGCGCACATCGTCGACCGCTTCTTGAATGTCTTTTTCTAAGACAAACTCGGTGGCGATGGTCGCTACGCCCGTCTGTAGGGTGGTGCGAATATGTTTGACACCCTCAATACTGGTGAGCTTATTTTCCACCTTTTTTGCAATATCGTTTTCGAGCTGTGATGGCGCAGCACCCGGTAAAGTGACCGTAACCACCACCGCTGGCAGGTCAATATCAGGGAATTGCTGCACCTTCATTTGCATAAAGCCGTAGATGCCGCCCAATGTCAGCAGCACAAATAGCAAGATAGCAACTAAAGGATTTCTAATCGAGTAAGCGGAAACATTTAAACTCATGAGCGCGCCTGCGTGGCTGTGCCAGTAGTGGCGGCGGTTGCCGTTTTACCAGCTTGGCTACCCGATTTATCATTGGCTGTATTTAGGCCGTCAACGACACGTACTAAGTCGCCATCGTTTAAGAAGCTACCGCCTTGCTTTACCAGTCGGCTTTCTGCAGGTAATGGCTCTGTCAGCGCCACACTATCACCAAAGCGCTCACCTAAGGTCACGCGTTGTTGTTTGATACGGCCAATGTTTTGACCGTCTTGGCTGCTGATATTGGTCACTAGCATCACATAATCATAACCATCATTACTAACAATGGCGCTATTCGGCACGGTTTGAGCGCTGGTACTACCCAATAAAAACTCGCCCGTTTGGTACATCCCTGCCCGTACTTTTGAGTTCGCAGCAAGGCTGGCATAAATAGTAATTTGGCGGTTATCATCAGCAGTTGGTGCAATGCGGCTGACTTGCCCCATGACTGAATCGCCGCCCGGTAAGCTGACGCGTACTGGCGTGCCGACATTGACTTCACCAAGAAGTTTAGGATCGATATCCGCGCGCCACTCCAAAACACCGCCTTTAATAATGGTAAATAATGGCTCACCGCCAGCGACCATACCGACCTCAGCCATTTTTTCACTGATGACACCGCTGACCGGTGCAACTACATTGGCATTATTGACACTTAAACGCTGGGTACTTAGGCGCGCTTTGGACGCTTGTAATGCCGCCTGTGCCTGCAGTTTAGAGGTGCGATAGCGATCCGCTTCTTGTCTACTGATGGCATCAATCTCAATCAGCGGCAGGACACGAGCGGCATCGGCAGTCGCATTGGCAAGCGTTGCTTCGGCTTCGGCAACATCGGCTTCAGCTTGCAAGACTTGCTGCTCCATGGCATCGGTATCAAATATCGCCAGTACTTGCCCCGCTTTGACACGATCGCCCTCCTCGACCAATATACGCTCGATAGCAACGCCGTTTACTTTGGCACTGACATTAGCGACATCTTTAGCGTTGATGGTGCCATCGGCACTGAGCGTGTTACCAATACTGTCTTGGCTTGGTGACACCGTTTCGACCGACAACACCGCTTGCGCGCTGCTGGCATCGTCTGGGTTTGCGCTAGCGTTTTGCACACTGTTAGCAGCTGGCGACTCCTTGCTCACCGCTTTATCACCGCCCCAGTACTTGCCGACCAATACCCCGATTACAAGCACGATAGCCAATACCGGCAACAACCATAAGGGAAATTTCGACCTTGGTTTAGGCGCTCGCCCATCCGCTTGGCGGTAAGGTGGTAGCTCAGATTCAACTGGCAGCTTGTGGTCTTCAACATCGCTCATGATAACTCTCTGTCAATACAGGCAATTAGAAATGGTATAAGAAATATAATGTTAGAAACATAATAGGAAAAAAAACAGACTAGCGTCAATCAAAGCTGCCTAATAAAGCCATACAATAAACAATATGTTTATGCGTTTTAAGCTTAAAAAAAGAGCAGCTTATAAATACTGTACGCGTGCTCACAGTCAACCTTTAACCCGCGCAGCACTATTTATGATTACATTAGTCTGTAAATTTATTGAGGATAGCATATATCAAGTCATCATCTTATTTTTATATATAGTGTCTTAGGTTCGTAAGTTTAGCGTCTACTAAGAATAGGCTAATGTAAAAACTCTCAAAGCGAATACGATAGAAGTAATAAACTAGCAGAACATCTTGTTTATAAATTTTAAGCGACCGACATTATCTTTTATCATCTATATAACTTATAAAAACCATAAAGAAAAGCCATTATCTCTAAAAGAATAATGGCTTTTCTTATGTCAATCAGTATCAGGAAAATTCTTGCGTCAATCAGCATTAAGCATTGGTATAGCGACTGGCCTCTGGCATCCAGCGATGAATAAGTTGGCTAACATCTGCTTTACGTGTCGGATCGCTAATAAGATGTTTTGCTAAGCTCTGTGCAATGGCAAATAATTGCTCATCACGGATAAGGTCGGCCAGATAATAACCGACGTTACCGGTTTGACGTTTGCCTAACAGCTCACCGGGGCCGCGTAGCTCTAAGTCTTTTTGCGCAATAACAAAACCGTCGGTACTTTCGCGCAGCACATTTAAGCGCTCCGTGCCCGTCTCTGATAACGGCTTTTGGTATAATAGTACGCAGAAACTTTTGGTCGAACCACGACCAACGCGCCCACGTAACTGATGTAATTGCGATAAACCCAATCGTTCAGCATTTTCAATGACCATTAACGACGCATTAGGAACATCAACACCCACTTCGATAACGGTAGTGGCAATCAGCAAATCAAGATTGCCAGTCTTGAATTCTTGCATGATGGCTTGTTTGTCAGCGGATTTCATTTTGCCATGTACCAAGCCAATGCGAATATCCAAGCGCTCATTTAAGTCTTCATAAGTCGCTTCTGCTGCTTGCGCATCAAGCACGCTGGATTCTTCTACCAATGAGCAGACCCAATACGCCTGCCTGCCTGCTTCACAATTGACCGCAATACGCTCAATGACTTCATCGCGGCGGTTACGGTCAATCGTCACCGTGGTAATTGGCGTACGCCCCGGTGGCAACTCATCGATGATGGAAGTATCCATATCACCATAAACGCTCATCGCGAGCGTACGCGGAATCGGCGTTGCTGTCATGATTAGCTGATGCGGCGTGCTATTCACCACGCCTTTATTGGTCAAGGCCATACGCTGCTCAACGCCAAAGCGGTGCTGCTCATCAATAATAACCAAGCCCAATTTGGCAAACTGTACCTGCTCTTGAAATAATGCATGGGTGCCAACGACCACTTGTACCGTATTTTCCGCCACTGCCGCTAAGGCTTCGCGGCGCTGCTTAGCTGTCTGCTTACCAGCGAGCCAGCCAACGCCGACCCCTAAAGGCTCAAACCAGTTTTTAAAATTCACCAAATGCTGCTCTGCTAAGATTTCCGTTGGAGCCATGACCGCCACCTGCCAGCCACTATCCAATGCATAACCCGCCGCTCCTGCCGCAACCAAGGTTTTACCGGCGCCGACATCGCCTTGTACCAGTCTTAGCATTGGAATAGAGGTCGCCATATCAGCCGTGATATCTTTCATGACTCGTTGCTGCGCACCGGTTAAGTCAAACGGCAATGCCGCAAATAGCTTATCCGTCAGCGTGCTTTGGCTAGTACATTTAGGCGCTTTATACTGATGTAATTGCTGACGGCGATATAACAAACTAAGTTGATGGGCGGTTAATTCTTCAATGATTAGACGCTGACAAGCCGCATGGGTACGGGCACTTAATTGCGTCAGCAGCTGATATTGTCGCCCTGCATCGGTATAAGTCGGCGGCGTATGCAGCAATACTAAGGCTTCAAATATGGTTAAGTTATAGACGTTATTATTAGCAATATCATTAGCAGTGGCTGTATTAGAGTCATTATTTACGTTATAAATAGAGGACGCAGCTCTATTTACACTATTGTTAATAGAATTGTCAGGCACACTACGCGCGAGGGTTGAAAATATATCGTCTGGAAAATCATGTTCCGCAATTGCTAATTTAGCAGGCTCAAAAGGTACTAACGGTAAATCAGCGACCACAGCAAAGTCAGCCGGCGTAAACAAAGTCATCGGCAAACCTTGAGTACGAACCGTTTGCAGCGCAAGCTTAATTAGCGTGCGCAGCTTATTTTGATGTAAGCCTTTCACGCTAGGATAAATCGGCTGTAAGCCTGTATTAATGACGGCTTCATTACTGCTAATGATTTGATATTCAGGATGATGTATCTGCTTACCGTAACGACTGACCTTTACTTCACCAAATAATTGCAACTGCGTGCCGATACTCATCGTTTGCGCAAGACCTTGATATACCTTAAAAAAACGCAGCGATATGGTGCCAGTCTCATCATCGACCACCACCGTCATGCCACTGCGCTTGGTATCGACATGTACCACTCGCCCTGTAATCAAGGCAGCTTGCCCATGCGCCACATCGGCTATCGATACCAGTCGGCTACGATCTTCATAATCACGCGGCAGATGCAGCAGCAAATCGAAAATACGCTCAATGCCCAATTGGGCCAATTGCTCGGCCACTTTTGGTCCCACACCCGCCAGCGCCGTCACCGGCATATCAAGCGCCGAAACGGGCATATCAGACCTAATATGGTCTGATGGATTCACTGTCGCGTGCTTAACCGATATGGGCATCAATAATCCTAATGATGTTAAGGTAAATATTATTTAATCAACTATCTTTTTTTGTCGTCTATTTTTTAAAGTCTGAGCCGTCTTATAAAAGCTATAATCAGCAACCTGCTATAAAACACTCAGTCATTATGATTATAACTGACAAGCTACTTGCTTATGCTAAGCTATTTAGCGATACGGCGTCTAGCTGATTTCTGAGTAAGCTATTGATGAATGGCTTATCGTATAATCGTATAATCATTTATTCCTCTATGACGATTTTTGCTAAGGTTTTTTATGTTTTTATTTGCTAACTATTACCCATATCGTCATTTATCACGATTACTGCGATTCAGTATGCTTGGCATATTAGGATTGTCTATGAGTGCTTGTCAGAGCCTGACGCTAGCTAGTGAGACAGTCACGCCTATAAACAATCAACCAAAAGTCGCCCTAGTCTTAGGCGGCGGCGGTGCAAAAGGTTTTGCTCATATTGGGGTGATTAAAGCCTTAGAAGAAAATGGCATTACGCCGACGCTAGTGGTCGGTACCAGTGTCGGTAGCTTGGTTGGCAGCTTATATGCCAGTGGTTATAATGCCAAGCAGCTCGAGCGCTTAGCGTTAAATACTTCTGATAGTGAATTGACAGATTTCACCTTATCCAACCAAGGCTTTATTGAAGGTATTAAGCTTAAAAACTTTATCAATACCAAAGTAAGCGGACGCGCTATAGAGGACTTTCCTATCAGCTTTGCCGCGGTTGCTGCCGAAAAACACACGCTAAAAAAGGCAGTTTTTAGCAGTGGCAATGCTGGACTTGCGGTACAAGCATCCTGTAGTGTGCCTAATATTTTTATTGCGCCGCGCATTCCTGAACAAGTCGGTAAAAAATATATCGATGGCGGCGTGGTCAGCTTAGTACCGGTTGATACCGCGCGTGACTTGGGTGCCGATATTATCATCGCCGTTGATGTGACTGCTGCTAATGTTAATACTTCCGCCAGCAATAAAAAACCGACCATCAACTCATTAACCAGTTTTTGGGGCTTTCTTGAGAGCAGTGTTATCGCAAATGCCGCCGTAAATGGCACTGATTCCAGTCAAGCAAGCACGAGCCATGCTGCATCGATGCGCCTTGAGCGCGATCGCGCTGATATTATCATCACGCCAAATGTTGCTCATATCAGCTCAATCGATACCAGCCAGCGCGGCGCTTTGATGACGGCTGGCGCACAAGCCACTACCCCACAAATCAATGCAATTAAACAACTTATTAAAGACAAAGCACTGAAAGACAAAGCACAGAGTAAATATGCAACGCTTTAGCAGCTCCTTAATCGATAAATGAACAGCAAATATGATCAAAACAACTTAAAGGCTACAGTACTGCTGGTATAAGATTTTTGCAGCCTCTGTCTGCGTAGGCACAGCAAGCAAGAAAAACTTATACCAGCAGTACATGATGTATCAATGTTACTTTTCACTGGCTATATCAAAAAAACATCCTGCCGAAGCTCAAAAAACGACAATAAAAAAAGCACCGCAGTATTCACTGTGGTGCTTTTTTAATGCAGCAAGTATTAAATAAGTATTAAAAAAGGAATTTATTTAACACGCGCACGATATTTAACCACGACGGTGTCATTAAGACCAACACCTTCTAAGTCCCAACGTACCGCTTTATAGAACTTTAATGGGATTTCTTGCAGTTGATTATCAACCTTGCCACGTAACGGCATACGGGCAAAATTACTGCCGTCAGCACTGCCATACGGGAAATCAGGAGATACGGCACGTAGCAATTCTACTTGCTCAGGAATACTCATGGTAACCGTCATTTTACGGACGCGATCGGCATTGGTATTGGTAAAGTAGCCTTGATACTCCAAGACGTTACCTGACTGCAAACGCGTATTGGCATTCACCGGTACGAGCAGTTCCTGACCATTGGTATCGACACTAATGAGTGACGCAGTGATTTTGCTATTAACCGCTTGCGCATTTGAGCTACTGCCTTGGTTGGCATTTGCCTGCAGTGCCACTGAATTATCAACGGCTTGTTCTGGCGTTGGCAACATTGCTGATGCCTGCGTCACTGCCATCACGCCAACGAGCGTACCGGCGACAACATGAAATAAGCGGTGTCCGCTCCACGCACTGAACGGGTTTGCAAAATGGTTACTTTTCTTCATGACATTCATTATCCCTAGTTAATGTATCGATAAAACAATCTTGTAATAAAAATTCGCTAATACAACAATGTATAGATAAAACCATATAGTTATAAAACGCGTCAATACAACACGTCAATAAAATAATACTGCTAAGCAACCATCCGATTGCACACACTACTATTTTATTGCTTAATTTTTTAGCTTAGCCATCATCATATATCGTCATCGTGATGAATGTTAACTTTTTACCATGACTATTTTTAGCGATGGTTATTTTTATCAATTATCTGTGTAAGCTATGACTAAAGCAATAGCGCTTAGCATAACAAAAAGCGTTTGGCGGTACACTAATCCCGTGTTGAGGTTGTGTATATCATCTATTTACTACCAAGACTTCTTAATACGACTGAAATAAAAGATAGCTCATAACGGCGTTTTTTGCTATGGTAATTCATTAGCGACAGGCTTTTGCTGTCACGCTCCTTTTCTTATTCTAACGACTATTGCTCCCATTATGACTACTAGCGCCATGCCACAGATTAACCCTGAATACGTACACTGGTTCCGTAACTCTGCCCCTTACATTAATACCCATCGCGGTAAGACTTTCGTGATTATGTTTGGCGGTGAGGCGGTCAATCATCCAAATTTCAGTACCTTGATTCATGACTTTGCTTTATTGCACAGCTTGGGCATCAAGCTGGTATTGGTACACGGGGCGCGACCGCAAATTGAAAAAAACCTCAAAGACGCAGACATTGCCTCACCATTGCATCAAGATATCCGCGTGACCCCGCGCGTCGCCATGCCGTCTATTTTACAAGCCGTTGGCGCGATTCGTTTGCAAATCGAAGCCCAACTATCGATGGGCTTGGCAAACTCACCCATGTATGGCTCGCGTATCGACGCGGTTTCGGGTAATTTTGTCACCGCCCGTCCTTATGGTATTCGTGATGGCGTTGACTATCAGATGACCGGTGAAGTGCGCTCTATCGATGTTGAAGCCATTAAAAACAACCTTTTGCATGACCATATCGTGATTTTAGGCTCTATGGGTTATTCAGCGACTGGTGAAGTCTTTAACTTATTGGCTGAAGACGTTGCTCTTAGTGCCGCTGTGGCGCTTGGTGCCGATAAGCTGATATTCTTAGGCGAAGAAGCCGGTATCAATCATGATAATCGCTTGCTACGTGAGATGATTCCAAATGAAGTCGACCGCTTCTTACGTGACCGTGATTTAAACTGTGAGATTAATTACTTTTTAAGCTGCGCCAGTAATGCGTGCCGCCAAGGGGTTCATCGCACCCATATTATCTCTTATGCCAAAAATGGCGCGCTCCTCGAAGAGCTATTTACCCGTGATGGTTCTGGCACCTTGATTAGCCATGACCCGTATGAAGAGATTCGCCGTGCCAATATTGACGATGTGGTCGGACTGATTGAGCTATTATCACCGCTAGAAGAACAAGGCATCTTGGTCAGCCGCTCACGCGAGCGCTTAGAACAAGAGATTGATAACTATAGCGTCATTGAACGTGACGGCATGATTTTAGGCTGCGCTGCACTTTACCCATTGGATGCAGATTCAGCAGAAGTCGCTTGTGTGGCGGTACATCCTGAATACCGTAGTGGCAGCCGCGGTGCTGACTTGCTGGCATTTTTAGAGCAACAAGCACGCAGCCATGGTCTGCATAAGCTATTTGTGCTGACCACTCGTACCGCGCATTGGTTTGTCGAGCAAGGCTTTGCGGAAGTTGAAGCAAGCGCATTGCCTGAAGCCCGCCGTGAGAAGTATAATAACGGCCGTAACTCTAAAGTGTTCCAAAAGACTTTGTAATTTAAAAAAACTCTATAAGCCGCGAGTTAATTGGTTAGTTAGCCCTTCATTCATTAATCAATTGATAATTAACCTTTAACTGCCGCGCACGAAAAAGCCCTCATAATGTATGAGGGCTTTTTATTTTTTATAAGCGCTTTCTTATAACCATTTTTTTATAACCACTTTGGGTTAAAACAGTTAAAAGTCTAATAACGCCTTATTTTACTTTTAATAGCTCAACGGTAAAGATAAGCGTGCTGTTTGGCTCGATACCGGCGTTACCCGCTTCGCCATAAGCGATATCAGATGGAATATAGAACTCGTATTTGCCACCTTCTTTCATCAACTGTAAACCTTCCGTCCAGCCAGCGATAACTTGGTTTAATGGGAATTCGATTGGCTCACCGCGCTCATAAGAGCTGTCAAATACCGTACCGTCAATCAATTTACCTTCATAGTTTACTTCAACCACGTCAGTCGCTTTTGGTGATTTGCCAGTACCAGCGGTCAATACTTTATATTGTAAGCCAGAAGCGGTGGTTTTCACGCCAGCTTTCTTGCCATTTTCTGCTAAGAATGCCGCACCTTTGGTTTTATTTTCGCCTGCTTTAGTTTCCATATCTTTCACAAACTTCTCTTCTTGTTCTTTTTGATAGGTCATCAATACTTCTTGCATTTGCTCTTGCGTCAATGCTGACTCTTTGCCTTCATAGCCGTCACGGAAGCCTTTTTCAAAAGTATCAAGATTGAGATCGCCGACCGCTTCTTTATTACCTTCTGCCATCATATAACCCAAACTGTAACCCACTTTTTCATTGGCTGGGCTTTTTTCAGTTACTGAAACGCTTTTGCTGGCGGTTTCTTGATTACCATTGCTGGCGTTACAGCCGGTGATTAATAACATCGCACTAGCAAGGGCGCTAATGCTTAAGGTAGTAATTTTTTTCATAGAATACTCTCAAATTATAAGGATAGTGGCGAGATGTCACATTCTTCTATCATAACAAATCTTAGTTTTAGGAGCTATGATTCCCGTGAAATTATCGGTCAAATGTACAGTCTATGTTAATATTTGCCGCAAAAATAACAACTTATCACACAACTATAGTAAGCAGTTAAGCTTTCTGTCTTTAAATCCTTCATTACATCAGCTAAGCTAAATTAGTTAAGGTATGAAGTAACAGAACGTAGTTTTTGTTAACAATTGACATAAAGTGTTGATTGTTCCCTGTTTAGAACCGCTTTTTAAATAATTTAAATCAAAAATACTAATAATTAGGTATGTGTTTCCTGCAAATAATCCTGTTTCTCTTTAATAGCGTGGATTATTTGACGGCTGATACATGAACATTCAAGGAGGACAGGATGAATCCAATGTATACATCGTTCAACGGTTATCTGGGTGGCCCTATTGGCTCCATCATCGGCGCTATTCTAATTTTTATCATTGGCTGGCTTGTGGCACTGGGTATCGCCGCCCTTGTACGCGGTGTGCTATCGAAGATTAACCTCAACCAGCGTATGAATTCTTCTACGGGTAAAAGCTACGATTTAGAGGGGATTATCTCCAAAATCGTTTTCTGGTTTATTTTCATCATCGCCATCGCTGGCGCGTTAAGTCAATTAAATCTGAATTCTATTTCAACCCCATTTGCTAACATGGTCAACCAAGTCTTGACCTTTATACCGAATATCATTGCGGCGGTTGCCGTTGGTGTGGTTGGTTGGGTTATTGCCACCGTTGCTCGTACAGCGATTAACGCAGCGTTAGCAAAAACCTCGATGGATGAGCGTTTAAGTGCCAAGGCTGGCGTAAAGCCAATGAGCAGCACCATTGCTGATATGGTTTACTGGTTTATCCTGTTGATTGTATTGACCATGGTACTTGGTCAGTTAGAGCTTGATGGTTTATTTGCACCATTGACCAATATGGTTGATAAAATCTTCAGCTTTATTCCTAATATCCTTATCGCTGGTGTGGTCTTTGTGGTGGGTTATATCATCGCCAAAGTCGTACGCGGCATTGTAACCAACTTAGTTTCTACTTTTGATGTACAGAAGCTTGCAACTAAAGCAGGGTTAAGCGAACAAAACAGCTTGCCTAATATCGCAGGTTCATTAGCATTTTTAGTGGTTATCATTCCAACGATTATTGCAGCTTTAAATGCGCTAAAAATCGATGTGATTGCTCGCCCTGCGACCAACATGCTTAATAAAATCATGGAAGCATTGCCAAATATCTTTATGGCAGCGGCGATTTTAATCGTCACCTTCTATGTGGTACGTATGGTTGCCAACATTATCAAAGGCCTACTTGAAAACACCCAAATTAATCAGTTGCCGGCGAAAGTTGGTTTAGAGCAGACGATGGGCGATAAGAAAATCTCTGACCTAGTGGGTTATGCGATTATCTTCTTTGCGATGTTGTTTGCTGCTATCGCTGCCGCTGATTTACTAGGTTTTGAGCCTATCTCGGCCATCATCACCATGTTTATCGCGTTTGGTGCCAACATCATCCTCGGCGCGGTCATTCTGTTTATTGGCTTTTGGCTTGCCAACATCATCGCTGGTGTCGTTGAGCGCTCTGAGCAAGGTTCACAGTTCTTAGCAAACATCGTACGTGTATTAATCATGGGCTTAGTATTGGCCATGGGTCTAAAAGCGATGGGTATTGCTGACTCTATTGTTAACCTCGCATTTGGTCTAACCTTAGGTGCAGTTGCGGTAGCGTTTGCTCTATCATTTGGTCTTGGCGGTCAAGAAGCAGCAGCTCGCTTCTTACGCAAGATGCAGGATAAGATGGATAGAGAGCGTGATGAAGCAAAAGCGAAATCTGCTTTGACACCGAACTCGTCAACTCAAGATAAGTTTGCCGCGTCAGTTCGTGAGAATACGCCAAATGCAGCGAGCAACACGACGCCTGCATCAACCGTATCTACGACGCCAAATAACTTAAGCTCAAATACTGGTACGCCTAGCAACTTAGGCACAAGTAATGACTTAGATTCAAGAAGCGATTTGGGTTCTGAACCGGTTGATATTAACCACATTGAAACCGATGACAGTAATATCAACAATAATGGTTTCCCACCTACTAACGACAATGATAATTTGAAATAGCCTATCATTTAGTAATGGATAGTCGTTAACTTAAATAAAAAAGACAGCTTAGGCTGTCTTTTTTATGATTACTGATTAAGCCTTTATTTAAGGTTCTTTATTCAAGCTTCCTGTATTTAAATTCGTCATCGCATGCCGAAATAATAGTCTTTAAGCCTATTTATACTTCTACTATAGTAGAATTATTTTGAAATCGATACCAGTCGCACACAGCTATAACGTATCGTTTTTATTTTTGGTTCTGCTGCTGTAAGCGCTGAAGTTGCTTGCTCAGTTGACGCTCGCGCTGGCTCAGTTGACGCTCGCGCTGGCTCATGGCGTCGACCGGCTGTATCCATAAGTCAATATCCATAAAGCTATCTTCCGCCTCTATGATAAAATCTATCCCAAGCACAATAACGTGATGCAGCTCAGCTATCGGTAAACGTGTGGCAACGTCTAAAGCAATTTTCGCCAAGTTCGGTTGAATAGCTTTTTTGCTATGCTGTCCTTCTGCATCCTGTCCATAAAATATCAGCACATAATGCCGACCTAAACGCTCATAGGAATGTTGATGAACGACATAACCTTGTTGTTGCAGACTTTGCTGCTGCTTTGGATACCGATATAAAGTACGAACCAGCTCATGGCGCGAAAAAAATGATTCATCGAGTATTTGCTGCTGCCAATGAGAAAGCTCTGTTTGTTGCTCCCTACTTTTCTTAGCAATAAACTTTTCACTAACCGTCGTTATCATTTGGCTGCTAAGCTGTGACCATAAAATAGCCGCTTGCTGCATGTGCTGCTGATACATCTGGCTAGTAGGACTATGATTTTTCTGTGCAAGCGCCATAGCAATCAGGGCGGCATTGGGCTCATCCTGCATACCATATTTAATCAGCGCATTGTCTATGGCGATAGCTTGGGTAAATAACGTTGAACTGTTTACGAAGTTATTAATCAACGCCTCTTCAGACTCAAAGCTTGGCACATGACTAATAGCACTCTGTTGCAGCTGCTCTAAACGATATCTTAAAAATCGCCACAATTCGCATGGCGTATGAAGCGCATTGAGTATCGATTGCCAGTCGTGCCAGCCAAATATTTGTAGCAGCTGTCCACTATCACTCATATCTATGATTAAATCCTCCATAAAATAGCGGGCAGGAAAATCATGTTTTAAGCGTTTATATTTGCCATGCTGACTACCTTTGTCTGCAACATGGCTTGATTCCTCAATATCACTTTTAAACTGAATATCAAAGACCAACACTTCTATCGCGTGCACCATATCGGCTTTTTGCCCAGATAAATAACCTTTATGCCATGCTAAGACTGATTTAATAGCGGTCTTACGCACGCTTTCGATATCAGCGGCAAGCATACCCTCAGGCAAATAAACTACCAGTTCTGACAACTGCAATTCACCTAATGGTAAGTGGTAAGCCAGTTTTTGAGCTTGATATTGGATTTTATGTGGCGCTTCAAGTGCTTGTATAGCAGGCAATATCATCTCTAAGTTATCAGTCTGCACATAGCAGGCTAGCTCATTACCAAGATGAGGCTTATCAGCAATCGCAGTAGTCGAATTTGACACAATCTCAACCTTTTAATATTAAATGTATATGGTGGCGTATGACTTGCAACGAATACAATGCATGTTAGCCTAATAATCCTGGCCATTACTTTTAGCAAAAGATTAAACAACATAAGCGCAATTATACACAGTCGCTTTCGTAGCAGTGAGTTGTTATGATGGCATAAAAGCAATCAAAGTTGCGCGAGCTAATCAAGCATCCTAGCGCAGGCTCAACGACTTTCTCTATATAATCACCATCATATGATAACAAGGACTGAACATCATGAAACGCTTTAAAGAAAAAACCGTTATCGTCACCGGTGCCGGCTCAGGTATTGGTCGCGCGACCGCCATTCGCTTTGCAAACGAAGGCGCAAACGTTGTTTTAGTTGGACGTAGCGCTGAAACCTTGCAGGAAACCGCTGAAGCATTTCCGCAGGACCGGACTTGGATTCATACCGACAATTTTTTGACCGTCATCTGTGACATCAGCGTAGAAGCTCAAGTACAAGAAATGATGAAAAGAGTCATCGACAAGTTTGAGAGAATTGACGTTTTGGTGAATAATGCCGATAAAGCCATACAAGGAAAAATCACCGAGCTGTCTTCTGAAGACTGGGAATCGGCCATCGATGTGAATTTAAATGGCACGTTTTATGTTTGTCAGGCGGCGATGCCACATCTGATTGCCACCAAAGGCAATATTATCAATGTCTCGTCGCTGTCTGGCATCGGTGGTGACTGGAATATGGCCGCTTATAATGCCGCCAAAGCCGGTATCAGTAATTTAACGCGCACCCTAGCTTTAGATCACGGTGCAGATGGCGTGCGCGTCAATGCCGTCAATCCAAGCGTCACTAAAACCGATATGACCAGCACCATTCAAGATGATAGCAGCAAAACCGATAAGTTTTTAGACCGCTGCCCACTTGGCCGTCTTGCCGCTCCAGAGGAAGTTGCCGCTGTCATTACTTTTTTGGCGAGCGATGATGCGTCTATGATTACTGGTGTGAACTTGCCCGTTGATGGCGGTGTCAGAGCATCTAATGGTCAGCCGCATTTCTAAGCAGAAATTCAATTTAGTTCAAATCTTATCACTTTAAGGTTAAAGAGAAGCCCCTGATATTTTGCTATCAGGGGCTTCTTTACTAAAGATAATTAGTAATAAGACGATACTTAATAATAAGAAAGGTAGATTTTAATCAATCTGCTTATTAATATCCTGTAAAGGCTGCGATAAACGCTCAGGATGTCTGGGTATCACGCCTTGATATTGGGCATAGATTTTTGGTAAATCAGCATCGATATCACCGCTAGGATAAACCAGCGACATAAAACGTATCTCTTTGGTCTTATAATCCATCGCCACGGGTAAAATTGGCACACCAGCACCTACTGCCAAATAATAAAAGCCCGATTTCCAGCTTTCGGTATATTGCCGTGTACCTTCTGGCGCTAAACCCAAAAACAGTGGCTTACCGGTTTTGAATTTATCGATACTCGCTTGCAATACCGAGCCTTTATTACCGCGATCGATAGGAATAACCCCTATCCAATTTAATAGCTGCGCAAATAATGGCACTTTAAACAGCGTATGCTTGCCCATAATACTGATTTTTAAATCTAGGGCAAATAAGCTAGGTATCGCATAAATACCATCGACGTTAGAGGTATGCGGCAGCGCTAAAACCACGGCCTGCGGAATATTTGGAATCTCACCAACCGTACGCCAACCAGCGGCCTTTAATAACGCTGATGCGATAATTGGCGCAGCTTTATTACCACGCCTTGGGACCAAATTACCCAAATGTTTTTTGCTTAATGTCGGGAATACTTTTGAGCGCGTAGGCTTAGAAGCAGTTGATTTAGAACGGTTAAATAGCTTTGATGTCATAACGGCACCATGTAATAAAAGATAGCTACATAATAACATTAAGCTTGTGCTGCTTAGCTGAATTTTGCAGGCTTTTATTACCTGATAGCTTACTCAATTATTTATATATATAAACATATATAAATAAAGCCTATAAAATCGACGCCTATTCCTGCTCTCTCATCACTCTTTAGGAAATATCGGCTAAGTTACCTTTGTTCTCAAGCCAAGACTTACGATCTGCCGCGCGCTTTTTAGCCAATAGCATATCCATCACGCTATTGGTCAATACCATATCATCCATATCTAACTGCACTAGACGGCGGGTATCACGGTTCATGGTGGTCTCTCGTAGCTGCTCTGCGCTCATTTCACCCAAGCCTTTGAAACGTGTGATTTGCGCTTTCTTATTGCCCGGTACATTGGCCAAAATATGCACAAGCTCAGGCTCATCGAGCGCATAATGCACCTCTTTACCGACATCGACACGATATAAAGGCGGCATCGCCACAAATAAGTGACCAGCATCTACCAAGGCAGGGAAATGTTTAACAAACAGGGCGCAAATCAACGTAGCAATATGCAGACCATCAGAGTCCGCATCCGCTAAAATACATACTTTGTCATAGCGCAGCTCAGATAAGTCATCTGACGCTGGATCGACGCCAATCGCGATGGCAATATCATGAATCTCTTGGCTCGATAAAACTGTATCTGATGAGACTTCCCACGTATTTAAAATCTTACCACGCAGTGGCAATATAGCCTGATAATGACGATCGCGCGCTTGCTTGGCACTACCACCCGCAGAATCACCCTCCACTAAAAACAGCTCTGCGCCATCACGCAAATCCCCACGACAGTCTGCTAATTTACCCGGCAATGCAGGACCTTGCGTGATTTTCTTACGCGCAACTTTTTTCGCTGATTTTAGACGACGCCCTGCTTTATTAATCGCCAACTCGGCAATTTGGGTACCCATATCAGCATGCTGGTTTAGCCACAAGCTAAAGGCATCCTTTGCCAATGTCTGCACCGCACCAGCCGCTTCACGGCTTGATAAGCGCTCTTTGGTTTGACCCGAAAATTGTGGCTCAGAAAACTTAAGCGATAAGATATAGTTCACCCCGTCCCAGACATCTTCTGCCGTCAGCTTAACACTACGTGGCAGTAAATTATGGATATCACAAAACTCGCGTAAGGCTTCCAAGATACCGGTACGTAGACCATTAACGTGCGTACCGCCTTGCGCCGTCGGGATAAGGTTTACATAGCTTTCTTGCACAGGCGTGCCGCCATCAGGCAGCCAAGACAATGCAAAAGTAATACCCGCTCGTTCGCCTGCTTTGGCATCGTGATTATAATAAAACGGTGCTTCAGGTAAAGTCTCTAAACCATCTAGCTGCTCGTTTAAATACTCAACAACCCCATCAGTAAACTGCCAAACGACTTTTTCATTATTAATACCATCAACGAACTCAATCGTTAGACCAGCTGCTAGAACGGCTTTAGCTTTTAGATTGTGCTTAAGTTGTTTAACGTTAAATTTAGGCGTATCAAAAAAGCTGCCATCAGCCCAAAAGTGTACTTTAGTACCACGCTTACGTTTGTTTGAGCTGATTGTTTCGGTTAAAGATGTGACTGCTGCGCCATTCTCGAACGCCATCTCAAACTGCGTACTATCACGCCATACCGTCACTTCTACTCGCGTTGATAGCGCATTGACGACAGAGATGCCTACACCGTGTAAGCCGCCTGAAACTTCATAGTTAGATGTCGAAAACTTACCACCAGCATGCAGACGGGTTAGAATCAGCTCAATACCCGTTTGATTAAATTCGGGATGAATATCGGTTGGCATGCCGCGGCCATCATCTTCGACTGATAAAGAACCATCGCTATGCAATTGCACTTTGATAACCTTGGCATAACCCGCCAATGCTTCATCGACTGAGTTATCGATAACTTCTTGCGCCAAATGATTGGGGCGCGTGGTGTCGGTATACATACCTGGGCGACGACGGACGGGCTCAAGCCCTTCTAAAACTTCTAACGATTGCGCATTATATTGACTCACAAATGCATCCTTAACTATTCATGTGCGATTAATTCTATTCGACCATTATAACGAAAAATAGCGACGGTAACGGTAATAGTCAGTCGCTCACGTCAGATAATGTCGTCTATTTAAGTTGCTTGATATATCAGGTTATCTGTTAGCCTCTATGTCAGTTTTATTTGAACTTAGAACAACTGCCTTAACATATCAATCACCATTGGCAATTGCATCCCAAAATCGCTAAACCTGTGATCACCCCCGGCTTGCATGGTTACTGTAACTCCCTGACTTTTATAAAATTGTTTAGACAGCTCAGGATTTAACAGCTCATCGCCTTCTTTAATAAGCACAGCAACTTTATCAGGATAATTAATAGTCGATAATTGATGCGCTGCAAACCATTGCAAATCTGCATGAGTAATATCCCAACCACCGGCTGTCGAATGGAAAATCTGACTGCTCAAACTCTCCTCTTTAACATCATCTTTCAGAGCCAAATTATCAGCAAAGCGCTGTAATGTCATATGCGGCTGCGTGCTAGGATTTAATAATAGTGCTGGGCAGCCGATATGATTGCTGACCAAGGTAGAAAAATAACCACCTAATGAGCTACCGACCAATATTGTGTTTGACGATTTAAACTTCCCATCTTCAGCATGATTACCATTGCTATTCAAATTTTCGATTAATAACAATATCTGCCTAAAAACTTGATCAGGCGTCTTATTCAAATCAGGTCGCAATATATTGATATCAGAATGATACTGGCGGCAATAATCCTCTAACAACTTGCCTTTAGTAGAGTTCGCATCGCTGTCGAGCCCATGAATATAAATAACGTTCACGTATAATCTCACTTATTAATTTTGTTATGATTGCTATATATGAATAATAAAAACTCAGCATAGCATTACGTTAATAAAAACAGTAACAATAAAACCGCACATTATTATTCAATATTTGCGACATAATAGTGTTGTAGAATGAGATTAGGCACATTAAAGGAATAACGAAAATAGCAATGGAGCCGCCATGAATCAGCAGTTTGAGCTGTTCGAGATTGCCAATCCATGCATTGGTGTCTGTCAAAGCAATAAAAAAGGCTATTGCTTTGGCTGCTTACGTAGTCGACCTGAGCGTCAGTTATGGCATGAGATGACGACTGAGCAGCGCCGTGAGGTGCTACGGCTGGTCTCTGGACGTAAGCTGCGTATCGAGCAGATGAGACAGCGCAAAGGC
>NZ_DEIR01000014.1:29277-273607 GCF_002352555.1 Psychrobacter sp. UBA2769 | reverse complement strand
TAGAAGCGCAGGAAGGGTCATCTCCTTCAAGCTTCTACAACAACGCCCTTCGCGAAAAGATGCGTGCTGAAAATGGGTTTTCTCTTGGACGCGAAAGGTATAACTAGCGTTTTCCTCCAAATCGACCCGTCGCGTAGGCATCAGGACCATCTGGCGGGCCAATCAAATTTACTGTTCCGCCCACGGATTCAGCTTTCTCACCAAAAACCGCTCCATTGACGACTCCGAATGTAGTAACCGAATCTCCATTGCCACCAGACGGGCGTATACTGTAGGTTCCCTGTGGAGTATTGAAGGTAAAACTACCATCCTTGTTAAGGACTCCTTCGCGTGTTTGTATGTCGACGACTGCTTTACCTGTATCAAAATTAATCGTAAAGCCCTGTGCTTGGCTTTTTCCAAAATCGATGGTCCCTTGGAATTTACCGCAGACATCACACGAACTTTCGATGCCATTGAAATAAATCTCCCCGCCAGACAAACCTTGGTAATCATAAACTGCCTGGTTAGCAGTCAAGTCAGCGATCGTGTCTTGCGGCGTCAGAATACCCTCGGCGAAGCTGAAACGGGATTCAAGAAAACGGTATACGTTGCCACTGTTTGATTCCCAATTTTTAAACTGAGGATCAGGTTCATAATAACCGATTTCCAGTGATGGAAATGCCTGACTCTCCGTTACTACGCGGCGAAGCGGAATCGCGATATTGTCGTTGCCGTCACCGGATCGCCCGTCTTCAAAGTTGACGAGGAGGGTAAGTTCGGAAGCATCGACTTCAAAAGTAAGCCGGCCAGGCCCATCAAGTGGATTATCGCTAGGGGAACGTTGGATTACATCAATTTGTTCCCCGTCTATCAAGGCATTCGGCGCAGTGTCAAACGCCGGATCCAACTCAGAATTTCCTTTTTTTAAAATAAAATAAGGGTCGCGCACTATCTGCAATAAAGGGGCTCCGGCTGCGTCTCTCCCTTCCTTCACTAAGTAAGCCGAATGAAAGCCCTTTATGATTGGTGTCGGTGTTGGCGTCGGTGTTGGCGTCGGTGTCGGCGTCGGTGTCGGCGTTACAGCTGCGTTTTTCTCAGCTCCAAAGGTACCTTGCGAACCATTACCTTCATAAATACCACCGATATAATTGGCGTCCTTACCGTAGAAGGCACCATTAGTATTATACTCACCCTTTTTACCTGTGAATTCGTTGCCATTGATATCAGCACCTAGTGCAATATCGCCGGCTTTAGTAAAGCTTAGCTTACCATCGACTTTTTTCGCAACGAAATCAGCTGTAAATTCTGAGCTACCATACTCAATGGCATTCCCTGAACCTACTTTACGATTGGTGGCATCGCCAGTATATTCAAACTTACCTTCACCCGGTAGAGTTGCTGTTTTATTACCAATGACTAATACGCCGTCCACTGGGATTTGATTTCCTAATGCATTCACCTCACCATCAACATGGGCGATACGGAGTGCACCATCAGTACCGAAATCTTTATAGGTTGAGGTATAAGTTAGGTCGTCTTCACCCAGCACATTGCCTTTGCCTTGATGAGATTTAAACCCACTTCCGGTGTCAACATCATTGTCACCAGATAAGGCAACTGCTACTGGTTTTTGAACAATTCCTGTCAAAGCTTCATCAGCGCGGGCATCGGCATCGGATACGCTACGAATATCAAAAGTACGTGTGGTTACTTCTTTTACCCCTGCAATCGCTCCTGTATTCACAGAAAGATGCTGTGCACCTGATAATTTAGTTTCTGCTGCAGAGCTATAATCCGCAGGTGTTGGTGTTGGTGTTGGTGTTGGTGTTGGTGTTGGAGTCGGTGTTGGAGTTGGCGTTATTGTTTCAAATACATCGCCAAGATTATAAGAAGGCTCATCAGTCGTATTACAGGCGGCGAGGATCATTGATGTTAAGAGTACTACACTGGCTTTTAGCGGGGTCTTGAATTTTTTAGCTGTCGATACAGCAGTGATTGAATGACGGTTAGGTGACATTCTTCTTCCTCCATGGATGATTAATTGATATTCCTTTATCTACTACTTGTACTACTAATGTTTAGATAAGAGCTATAGATAACCAAATTTAGTTTACAAAGTCAATTCATAACAGCTGACTGCTGTTGATAAAAAATGACGCAAACGTTCATTTGTGAGAGGTTAAAAATTTATATGAGTATTAACTCAGTACTCAATAAGATAGATAATAGTCATTAGTGAAGCTTATCTAACTCACTAGATAAGCTTTTTAAGAACTTTATTCAAAATAATACTATCAAATGCAATTTTACTGACTTTGGTAAGAGATTTTTACGCCCGCAATATAACCATCATTGTCTTCAGCCTTACTGACGATACTACCATTAGGTAACTGTCCAGTAGCATCGCCAAACTTAAGATACTTGCCGCCGACAGATACTGCCCACTCTGGTGTGACATTGTATTTAATGCCACCACCAATACTATAAAAACCTTCAATGGTACCAAGTGAACTCACAGGGTCTCCAGCACCAGAATCATAGCCGAGAACAACTGAACCAGCCAATTTTTCATTAAATCGCTTAGCTAAACCAACATCGACCTTCCACTGATCTTTTTCGTAGGATAATAATGGTAAACCTTCTGGTACCGCTGCCTTTGAGAATACATTATATAAAGGCGGAACAATCGAAAAATCACTCCAAGGTACCCAGCGAACATCCAGCGTTCCTAATAGTTGATATTTCTCACTCAAACCTGTCTGTATATTTAAGTTTACTGATTCAGGTGTGGTAACTGTCGCCTCAGTTGTCGCATTGGCTTGGATATCATATCCAGCACTTCCTGGAATCTGAGAAAGAACAAGGCCTTTATATTCACTATCTAAAAGCGGAACTCTCTCAGCGATATCTGTTTTATGTTCAATTTCAGAACGATAAGTTAAAGCAGCATTAAGCGCTATTTCAGGTTTGCTATAAGCAAGACCTGCAACCCAGCCGTAATCAGTATCCGCATTAACGTTAGCATCATAGCCTGTTAACGGACCATAGGCTTTACCTCGCAAATGTACGTCCGCTTTTGCTTTTTGCATTACTGGGCCACCAAATACTTGGAAACCATTAGACTTGTAACCAACCAAACCGGTCCAAGTCTCAGTATGAACACTAACATTGGTATTTTTATTATAATCAGGGTCTGTTATTGCAGAATTTATTTTTTCGTTTTCAGCACCTATTCCATTGAATTTAGGTGTGATAAGCGTTTCTTCACCTACTTTTGATACGAAATTACTATCACCTTTATATTCTACCTCTGCCCCGAATGGCTCATCATAAAAGACACCAATACTTATATTGTCATTGACGTCCGTTTTGACACCATAACGCATAAAGCTATAGGTATCATCAGTAGCATTACCGGTACTCTTACCTTTAACATATTCAGCTTCAGTATTTGTTATACCAAATTTATTGCCCGCATTGTCATGAGCAGATACCTTGGTATCGATATAAGCAAAATCAACTTCTGCATAGGTTCCGGGATTAAAAAAGCCTTTGATATCTTGACCAGAACGATCAAGACCAGCAGCTTGCGTCAATGATGCAGCCGATAAAGCAAAAAGAGCGAGAGTAAGTTTAGAGATAGGGAATTTTTGAGACACTTGATATCCTCCATGAATATAATAACTGGCAAATAGCTTGGTTATGATATGTCTTATATCAGTAACTTCAGCTGATGCTGTGCAATCCTTTGCCAAACGACTTTGAACTAAATCTTTAGAAGTAAGAATCGATGACTCGATCTTCACATTTCTTAAATATCAGACATTACAGCTATGTAAGATAACGTAACCGACTTAAGTATCATAATTAAAGTTGAGTCTTATAGCAACTCTCTTTTTGAACTTTAAAGAAATAGGCTAAAGCCGATAGAGTCTTTACTAAAAAACAAATATAAATTGGTACGACTCAAACCTATAATATCAGTACATCTTAATCAAAAAAATTATGTATTAGACATATTAGTCAGAGGACTTTTTTATATTAATTTCTAAATATATAAGTATAAAAAAAGCAAAGCAGCCTTTAGGCTGCTTTGCTTTTATGAACATTAGTTTCTCTAATTAGAGACAGAAAACTTAATTACTCGCCTTGGTAAGACAATTTTACGCCAACGATATATCCATCATTGTCTTGGAAATCACCAACCAATTTTTGAGTTGGCAATTGACCTTTGGCATCGCCGAACCATAAGTACTTACCACCTGCTGATACTGCCCATTCGGGAGTGACGTTATATTTAGCGCCCAAACCAACACTATAGTAACCATCAATAGGACCTAATGATGTTGTTGGATCGCCAGCACCGCTATCCCAACCAACTGTGCCACTTACGGCTAAAGCTGGTGCTATACGCTTAGCAAGACCAAGCTCTACTTGCCATTGGTCATCTTCATACTCAACCAAGTCTAAGCCATTAGGACCATATCTACCTTGACTAACTTCATTATATAAAGGAGGAGTAATAGCAAAGTCACTCCATGGTACCCAACGTACTTTTGCAGTGGCTAAAGTTGTTGGGTTAATGCCAGTCTGGAAATCGAAGTTGACTGATTTTGGTGTGGTTAACTCCATATTAGTCACTTGTTCAATAGGAAGATCCCGAGGAGGTCTTTCAGCTCCACCAATGGTTGTTGCTAGAGGATATTTCTCATAAATATTCATACTATGATCAATTTCAGATCGATAGGTTAAAGCAGCTTTTAAAGCGATTTCAGGCTTGCTATAAGATATACCTGCTAGCCAACCGTAGTCTTGATCTGGGCTAATATGTGACGTATATCCAGTCGCTGGTCCATAAGCAAGACCACGTAATTTCACATCAGCTTGTACACGCTGTGCTACTGGACCACCATAAATTTGGAAGTTTTTATCTGTGCCAAGCTTCATACCAAGAATAGCCGTTATGCTCTCACTACGCACTTCAACATTGGTACCTTCACCTGCATTACCCGCTTCAGCACCTGCTATGGCTGCTGCTGTACCAAAAAAACTGGCTTGTTCAGCAAACTTCTTTGCGTTAGCTGCTTCGGCGGCGGCTTGAGCTGCAAGACCTTGTGCTACTTGTGGATCAGTAGCTGCTGCTGCTTGAGCGGCAAAACGTTGTGCAGCCGTTTGAGATGCTATAGCTTGCGTTTGGTTAGCGCCAGCTTGTCGTCTAGCATCGTTGAAGCCACTAGCTTTGCTGTCAGTTAGTGATATTGCTGAAGCATCAAGATCGCCTTTTGATACAAAGTTATTGTCACCACTATAAGCAGCAGCAGCACCGAAAGGCTCATCGTATAAGATACCCACACTAAAGGTATCATTGATATCTGTTTTTACACCATAGCGGAAAAAATCATAAGACTCAGCAATATCGCCTGTTGCATTGCCTTTTTTGTAGGTGTTATCAAGAGGGTTACCATTAGAACTGTCATAACCGCTAACGTCAGCGTCGATATAGGTATATACAGCTTCGGCATAAGTGCCATCTTGTAAGAATGCTGTGATATCTTGACCTGAGCGATCAAGACCTGCAGCATTACTCATACTGGCTACAGAAAGAGTAGCTATCGCTACGGCAAGGGTTTTTAAGTGAAAAGTAGCGCGCATTGTGTATCTCCAAACATCCTCGTTGTTTAATCGTTATAATAATCAACATTTAGCATTGTTACGCAAAATATATGATTATGTAAACGATGTCCTAAAATGAATAGTAATGACTTTCTGACACTAAAACAACAATTAAAACGCTTTATTTCTTGTTAATGACTGAGCGGTACAAAACATTAAATTACTTTAATAAACAATAGTTTACTTACTATACAATCAGTAATTTCTAACTTATATTATTGGCGAACTTAAATCGGAAAATATAGCTTTTTACTCTTAAATTAAAAGGTATTTATTATTGTATTTTTCTTTATTATAAACATAAAAAAAACGACCCATTTAAGGTCGTCTTTTTATCTAAAAAATATAACTTATATGAATATTAGTAATTTTCAGTTTTACTTAGCTTGATAAGATAGCTTCACACCAAGGGCAAAACCATCATTGTCTTCAAAGTTACTAACGACATTCTTAGTTGGTATTTGACCTTTAGCATCGCCGAACCATAGGTATTTACCACCGGCAGAAACTGCCCAGTTCTCAGTGAAGTTATATTTTGCACCTAGACCCGCGCTGTAATAACCTTCGATAGGTCCTAATGACGTCACTGGATTGCCAGCGCCACTATCCCAACCAATATTACCAGTCACGGCTAGTGCTGGCGTTAGTCGCTTAGCTAAACCTAATTCTACTAACCATTGATCTTTGTCATAGCTCACTAAAGACAAACCTTCAGGGTACTGCGCTTTACTCACTTCTGTATAAACAGGAGGTACGATTGCAAAGTCACTCCATGGTACCCAGCGTACTTTTGCTGTCGCTAAAGTCGTTGGATTGATACCTGTTTGAAAATCAAAGTTTACAGATTTTGGAGTAGTGATATCTATCTCACCAGCTTTTTCAATGCTGGCTGCAGGATAGCTTTCAAATATTGGTAAAGTATGATCAATTTCTGAGCGATAGGTTAACGCAGCTTGTAAAGCAATTTCAGGTTTACTATAAGACATACCTGCTAGCCAGCCATAATCTTGATCTGAGCTAATATGAGCGGTATAGCCAGTCGCAGCACTATATGCCAGTCCACGTAGTTTTACATCAGCTTGTACTTGTTGAGCAACCGGACCGCCATAAACTTGGAAATTTTTATTTTCGCCAAATTTCATGCCAAGAATTGCAGTGATATTTTCAGTACGCACTTCAACGTTGGTTCCTTCGCCTTTGGTATTAAACTCTGCTTGTGCCGCAGCCACAGCTGGCGCTAATGCTTTGTATTGTGCTTGCTCTGTAGGCGTTAATTCAATTTTATTGTCAATTTTATACTTAATTCCACCTACTGTTTGAGCCGCAGATGCAAAATCCTTAATCTTACCACCTGATACAGCATTAATCGTAGCGTTGCGATCACCTTGAGCAACAAAGTTGTTGTCACCACTATAATCGGCAGCAGCACCAAAAGGCTCATCATATAGAACACCAACGCTGAAAGTATCGTTGATATCGGCTTTTACGCCGTAACGGAAGAAGTCATAAGATTCTGCGATGTCATCTATTTTCTTACCTTGCTGATAAGCATTTTTATCTGGGCCAACATAAGCATTATCATAACCACTGACATCAGCATCTAGATAAGTATAAACAGTTTCGGCATAGGTGCCATCTTGTAAAAATGCCGTGATATCTTGACCTGAACGATCAAGACCTGCTGCACTAGCGATACTAGCTGCAGAAAGAGCAGCCAAAGCTACCGTAAGAGTCTTTAGATTGAAATTTGCGCCCATTGTGTATCTCCAAACATCCACATTGTTTTACCGCTACACCGAACTTTGTTAGGTAGACAGTATCTAAGGTGAAGGATACTAATGTTTTTTTTACATTAAGACAACCTAAAAACACATTATTTCTCTAATATGACTCAATAGTCATCGTACGGTGTATTTATGCAAAAACACACATATACGCTTATCATAAACAGCCCATCAGACGGCTTATCAGTAAGAGGTCTTTTGCTACTTAATAATGTGGCGGTCTATCTGCCACAACATCAAACGGCGCCACACCGCCCTCTCCATCTTGGCTTTCGACTTGCTTATAGATAAACTGCACCTGTCGCTGCAAGGTTTGGATATCTCTGTCTTGACGCGTAATAACCTCATCAAGCCGTTCTACGGTAACCTCAAGGTGAGACAGGTTCATCTGCAATTCAATAACCTGTGCTTGTAAATCCGCTTGGGTATCTGACAGCTTAGCTTGATTATTGGAAGGTTTGCTATCTATCGAATTCAGTTCATTCATATTTTTCTCAATACCAGATAATGTAGTCATGACCTTTGTCAAATCTCATCCATGACCATTTAAAATAACCGTTATAAAATAGTGCTTATAAATGCATTTACGCATACTACAGTTAGGTGGCAGCATGTTATACTGCTAGCAATTTTGCAACAACCCCTACCTCACTATTATATAAGCTTAAGATATTCTATGGCATTGATACATTTAAAAGATATTCACTTAGCCTTTGGCGTCGCTCCTGTTCTTGACGGCATTGATTTTGCGATTAATGCGGGCGAGCGTGTGTGTTTGATTGGCCGCAATGGCGAAGGTAAATCCACCTTATTTAAACTGATTAACGGCTCATTGCAGCCTGACAGCGGTGAGATTATCACCAATAGCAGCATGCGTGTTGCGATGCTAGAGCAAGACGTCCCTGAAACCAGCGGTCGTATCCTGGACATCGTGATGGGCGGTAGCCGCCGTACCGCTGATTTGCTCATCAACTATAATAAGCAAGTCGATATGTGTGCCAACGGCGATATGGACGCTTGCGAGCATATGGCAACCTTGCAGCATGATATCGATGCGGTACATGGCTGGGATTTAGAGCGTGATGCAACCCGTCTGATTACAACCATGGGACTCGATCCTGAAGATGATTTGTCTTCACTCTCTGGTGGTCGTAAACGCCGCGTACTACTTGCACGTGCGCTGGTTACTAAGCCTGACGTGCTATTACTCGATGAGCCAACCAACCATTTAGACGTTGAAAGTATCGAATGGTTAGAGCGCTTCTTATTAGATTGGCAAGGTTTGACCTTATTGTTTGTGACTCACGATAGAGCATTTGTGAATAAGCTTGCTACGCGTATCGTTGAGCTTGACCGTGGTCAATTGACGAGCTATGACGTGACCCAAGGCGCAAAAGGTTATGCGCGTTATCAAGAATTAAAAGAGCAGCAGCTACTTGCTGAAGAAAAAAATAATGCTAACTTTGATAAGAAACTGGCACAAGAAGAAGTTTGGATTCGCCAAGGTATCAAAGCGCGTCGTACCCGTAACGAAGGTCGCGTCCGTGAGCTAAAAGCCTTGCGCGAAGAGCGTAGCGGTCGCCGTGAGCAAGTCGGTAACGTCAATATCACTATGGGCGAAGGCGAGAAAAGCGGCAAGCTGGTCTGTAAAGTTAAAAACTTGCATCTGGAATATGATGGCAACGTCTTGGTCGATAACTTTAGCACCATGATTATGCGCGGCGATAAAATTGGTATCGTTGGTCCCAACGGCGCTGGTAAAACCACGCTCATTAAAGCCCTACTCGATATGTCTGACGATGAAGTGACCAAAACAGGTACAGTTGAGCTTGGCACTAATCTGAAAATTGCCTTTTTTGATCAGCTGCGTGATCAGCTAGATTTAGAAGCCAGTGTTGCGCAAAATGTCTCAGAAGGTTCAGACTTCGTCGAAGTTGGCGGTCGCAAAACGCATATCATGAGTTATTTGCAAGACTTCTTATTTGCCCCAGAACGTGCACGTACGCCAGTCAAAGCCCTATCAGGTGGTGAACGTAACCGTGTATTACTTGCCAAGCAGCTATTAAAGCCTGCTAACATTCTGGTACTCGATGAGCCAACCAACGATTTGGATATGGCCACCCTTGAACTATTAGAAGAGTCTGTTAGTAGCTTTAACGGTACTATCTTGCTGATTAGCCATGACCGCTCATTTATGGACAACGTCGTCACTTCTACTTGGGTCTTTGATACTGATGAAGACGGCAAAGGGGTGGTCAAAGAGTATGTCGGCGGTTATCAAGAATATTTGGTACAAAAAAACCGTGAAGAAGCAGCAAAGGCTAAGAATGCTAAATCGTCTAGCGATAATGCTGCCAATAGCAAATCTAGCAATAAAGCTACGGTAGCCGCAAAGCCTAATACCGCTGCTAAAAAGCTCAACTATAATGAGCAGCGTGAACTTGATAATTTACCAAAAGAAATCGCCGCGCTTGAAGCTGAGCAAACTCAGCTAGAAGAAAAGCTGGCTGACGGTTCATGGTTTACCAAAGATATTGAAGCCGCGACTGCCGCCAGTGAGCGTTTATTGGTCATCGAAGATGAGATGATGACTAAGCTTGAGCGCTGGCATACCCTTGAAAGCTAGTATTTATAGTTAGTATAAAAAATAAAGCACTACAAGCTTAGTCTGAATTATGACGCCCTTACCTTTAATGGTTATGCCTTTAATAGCTATCTTATTAATAGATATCTTATTTAAAATGCACTATTAAAGGTAGGGCGATTTATAAGTATTTCATTTTAGTAAGTAGAAATAAATAGCCAACGGCTACTTACACAGTAGTGATGTGCTGAAAGTTAGTGAACATTGTCTGAATTTCAAGTATCATTCGCTATTGCTGAATATCCTTATTAATTATAAGGTCATTATTCCTATAAGCCTTGTTGCATACAGGCATTTGTTAAACATTGATAAGTAAGGTCTTTTAGACCCATTATCTGGTTTAACGTTGTAGCGTGCCCTATCAAGGTTGCTTTATTTTTAACACAATAATTTATTTTATGACCGAAATAGCTTAGAATAGCAACAATTAGCAAAATTAGGCACAGCTAACGTGGCTTGATAATTGTAATTTTTCTAAGCCACAAACCCAGTGTGGGATAATCCCATTTCATTCACCTGGAGGAAGTTTTAATGAGCCATGCCGAAGGCGTTAACGTACAACGTCGTAGAGTTCTTATTGCCTCGACTGCCGTAATTGGTGCAGCTGGGGTAGCTGCTGTGGCAACACCTTTTGTCCGCTCTTGGACCCCAAGCGCTAAAGCTGAGGCTGCTGGTGCGGCAGTGACCCAAGATATTGGTTCTATCGAGGCAGGACAAATGATTGTCGTCAAATACCGTGGTAAACCTATCTTTGTGGTCAAGCGCACTGAAGAGATGCTGACCACGCTTGAATCAGTAAAGCCACTATTATCTGACCCCGATTCTGATGCATCTTTGCAACCTGAATACTGTAAAAATCCTGAACGCTCTATCTCGCCAGAAGTATTGGTGGTAGAAGGCGTCTGTACGCATTTAGGCTGTGCACCAAACTACCGTCCTGATGTTGGCGCAGCCGATTTAGGTGGTAATGATTGGTACGGTGGATTTTTCTGCCCATGTCATGGCTCTAAATATGATTTAGCGGGTCGTGTTTATAGTGGTGTACCTGCACCGCTTAACTTGCCCGTCCCAGAGTACAACGTGGATGGTACCATCTTGACGATTGGGGAGGCTTAATATGAGCATGGGTAAAAAGTTAATGCATTGGGTGGACGCGCGTTTTCCTGCGACTGAAACCTATGAATATCATATGTCAAAGTACTATGCACCAAAGAACTTTAACTTTTGGTATTTCTTTGGCGTGTTATCAATGGTGGTACTGGTCAACCAGTTAGTCACTGGTATTTGGCTGACGATGATGTACAACCCAAGTGCCGAAGGGGCATTTGCCTCTGTTGAATACATCATGCGTGATGTTAAAGGTGGCTGGCTCATCCGTTATATGCACTCGACTGGCGCATCAGCGTTCTTCGTCGTGGTGTATTTGCATATGTTCCGCGCCTTGCTATATGGTTCATACCAAAAACCACGTGAGCTTATTTGGCTCATCGGTATGGGTATTTACCTAGCATTGATGGCAGAAGGTTTCTTCGGTTACCTACTTCCTTGGGGCAACATGTCATTCTGGGGCGCACAGGTTATCTTAAACTTACCTGCTGCTCTGCCTGTGATTGGTGATGGTCTTGCTGAATGGGTACGTGGTGATTATATTATCTCAGGTATCACCCTAAACCGCTTCTTTGCCTTGCATGTGGTTGCGATTCCGCTGGTGCTTGTGGGCTTAGTCTTTATGCATTTAGTGGCGCTACATCACGTTGGTTCAAACAACCCTGATGGCATCGACATTAAGAAGCTAAAAGATAAGAATGGCGTACCATTAGACGGTATTGAATTCCATCCGTACTACACTGTGCATGATATGGTGGGTATTGTTGTCTTCTTTATCTTGTTCTTTGCAGTGGTGTTCTTCTTCCCAGAAGGCGGCGGTTTCTTCCTTGAGCCACCAAACTTTGAGACAGCGAACTCGCTAAAAACGCCTGCGCATATTGCGCCAGTATGGTACTACACACCTTTCTATGCCATCTTACGGGCAGTTCCTGATAAGCTTGGTGGTGTTATTGCGATGGGTGGTGCGATTGCCGTACTGTTCTTAATTCCATGGCTTGATAGATCTCCAGTACGCTCGATACGTTATAAAGGCATCTTGTCTAAGATTGCACTTACTATCTTTGCGATTAGCTTTGTCGTACTAGGCTACTTGGGTGCAACACCTGCAACCCCAACGGCGACTATCATGTCACGTATATTCACAGTTCTATATTTCTTGTTCTTCTTATTGATGCCGTTTTACACTGCCATTGAGAAGTGTAAACAGCCACCAGAACGCGTTACCGGAGGTCACTAATGAGCACGCTAATTAAATCCCTAGCTGGTCTAGGCTTAGGCGCGGCATTAACCTTGACTGCTGGTAGCGCACTGGCAGCAGGCGGTGGCTGCGGTACTTTCACCAATGCTGACGGTGTGGTAGAACACCTAGCTTGTAGCACAGCCCCCATTGATTTTACCAATAAAGGCTCGCTACAAAACGGCGCGAAAATCTTTATGAACTACTGTGCCGGTTGTCACTCCGCACAGTACGTTCGCCACTCGCGCATTGCTAAAGATTTAGAGATACCACCTGAGCTGGTCGAGAAGTATTTGATGGTCACTACCGATCAAATCGGTGACCATATCAATGCTGAAATTGACCCTGAAGTCCAAGCATCATGGTTCGGCGCGGCTCCGCCAGATTTGTCTCTTGAGACACGTCTGCGCGGTGATGATTGGGTATATACTTACCTGTTGTCATTCTATGAAGATCCAAGCCGTCCTTGGGGTGCTAATAACTTAGTGCTTGCCAACGCTGCGATGCCTCACGTCTTGCATAATATGCAAGAAGAGCTGAGTGCCGATGAGTTTGAATCTGAGGTTGGTGACTTGGTTAACTTCATGGCGTGGATGGCTGAGCCTGTTCGTCATGACCGCCAAGTGATTGGTTTCTTTGTGATTTTATTCTTATTAGTATTACTAATCCCAGTTTACTTATTGAACAAAGAGTTCTGGAAAGACGTAAAATAATTTAAGTATTAAACACTAAGACTGCATCATATAAAAGGTACTACTTCGGTAGTACCTTTTTTATTCTCTGACAAACCGTTAGACACTAAAGTATTAGCTGAAAATAAGGCTGCCCCCTAATGTTTACGTACGCTACCTTGATAAACAGAGCCACATTGTTTACGATAACAGGCTTTACTAATATATTAGGCTTTCATGATTGATGCGAATGACATTCCAAGTAGTCAGCTGATTTTATACGCTGATGACGGCTACGACAGTCATGTGGTGCGTCTATTACTTGAAGAAAAAAAGCTTGCCTATTATTTATCACGTTTGCACTCTGAGCGTCCTGAAGATTTGACAGAGCTCAACCCCTATCACACCCTGCCTGTCTTGCAGCAGCGGGAAATTGCGCTATATGAGATTAACGTCATCTTTGAGTATCTTGAAGAGCGTTACCATGCCAATAAGCTATTGCCTGAAACGCCGCAAGAGCGCGCGCAATTCCGCCAATTAGCATGGCGCATTCAACGCGATTGGCTGGTACTCGGTAAACGCCTGCTGATGCATCCAGACAGTTTCAATAAAGCCCAAGCTGCCATGGCCAAAAAACAGCTGAGCGATTCACTCATTACTTTATCACCACTGTTTGCCCATAAGCCTTACTTTATGGCAGATGAATTTGGCTGGTGTGATGTGCTCTTAGCGCCTCTACTATGGCGGTTGGAAGAAATGGGCATTGAGCTACCGCGCGCTATCAGTCGTCCTCTATTTGATTATCAAAAACGGATTTTTGAGCGTGATAGCTTTCAAAAAAGCGTGCGCTAATTAGACAGCAGCAAAGTGCTACCTTAGAATAACCAATAATTAAGCATGAACGACTTTTTTTATAACGAACACTCTACCGTCAATCCTTTTTTAATTATTATTTCATATCCTCAGTATAGGAAACCAAAGATGAGCGAAGAAACCACCTCTATTACCCCAACCCGTCCTTATATGGTGCGCGCGATATATCAATGGATAGAAGACAATGCGCTCACGCCGTATCTGATGGTGGACGCCACTGCCGACAACGTACAGATTCCAAGAGAGCATGTACAAGATGGGCGTATTGTGCTCAATATTGCCAGTCGTGCGACCGGTAATATGAGTATGGGAAATGATTACATTAACTTTAGTGCGCGCTTTGGTGGGGTATCACAAGAGATTTGGGTGCCGCTAACGGCGGTAATGGGCATCTATGCCAAAGAAAATTCGCAAGGGATGTTTTTTGACCCTAATGAATATGACAATTATGAACCTGAAGAGGACGCTGTTGCGAGTAGCAGCTCTAAAACCAACGTTGCAGCGCCTAAGCCCAAACGTGATAATAAAGCCGGTTTAAAAGTTTTAAAATAATTGACCTTAAAAAAATAATCGACTTTGAAATAGCCAAATTATAAAACAATAAAAAAGCCAGTCATATTAAATATGCTGGCTTTTTTATTGTCAGTCTAAAACACTTAATTTATTGGTGCTTAAGTTCTAGACGCCTAAGTTCTTGGCAGAGTTACACCGCGCTGACCTTGGTATTTACCACCGCGGTCTTTATAACTGGTTTCGCAGACGTCATCAGCATCACTTTGGAAAAATAGCATCTGTGCCACGCCTTCGCCGGCATAAATACGTGCTGGCAAATTGGTAGTATTACTAAATTCTAACGTCACGTGCCCTTCCCACTCAGGCTCAAGCGGCGTCACGTTGACGATGATACCGCAGCGTGCATAGGTTGATTTACCGAGGCAAATGGTCAATACGTCACGTGGAATGCGGAAATATTCCATCGTACGCGCCAATGCAAACGAGTTTGGCGGAATAATACATTCGTCACCAACGATATCGATAAAGCTTTTCTCATCGAAGTTTTTAGGGTCAACGACAACCGAATGCACGTTGGTAAAAACTTTAAACTCAGGGGCACAGCGCACATCATAACCATAGCTTGAGGTGCCATAACTGACCAAACGCTCGCCTGCATCATTAAAGCGTACTTGACCTGGCTCATATGGTTCAATCATGCCATGTTCTTCGGCCATTTTACGAATCCAGCGGTCAGATTTGATAGACATTGTTCTTCCTTAGCAAAAGCAAATATTTAATAGTGGTTATGATACCGTATTTCGATAGCGACGATTATACGGAATTGGCGCCTCAATTTATAGAGCCTCAACGACTTTAAAATAAAGCATGCTATTCAATATCTAATAAATGCCTTACTGATGTCTTGTTGCTGCTACTCAAACCTACGCTCACCACACTACCATTTAGCAAAATGATCTTCTGCCAAGCCCATTACCTTATCAATTTTAATGACCTCATCTCCTAAGCGAATCTCTCCACTATATAATCCAAGCCATTGCTCAAAGATACTGGCAAGCACACCGAAGTTATCGGTCTTTTTATAGACGGTAATTGGCGTAAAGGTTAAATCAATATCAACCTTGCTCCAGCCGAGGTTGTGATGATAAATACGCCACGTATTCTGCGCGGGTGTATCCAAATCTTGACGTATAAACATCACGGGCGGCAGATAAACTATCTGACCATCAAGCCAGCACGCATTTTCACTGGCTCCCGTTTCATTGACGCCCATTGATAAGTTCAAGGTAAAATGACGACCATCTGGCAAATAGCTATTAATACAGCTCCAAAACCAATTGGTCTTATGACGCATATAGCCAAGCGTCCAATCTAGATTGGCGCTAGTGGTATCAATAAAGTCTATTTTCTGAGCTTTAGCATCGGGAGAATTGAGAGAATCGAGGGTATGAGCAGCATCAACGTTAAATTTTGAATTGTCTTTAATGCGTAAATGCCCAGATACAGCGGTTAATGGTTCTTTTTGGGTAAACGTCCATCCGCGCCTGCCCGTTGGTGTACAGATAGCAAGTGGCTGTGATTGCCTTGCTAAGGTTGCATTGAGTGTAAGGTTTTGACTGTCTAGCACAACGTTAATCTGCGAAGGCGTAAAATCTAAATTGACGGTTAGTTTGGCATGAGTAAATGCCATCTGCCCTTGATAGCAATCGCCTGTCAAATGCGTCTGCCGAGTCAAAGGCTGCAAGGCTTCATCAACTTCTAACTCACCAGTCTCATCATTGTAAAGATAGACAAAGGCACTGGTTGCGAGCTTAATCGTCGCCAGTGCTAAACAGATTCGATAAGGCGGCTGAATAATTTGAATAAAGCAGAATTGGTTGGCTTTAAGCGCTTTACGCCAGTTGGGCAGTGCTTTTTGCGAGATAAGATGACTGTGATAGTCCAGATAATTGATGCTCTTAACTTTCGCAAATACGCCAAAGGTAGGTTGAGCGTTTTGAATAAGCTGGTCAAGTTCAACTGGTCTAAAGTGATTAGCGGTAGGTTGGTTATTATCATTTTGCTTCATTTTTACGGCATCCTAGCCAAAATTCATTGCGAGACTACCTGTCCTTGGTAGCTGACTGCGGTACTTATGATTCTTCTTTTTGCCTGTCCTGATGCTGCCCAAACTGCCTCTCTAATGGCTTTAATCTCTATCGTGGTCAACCCATCTGCTAGCGTTTCGGTTACATTCGCTACTGCAAAGCCATTCAATGCAAATGCATGCTTGGGAAACTTAAGCAATAAATCAGTCATGGCTTGTACTGCTTGCGAAAAATCAGCAATCACCATTCGTCGATTACTAAAATCCGCATTAACCTGATGGCGTTTACTACTGCCATCTTTATAGTAACAAACGCCAATCAGTTGATTGTTTGAGAGCTCAATCACGTATATCGGTGGGCGCAATAACTTTAACAATTGATACTGCTTGGGAATATTGTCTAAATGACGTTGATAAATCGATAAGCTCACGATATTCCCTTTTTAAAATTAAAACCATTCAAGTTTATATGCTTAGGCTATTTTGCTGTCAATAAAAGCCATTAGCACTATTAAGAGCCATTAGAAAACTATTAGAAAATACGCTTATCATCGACAGGTTTGGCAAATTTACTAATATTGGCTTCGATATTCTTAGCAATACTTAGATAATACGGCGCAAACTCATCATCGGCCAACACGCTCGGCTCCCCTTTATCCACTTGTGCACGAATACCGCTGGCTAATGGCAACTGCCCTAATAGCGGCACCTGATACTGCTCAGCGATAAACTCACCACCACCCGTACCAAAGATAGCTTCGGTATGATTACAGTTGCTACAGGTATGCAGCGCCATGTTCTCAACCACGCCGAGCACTGGAATATTGGTCTTGTTAAACATCTCGATACCCTTTTGCGCATCGAGTAATGCAATATGCTGCGGCGTCGTGACAATCACCGCACCTGTGACGGGGATACGCTGTGCGAGCGTCAATTGGATATCGCCCGTACCTGGTGGCATATCAATCACTAGGTAATCTAATTGTGGCCAGTTGGTTTGGTTATAAAGCTGCATCAGTGCACCGGTGGCTTTTGGCCCACGCCACGCGACAGGGGTGTTATCACCGTCGAGCAAGCTACCAATCGATAGCATCGCCATACCATGCGCATCAACTGGAACAAACTGCTCGTTTTCGAGTTGCGGCTTTACATCGGCGACGCCCAGCATGGTTGGCATACTAGGACCATAGATATCAGCATCGAGGACGCCAACACGGTTGCCCAGTTTTTGTAATGCCAAAGCGATATTAACGGTGGTGGTTGATTTACCAACACCGCCTTTACCAGATGCTACGACAATAATATGACGAATACGCGGATGCGCGGCCAATGAAGCTTGCGTTGGCGCGGCCTTAGTAATTGGTGGTTCACTGTCGCTATTAGACTGTGCGCTAGGCTTAGATTGATTTGCCATGGCATCCGTGGTCTTTGGCATTTGCTTTGGTAAGGTTGAGCCTGCCCCCTTAGCTGGTGCCGACAGCCGCACATTCATATGAATGGTTTTGATGCCATGCGGGTGCAGCAGTTGCCCAAGCTCTTGCTGAATGGTTTCAGGGCTACTGTCTTCTGGCAGGCGTAGGTCTAAGGTAAGCTCTTCACCGTTGCGCTCCAGTCCCAGCACCATGGTGGCAATGCTAAGCGTACCTACTTCATAGCCGAGCAGCACCTTATCCACGGCACTGTCACGTTCTGCCCGCTGCTGCGGGGTTTCGGTTTTTGGGGTCGGTTTATTTTTTTTCATAAAGTTAAACATAGCTACCGTTACTGCCTATACAAGTGGGTGGGCATGGTAAAAAACTCAATTCATACTGTGATAAACAGGCTAAATCATACTGCCCATGAGCTTCCTAGCCAAACCTTTTATCGTGACAGTGTAGCTCAATTACAAGGATAAAAAAACCACAACGCCAATAGGATGATGCTTTGTAAAATTCATCTATCCTGCCATCTATTTTCAATGATTGTTATTTCTTTATTACCTTTATTAGCTAATTAAGAAATTAAATGGCTAAGAATTTTGAAGCAATAAACAAATAAATCAGCACGCCTGACGCATCACATACCGAGGTAATCAAAGGCGCACTGGCAGTAGCAGGGTCAAAGCCTAACTTATTAAGCACAAACGGTAAACTCATGCCAATCACACAGCCAATCATGACCACCGACATCATACTCAGCGCCAGCACTAGCGATACAACGGCATCCCCGCGCACATAACCGATAACTGATATAGCTACCGCCATCGTCGCCCCAAGCATGAGCGCAACTAATGCTTCACGACCGAGTAATGAAAACCAGTCACGCATGACCACATCGCCAGTGGCTAGCGCACGTACCATCAAGGTTGCGGACTGAGAACCGGCGTTACCACCACTATCAACCAGTAGCGGTAAGAAAAACACCAATACCAAATTGGCGGCAATCACATCTTCAAAGTTTGAGATACTAAGCCCTGAGAGCAGATTACCAAAGACTAAAAACACTAGCCAAAACACACGCTTACGATATAAAACCCTGATACTGACGTCTTTTAATTTACCGACCATGGTCGAGACACCACCCGACTTATGGAAGTCATCGGTGGCCTCATCGCTAGCAACGTCCATCGCATCATCGTGAGTGACGATACCGACTAACGCGCCGCTGGCATCAGTAATTGGCAAGGCAATCAAGTCATAGCGCGCGACGGTTTTAGCAACGTCTTCTTGATCGTCGTTTACATCAGAAGATATGACCGAGCGCACCATAATGTCATTAATCAGCTGCTCAGGCGACGCTAAAATAAGTACTCTTAATGACACCACGCCTAGCAGTTTACGCGCATCATCAATCACATAAGCATGATAAATAGTTTCAGCATCAGGTGCTTCTAACCTAAGAGCATCCAGCGCTTCAGCAACCGTCATCTCGGCCGCTAACGTCGCATAGTCAGATGTCATCAACGCGCCAGCGGTGCGCTCTTCATAGGCAGACAGCCGGCGAATATCTTCACGTTTTGCCTGCGCAAGTGCGGGTAGCAACGCATCTCGCTGTTCCTGATTTAGGTGCTTATATAAGTCGGTGCGCTCATCAGATGGCATCTCCCCGACTATCTTTGCTAGGCTTGCACGCGGAAACTCAAGAGCCATCGCAACCTGAATATCGGCGTCTAAATAGGCAAATATCGTCGAGCGATTGGGCAAAACCTCAAGCAGTTGCCACGCAAGTTTGGGTTCAATCAGTGCCAGCACATCAGCAATATCAATCGGACGTAATGCTTGCACCTCATCAATTGCTTGCTCAAACTGCTGCTGCTCGATAGCACGGCTTAGTTTTGCAGCAAGGGTCACCGCTAAGTCTTCATTATTCATTATTTTTACTCCGTGCAGCGCGAAATTATGCAACAGGCGCTCATAAAAAAGAGCCAATATAATTGGCTCAAGTTAACATAAAATCAAATCCTAATGGATTGGTGTTTTATTAGCAAGCTAATGATTTTTAAACCAATCAAACAGCTCGCAAACCTATCCATTAACCACGCCGTTAATTCATAAACCAACCATGACTGGCAACGATAGACTGACCAGTGAATACATTACTTGGGAATGCTGCTAAAAATAATGCCAATTGAGCAATATCATCAACGGTGGTGAACTCTTTATCGACGGTATTAACCAGCATAATGTCATTCACCACAGATGCTTCACTGATGCCTTTTTCAGCCGCTTGTTGCGGAATTTGTTTTTCGACCAATGGTGTTTTGACAAACCCCGGGCAAATCACATGCGCGCGTACATTATGCTCAGCGCCTTCTTTTGCCAACACACGGCACAGTCCAAGGAGTCCATGCTTGGCTGTCACATACGGTGCTTTAAATAATGACGCTTCATGCGAATGCACCGAGCCCATATAAATGACCGTACCGCCTTTGTCAGCTTTATACATGTGCTGTACAGCCGCTTTGGTGGTTAAAAATGCCCCATCTAAATGGATAGCAAGCATTTTTTTCCAGTCATTAAACGCCATTTTATGAATCGGGTCAATGATTTGAATACCAGCATTAGAGACAAGAATATCAATAGCGCCAAAGGTATCAACTAATTGCTGCACGCCAGCGTTTACCGCGTCTTCTGATGTGACATCCATTTCAATTGCCAGTGCGCGTCCGCCAGTAGCTTCGATAGCATCGACCGTTTGCTGTGCTGATTCAAGATTAATATCTGCGATACCAACTGCAGCGCCTGCCTTAGCATAAGTCTCAGCGATATCGCGTCCAATGCCACTTGCAGCACCTGTGACCAATGCTACCTTGCCGGTCAAATCTTGTTGTAATGTGGTCGCCATATTTTATAATCCATTATTAAATAGGTTTTTTGGATGTCTGTGCTAGACATATTTATGCAACTAGCTTATTGAGTAATGCTCACTGGCGTTTTTTCTTGTAGCTCATCGAAGCTAACACCTTCTGCCAACTCAACCAATTTTAGACCATTGTCAGTGACGTCTAATACGGCAAGTTCGGTGATAATACGGTCGACCACGCCTTTACCCGTTAATGGCAGCTCGCAATTGGCAAGGATTTTTGGCTCGCCATGTTTATTAACTTGCTCCATCAGCACAATCACCCGTTGTACGCCTGCGACCAAGTCCATCGCGCCGCCCATGCCTTTAACCATTTTTTTGGGAATCATCCAGTTGGCCAAATCGCCTTTTTCTGATACTTCCATCGCGCCCAATATCGCCAGATTGACATGGCCACCACGAATCATCGCAAATGACTCTGAGCTACTAAAATAACTGGCACCCGGTTCTGCGGTTACCGTTTGCTTGCCCGCATTAATCAAATCTGCATCCACGTTCTCTGCCGTTGGAAACTCGCCAATACCTAGCAAGCCGTTTTCAGACTGTAGCCAAACATCCACATCTTCAGGAATATAGTTGGCAACTAGGGTTGGTAGTCCAATACCTAAGTTGACATAATAGCCGTCTTGTAGTTCTTTTGCGGCACGCTGTGCCATCTGCTCTCTTGTCCATGCCATGGTAACTTCCTTATTTTTTACACTGCTTTATTATTAATATAATCATTTAAAAATATTTTTATAAAATAACTGAATAACTTAAACGCTTTCGACCGCTTTAGTGGTGGTTTTTTCAATACGCTTTTCAGGATTGCTGTTTAAGACGATACGCTGCACAAAGATACCCGGTAGATGCACTTCATCAGGATCAAAGGTGCCGGTTTCTACGATTTCTTCGACTTCGACGATGGTAATCTTGCCTGCCATAGCGCAATCTGGATTAAAGTTACGCGCCGTCTTATTAAAGATTAAGTTACCCGCTTTATCTGCTTTTTGCGCTTTGATTAATGCCACATCCGCACGCAATGAATGCTCAAGCACATAAATACGGCCATCAAAATCACGCGTCTCTTTGCCTTCAGCCACTTGTGTGCCAACGCCCGTCGCGGTATAAAACGCTGGAATACCAGCGCCACCTGAGCGTAGTTTTTCTGCCAAAGTTCCTTGCGGCGTTAATTCAACTTCTAACTCACCTGCCAAGTATTGACGCTCAAACTCTTTATTTTCACCGACATACGATGAAATCATTTTTTTAATTTGACGGGTTTGTAATAGCAAACCTAAACCAAACCCATCGACGCCGGCATTATTACTGATACAGGTCAAATCTTTGACGCCGCTATCACGTAACGCTTCGATGAGCGCTTCAGGAATACCGCACAGACCAAAACCGCCGATAGCAAGTGTTTGTCCATCACTTACCACACCTTTTAGCGCCTCTTCAGCACTACTATATACTTTTGAGCGACTCATGCTTATCTCCTTGCAAGTCGAGTTTTTGTTATTAACAGTCATCATCAATGATGATTTGCTTTCATTTATAAATCAATCATCTATGATTTTCATTTTATAGTAATACATTATCTATCGATATATTAGGTACAGCTGTAATGCTAAGTTACCACATTATTGTGTTAGCGAGAAGAGAATAACGGTAAGAACTTACGCGCCAGCGCCGTCATTTAAGACATCCTCATTCACTATGGCAGCAGTCTAGATTTATGTTTAATAAAATATTGAATACTGCATATTTTGATTAATTTTATTGACCCATGTCAATATGCGCTGCATACTCGATGCTTGAACTTTGCCAAGGAGGGCGGATCATGATGAGTACATTTGCTATTGTCATCACTTTATTACTATTGATGTTTTTTGCTTATCGCGGCTATTCTGTGCTGATTTTAGCACCGATTATGGCGATATTAGCCGTATTACTTTCAGGTGATTTTTTAAGCAGTATCCCCGCCTATACCGATGTATTTATGGGGGCGTTAAGTGGATTCTTACTGAAGTTCTTCCCTATTTTCTTATTGGGCGCGCTATTTGGGCGTTTGATGGCAGACTCTGGCGCCGCGACAGCGATTGCCAATACCGTGGTCGAAAAGCTCGGTGCCAGTAAAGCCATCTTAGCGGTCATCTTAGTTTGCGCCATCTTAACCTATGGCGGCGTGTCGTTATTTGTGGTGGCCTTTGCCATCTATCCAATCGCCAAAGACTTGTTTAAAGCCGCTGATATTCCTAAGCGCTTGATTCCGGCAGCGATTGCCTTAGGTTCATTTACCTTTACCATGACGGCATTGCCCGGCACGCCCGCCATTCAGAATGCCATTCCGATTCCTTACTATAATACCAACGTCTTTGCCGCGCCTATCTTAGGTCTTATCGGCGGTAGCATCATGTTTATTTGTGGTTGGTTATGGTTGCAATCTCGTGCTAGAAAAGCCAATGCAGTAGGTGAAGGCTATGGTCAACATGATGAAGAGGATGTCGGTGGCGTAGGTGCGGCAAAACAAGCATCTGAGACCCTAAGTACGCATCACACCTCGTTTACCGTTGCTATGATTCCGCTGGTGCTGGTCATCGCCCTAAACGCTTTATTAACTTATGCTATTTTCCCGTCGCTCGACTTTAGCGCCTTACAAACTCAATTTCCGGACTTAAATATCGCAGGCTCGCTTGGTCTTTGGTCCATTATTATCTCATTGGTGGTTGCTTGTACCGTACTCATTGTGCTGCGTATCGGTCATTGGAACAACCTACAAAAAACCATTAACCGTGGTACTTATGATTCGATGTTGCCGATTTTTAACACCGCCTCAGAAGTGGGTTATGGTGCGGTTATCGCCTCGCTAGCAGGCTTCCTTATCATTCGTGATAGCATCTTAAACCTAAATCCTGATAATCCTTTGATTTCAGAAGCGGTGGCGATGACCACGCTGGCTGGTATTACGGGCTCATCGTCTGGTGGTTTGAGTATTGCCCTATCGACGTTGGGTGAAGATTATTTAAGAATGGCGGTGGCCGCTGGTATTGACCCAGAGCTGATGCACCGTGTTGCTGTGATGGCAGCAGGTGGTTTGGATACGCTACCTCATAGTGGTGCGGTCATCACCTTACTGGCGATTTGTGGCTTGACTCATAAGCAATCCTATCTAAACGTTGCCATGGTGACGATGGTGATTCCACTTATTGCGGTGGTCGCGGTTATCATTTTAGGGACGATGTTTGGCTCATTTTAAAAAAAAGTCGGACGTTGAAAACAGACTTTGACTCGCAAAAAGTGCATCTTTTATAAACCCACTTGGCAAATTGCTTAGTGGGTTTTTTATCGCCACTTTATGACGATCCTCTTTAAAAAAAATAGCTTATTGACACTTAATAAATGCATAGAAATCTATCGGCATAATATAGCCAATGACTATGTTGGTTAATGGATTAATTAGTGAGGAATGTCACAAAATTGGCTGAATTACGGTATCATAGGCACACTTTTTTAATTTTTCTCTTTTTTGTAAGTTTTTAGACGTTTTTAGCATCGATGATTTAATATTAATCATATCGCGCCTGCTCGTCATAAAGTGCTTGAGACGTTTGATAACCAACCCGTTTATATAAAAATATAGGTGATGAAAGTGCGTGAGATTCTAGTAACCAGTGCGCTGCCCTACGCCAATGGCTATATCCATTTGGGGCATCTTGTAGAATATATTCAGACCGACATTTGGGTACGTGCGATGAAAGCACAGGGCCATCAAGTCACCTATGTCTGCGCCGATGATGCTCATGGCACCGCCATTATGCTCAAAGCTGAAGCCAATGGCGTCACGCCAGAAGAGCAAATCGCCTCGGTAAAAGCCTCACATGAAGCGGACTTTGCCAAATTTTTGATTAATTTTGATAATTATCATTCAACGCATTCAGAAGAGAATCGGGAATTCTCTGAGCTGATTTATCGTCGCCTTAATAGCGCCGGACATATCAGCACAAAGGACGTCAAACAGCTTTTTGATCCTGAAAAGCAGCTATTTTTAGCCGATCGTTTTGTCAAAGGAGAGTGCCCCGAATGCAGCGCGCTTGACCAATATGGTGATAACTGTGAAGTGTGCGGTACCACCTATGATGCGACCGACCTTATCAATCCGCATTCAACGTTATCCAATGCGACGCCAGTACTTAAAACTTCTAAGCATTACTTCTTTGACTTACCAGAATTTGAGCAGTTCTTAAAAGATTGGACCCGTAGCGAAAATCGCTTGCAAACGTCGGTTGCCAATAAACTGCAAGAGTGGTTTGACGCTGGCTTGACCAGCTGGGATATCTCGCGTGATGCGCCCTACTTTGGTTTCCAAATTCCAGATACGCCAAGCGATGAGCCAGACAAGTACTTTTATGTGTGGCTAGATGCGCCAGTCGGTTACATGGCAAGCTTTAAAAATCTATGTGACAAGCGCGAAGGTACCGACCAAGCGCTTGATTTCGACCGTTATTGGATGCAAGAAAACGAGCATAAAACCGAGGTGTATCATTTCATCGGTAAAGACATCGTTTACTTCCATGCGCTATTTTGGCCAGCGATGCTTGCCGGTAGTGAGTTCCGTACGCCAACTGGTGTCTTTGCCCACGGTTTCTTGATGGTCAATGGCGAAAAAATGAGTAAGTCACGCGGCACCTTTATCAAGGCCGAAACTTACGCGGAACACTTACATCCTGAATACTTGCGTTATTATTTCGCCAGTAAGCTGTCTGACAAAGTTGAGGACATCAACCTTGATTTAGAAGACTTTATGCAAAAGGTCAACTCTGACTTGGTGGGTAAAGTGGTCAATATCGCCAGTCGCAGTGCCGGTTTTATCGTGAAGAAATACGACGGTATGCTGTCTGAGGTTTGCGTAGAGTCTGAATTATTAGAAGATATCACCAAAACTGGTGATGAAATTGCCGCCGCTTACGAGAATCGTGAGTTCTCGCGTGCGATGCGCTTAATCATGCAGTGTGCCGATCAGGCCAATGAATATATTGATGAGAAAAAACCGTGGTCGCTTGCCAAGCAAGAAGGGTCTGAACAAGAAGTCCAAGACGTCTGCTCGGTGGCGATTAATATCTTCCGCCAATTGATGGTTTATTTGGCGCCAGTATTACCTGAGCTGACGGCCAATGCCAAACAATTCTTAAATATTGACGATTTAAGCTTTGCTAGCCGTAATGAGTGGTTGCTTGGTCATAAAATCAATAAATTTAAACCTTTAATGCAGCGTATCGAAGAAAAAGACGTTGCGGCAATGGTTGAAGACTCAAAGGCCTCGTTAGCACAAGCAGAAGCCCCTACTACTAACAGCGATAATAATTCAGATAATAAAACAGCGGCAGTAAACACTCAGTCAGCAGAAAAGGCTGATACTGATACCAATGCTGAACAAGCTGACTATATCGGTATTGAAGACTTTGCCAAAGTTGAGATGAAAGTGGCGCACGTTTTAGCCTGTAATTATGTCGAAGGCGCGGATAAGCTTTTACAATTTACCTTAGACGTTGGCGAAGACAAACCACGTAATGTCTTTAGCGGTATCCGTAAGTTTTATGAGCCTGAGCAATTACTGGATAAAAAGGTAATTTGCGTCACCAATCTTGCGCCGCGTAAAATGAAATTTGGCATCTCAGAAGGGATGGTGCTATCAACGGGCAACCCAAAAACTCAGCTAACGGTAGTGACTTTACCGGACAACTGCGTGATTGGCGATGTGCTTGCTTAAAAACGTTAAATTAAGTAATAATTAAAGAACAAAAAAACGGTCGAAATAGACCGTTTTTTGTTCTTATGTGAAAAACAATAGAAAGTAAGCTTGCTGTTTATCTAGTTAAAATATCAATAATCTGCAACGTATCATTAATGACTGTCACAATTTTATTTTCTGGCGTGCGAATACGAACGTAGCGGTCATCATAACGGTCTAAAATTACCGAACGATCATAAATATTCCTATCAATCTTGCCGACTACTCTGTAACCGTATTGATCAAGATCACGTTTGAATGAGGCATTAGGGCTGGCATTGCGATAAGCGTTGATATTAGGTTGGGCGTTGCTATGATGGTTATAACCTTTATTGATATAAACAGCTTTGCCCTTGGCATTTCCATTTCCATCTTTTGCCGTAGCAGGTAAGCAAATCAATGAGGTAGCAGTAATGCCAGCGATGGTTAATAGTTTAAGATTAGAAGTGTTCATAATGTTACCCTTAAAATATTCGTTTGAAAAATATTAAGTAGATATTAGAGTGGGTTGTACATTCACCAAGTCAGCATAATAGTAATGTGAATTTTATAGTAATGTGAATTTTGGACTCACTATAATTCTCGTATAAAAACTAGCTTATGTTAATTATGAAGGGCGTTCGTAATAGATGCGTTGCTAGCTTGTAAGCTTTTTGATTGTAATTTTACCGAATAAAAAGATGCTTTCGTGGCATCTTTTTTATTGCCCAAAATTCATTGGTAACTATGCATAAAGAACCTGATAACAAAATTATTTATCCAACAAGAATTGATTTAAATCCTCCTTTATAAAGCTAATGACAAACGCGTTTTATTTTCTTATTGCCATAAGTTACATTACTGTCATAATATGGACGTAATGATCAATGGATTGATTACCTTAATGTTAGCCCGTTATCTCAGCATGCACATAACATTGACTCGGGTAACCTGCACCTTTTAACCTATGAGCCAAAATAAAATGACCTTTGCCACTACTTTACGCCTTAGCCTGTGCGGCGCTGCTATTAGCGCTGCGCTTGGATTAACCGCCTGCTCTAATAATGCTACTGACCCTGCGGCCACTGCTGATGACAGCGCAACTAACGATAAGCCTGCCAAAACCTTAGCCATCACTCAGATTGTCGAGCATCCTTCTTTAGATGAGATGCGCCGTGGCATTATTGATGAGCTGGCTGAAAATGGTTATGTAGAAGGTCAAAACCTAAAAGTTAACTTTCAAAGCGCGCAAGGTAATACCGCAACCGCAGGGCAAATTGCCAAACAGTTCGCCGGTGACAATCCAGATGCTATCGTCGCCATCTCAACACCTTCTGCCCAATCAATCGTGGCATCGACCAAAACCGTTCCCGTTATTTATACCGCCATCTCAGACCCTGTGGCCGCGAAGCTGATTGACGAAAATGATGTACCTATCCAAACCAACGTGACCGGTCTGTCGAGCGAATTACCAATCGAGCCACAGTTAGACAATATTCAAAAAATTGTCCCAAATGTAAAAACCATTGGTTATGTTTATAGCCCAGGTGAAGCCAACTCTGTGGTGGTCCTTAAACAACTTGAAAAAGCGGCACCAGCACGCGGGCTTAAGATATTGGGCGTAACCGCCAATCGCCCTACTGACGTTGCGATGGCGACTCGTAGTCTTGCAGGAAAGGTAGAGGTTATTTATACCTCATTAGATAACAACGTGGTTTCGGCTTTTGAAGCCATGGCCAGTGCAGCTAACGAGCTTGATATCCCAGTCATTGCCTCAGATGAATTTAGCGTCAGACGCGGTGCGACTGCGGCGCTTGGGGTTAATGACTATGATTTTGGTCGTACTACGGGCAAAATGGTTTATCGGGTATTAAATGGTGAAGCTACCAAAGATATTGCACCGCAAGTGATGAACACCTTGACGCTATATGTCAGCCCAAAACACGCCGCTGAACAAGGTACCAGCCTATCAGCAGATTTACTTAAAAACGCCATCAATGTCGATAAAGAAGCACAAAAAACCAGTAAGTAATTGCTGGAAAAACAGCAGTGAGCATTGAATAGAAAGACCGTGATTAACAAGCAGTCAGCGCTACCTTTTATTTATCTTTTATATAATGTACGGACACATTATTATTTTCAGGAGTCAGACCCATGTTGTATCAAAATCGTTTTGCAAAAGCTTTATTATGGGGCGGTGTTTGCACCGCTATCTTGACCGGCTGTAACCAACCAGCACAAGATGCCAACACCACTGACGGCGCTGCAACAGGTGGCGATGCCAAAGCTGCCATGAAAACGGTCGCTATTACCGCCATCGTTGAGCATCCAGCACTCGATGACGTGCGTAAAGGCGTTATCGATGAATTAAATGATGCCGGCTTTAAAGAAGGTGAGAATTTAACCATCAACTTCCAAAGCGCCCAAGGTAATACCGCTACCGCCGGTCAGATTGCCAAGCAATTCGTCGCTGATGCACCAGACGTCATCGTTGCCATTGCAACACCATCTGCTCAGTCTGTGGCTGCCTCTACCAGCACCATTCCCATGGTATTCTCAGCAGTGACTGACCCTGTAGCAGCCAAACTGGTGCCCAAGCTTGATGGTTCTGGCACCAACGTCACAGGCGCCTCTGATGCCCTGCCTTATGCGCCGCAAATCGATTTGATGCGTCAAATTATCCCAAGCTTAAAAAACGTCGGCTATGTTTATAGCCCAGGCGAAGTTAACTCAACCATCGTTTTAAAAGCATTGAAAGATAACCTAACGCCACTAGGTATCAACGTACACGAAGCGCCGGCTCAGCGTAGTAACGATATTGCGATGGCTGCTCGTAGTCTTGAGGGTAAAGTCGATATGATTTATACCTCAACCGATAATAACGTCGTTTCAGCGTATGAATCACTGTACCAAATTGCTAAAGAAAGTAAGATTCCACTAATTGCCTCTGATACCAGCTCTGTTGAGCGCGGTGCCGTTGCGGCTTTAGGGGTAAACTATTACGATTTGGGCCGCGAAACTGGTAAAATCGTTACGCGTATTTTAAACGGTGAAAAAGCCGGTGCTATCCCTGTTTATACCCCGCAATCGCTTGATTTATATGTCAGTCCAAAAAATGCGAAAGCCGAAGGCATTACTTTGCCACAAGCCGTTATCGATAAAGCAAAAGTAGTGGTAGAATAACTGCGACTTCTGGTATCGCACCGATAGACGGTAATTTTTATCAATTATCGCCTATGGGCGATACCGCTATTTATTTAGCGCAGACAAAACCCAGCTATCAGTCAGTAGGCTGGGCTTGTTTTTTAAAGGCTTTAAATGAGCAAGATTTATGATTATGCGTAATAATGACGAGTCTTGTTTTACCCTAGCTGCAGATAACCCAATCTGTTAAATTCACCGCTTCGTCGTTTAGCTAAAATTCATGTATAGATTCATTTATAAATAAAATAGCGCCGCTATATAGCGCTATTTTATTCTATGAATCACTAGAGTGTTATTTGCTAAACGCTTGGTTATGACTTACTGATCTCTTATGTCTTTAATTGCTTTTTTTGGTGCGCTTGAAAGTGGTCTGATTTATGGCCTAGTGGCGCTTGGCGTCCTAATCTCATTTCGTACCCTCGACTTTCCGGATTTGACCGCTGACGGTAGCTTTCCGTTAGGTGGCGCCGTCGCTGGTATTTCTATCATTGCCGGTATCAATCCTTGGCTTGCTTGTGCCTTTGGTATGCTAGCAGGGTCAGTTGCCGGTATTGTCACCGCTTGGCTACACGTCAAACTGGGCATTTTGCAGCTGCTTGCCAGTATTCTTGTGATGGTTGCCTTATATTCTGTCAATCTACGGATTATGGGTGCGCCAAACTTGCCGCTATTGGGTGAAACCACGGTCTTTAGTACCTTGGTCCATGACGGTAATGGTTACTGGATGCGCTGTTTAATCATTGGTGTTGTCGTGCTACTGGCCATGTTATTTTTAAACTGGTTTTATAGTACCGAGACGGGTTTATCGATGCGTGCGACCGGCTCAAACTTACGTATGGCACAGGCGCAAGGTATCAACACCTCGTGGATGACCATCATCGGTATGGCGATTTCCAACGGTTTGATTGCTTTAGCGGGTGCGCTATTTGTGCAGACGCAAGGTGGCGCAGATATCTCCATCGGTATCGGTACGATTGTCATTGGTTTGGCAGCGGTCATCATCGGTGAGACTATTATTCCGGCCAAGCGGATTTGGCTGATTACCTTTGCTGTGGTTGTCGGTGCGGTATTGTACAAGCTGTTTATTCAGGTTGCCCTATCGAGCGATACGCTACGTAGTATCGGTTTTGGTCCGCAGGATTTAAACTTGATTACAGCGCTGCTCGTGGTATTGGCCTTGGTATTGCCCAAAGCTAAAAATAAATTTTTAAGTCGTAAAGTTCGGGCTTAATGTCAATGTGCAACCATAAGGAATAATTATTATGATGCAAGCTACAGATTTGCGGTTGACCTTTAATCCTGGAACGCCCATTGAAAACCCTGCCCTACGCGGTATCAATCTGAATATCGCTGATGGTGAATTTGTCACTGTTATCGGTACCAATGGCGCGGGTAAATCGACCTTTTTAAATGCGGTCAGTGGCACCACGCGCGTCGATAGCGGTTCAATCTTGTTAAATGGCATCGATGTCACCAAAAAAACCGCGCACCAACGTGCTCATTGGGTCGCTCGTGTCTTCCAAGACCCGATGGCGGGAACTTGTGAGGCGCTAACCATTGAAGAAAATATGGCGCTTGCCTATAAGCGCGGCGGCAAACGTGGTTTAAGCTTTGCGCTAAACCAAAATAACCGTGACTTATTTCGCGAGAAATTATCGGTTTTAAAATTGGGTTTAGAAAATCGTTTAACCGACCGTATGGGTCTATTATCTGGTGGTCAACGTCAAGCAGTTAGCTTGCTGATGGCGTCATTGCAACCCTCTAAGATTCTACTGCTTGATGAGCATACGGCTGCCCTTGACCCTAAGACTGCGGCTTTTGTTTTAGAGCTGACCGATAAAATCGTCACGGACAATCAGCTTACCACGATGATGGTTACGCACTCGATGCAGCAGGCCTTAGCCCATGGCACGCGTACCGTGATGCTACATCAAGGACAAGTAGTTCTCGATGTCGCAGGTGATATTCGTAAAGGCATGAATGTGCATGACTTACTCGATATGTTTGAGCAGACCCGCGGTGAAAAAGTCGAAGATGACAGCTTGATATTAAGCTAAATCATTTAGCTTAATATTTTGAATTTAAAAAAATAAAACGCCTGTTTAATAGCAGGCGTTTTTTTATGACTGTTTTAGTTATTAAGAATCAAGCATGACCAATTTTTGAATCAACTCACTGACATGCTGCGCTTGCATTTTTTTCATCACTTGTGAGCGATGTACCTCTACCGTACGGACCGATATATCTAAATGGTCGGCGATATTTTTATTCAGATTGCCTTGCAGTAACTCATTGGCGACCTGCTTTTCTTTATCGGTCAGCTGCGCATAAAGATTTTTAATATTATAAAGCTGAGCACGCTTGAGTGTTAAGGCTTGCGCACGCGCAAGCGCTTCTTGTAAACGGTGACTATTAATCGGTTTTTCGAGATAATCAGCGGCGCCTTGTTTGAGCATGTTGACTGCATCAGCAATCTCACCCTTACCAGTTAACGCAATAAACCCTATCGGACTGTCATGTTTATTAAGATACGCTTGTAGTGCCTGACCGCTCATTTCTGGCATCATTAGATCACTGACCACCACTGCTGGGCGATAGATATCGACTTGCTGTAAAAATATCAGAGCACTTGACCATACTTGGGTCGGTAATCCTAAGCTGCTAATCAAAAAATCACAGGATGTACGCACGCTTTCTTCATCGTCGATGATATGAATCAGTAGAGAGTCACTACTGTTATCAACTGGCGTTTGCCATTCTGAGCGCTTATTGAGATGATGCTGAGCATTCATACGCGACCTTATGATTAAGTTAATTTACAAAGTTTATAGGCGCTTGGTTATTCATAGCTCTCTTATGCTCACTTTCGCTTTTGATTGCTTTATTTCTGAGCCTCATCAGCCAAATGCAGCGGCAGATAAAAAGACACTTGCGCACCTATCGTGTTTGCTAGAGGATAAGTGCTTTCAGTGTTCATCAAGCGCACTTTACCATTTAAGTTACGCTTAAAGCGTTGCTGATAACCGTCCAACGCTTGTATACAATTAAGCTCATGCTGTACTTCAATATTGCTAAGTCGCATCATACCGCCAAGTGACTTGCCCAAGCGCTGACATATCATCAAACCCAAGCCTAAACCATTGGCTTTAGTTGATTTGGTGGCGTAATGATTGGGTAGACGCTGCTGTGATTTACTCTCGACTAGCTGCTTATTACCAGTTAACTGTTTATGGTCAAGCAACTGCGCCTCATCAAAACCGCCTGCATCATCGGTCATATGCAATACTATATAGGATTTGCCATTATAATCTTCTGCCTGACAACGTAACATTATCTGCGTCGCCCCTTGCTGCTCGGCGTTTACCATACTATTCATCAATAACTGGTCAAGAACTAGGTTTGGCAACTGCAACGATGGATAGTCACTTACTAGCCAAAAACTCATGGCTGAAGCCTTCTCACCGAGCAGCAATATACACTGCTCATAGGTAGTTGCGATATCCACCCTCACCTCATCCGGCTGTGAGCGCCCTGCCCAGCGCCGAATATTACTGATAACAGCCGCAACCCGTTCAGTTTCATTGACAATTTGCTGCAGCGCAGTTTCTGTCGCTTGTTTGTCAGTCAGAGACTTTTCTACCGCATGCAGACTATTTACAGAGTTGTTATCCAACCCTGTCCATTCTTGACTGCTTTGACTGTTTTGACTGCGAATCAGTAATCCTTGGGCATAATTTTGAATGGTCGCCAGCGGCTGATTGATTTCATGGGCGATGGATCCACTCATCTCACCGATGACAGCGAAGCGTTCTGATTGACGTAGCTGCTGGTCATAATCACGAATCAATCGATTTTGTAGGGTTATTTTTTTTCGTCGTCGCCATGCCAGCCAACTCATCCACGCATAATTTACTGTTGATATGAGAATAATTAAAACAATAACCGCCATCCACAATCGATGCGCCTTTACCCATTCGACCATATGCGCGCCCAGCTGCTTTTGGGCGGGATGACGGTTCATATCATAGAGGATACGCTCAGCATTACTACTCGATTCGGCTGGTAGCCAGCGCTGTCCTATTCCTAACAATGCTTGCTCTGATTGACTTGTACCAAATAGATTTTGATTAATCTGTCGCACCAAAGCATTTGGCGCTTGCTCTGTCGCCGCCAATGTCCAATTGGGATATATAGGCGTTGAAGATTGACAGCTAGAAGCGGTCGCAACAGGGTGAATAAGACGGTATTGTTTCTCACTAACTTTCCCTTGCCGTGCCATCTCTTCCATCAAGCAAAGTGGCGCTATTGCTGCGTCTACACTGCCACTGGCCAATGCATGTAAGGTGCGCTCAATAGGATAGCCGACAAACTGGGTCTGATAACGGTTGGATGGCACGCCGTTTTGTTGTAATAAATGCGCGACCAATAGATAGCCACCAAAAGCCTCGGCATCGACGGCAGCAATTTTACGCTGCTGCAAATCTTGCAGCTGATAAATGCCGCTGTCTGCCTTTACCCAAAGTGCACTGGCCACTTCTTCCATGGCGCTAGGTTCTTTTAACGGACTACCCTGACTGAGCTTATTAAATTCATTGGCTAAGCTAACCGTTGCGGAAAACTGCTTATCAGCGGTTTTACTGAAACCTTTTTCATTAAAGTTTTTACCATTGATATCCGCAGGCTCAGTCAATTTAGCTGGCGCCGTATCCGCTTGCAAGGTCGCAAGCCAGCGCCAATGGGTGGTATTCATTTTAATCAGCTGTACTTGTGGACCAAGCACGAGGGCAAACTGCTGCGCCTCAATTTCCTGCTGCCAATTCTCTAACGCCAGCGGCACTAAGACTACTGTGTCCTCTTGCAACTGCTCATTAAGCTGATTGAGCCAAGGTTGCCAGCGTTCTTGCGCAACCGTTTCACCTTGCGGCGCCAGCACGCCTAAATAATACGTCTGGGCGTTTGCCATCGACATAACCAAGCAAGCATTTAATGCCATCAGAGCCATAAAGGGTATTAACGCTTGCAACGCTTTCCACACTTTCAACGCCCTCAAAGTTATGGTTCTAAGCGCAATTTTCGATAAAAAATAAATGGTATTTATAGGCATTATTTGCGACTTAAGACGTCCAAGTTTGTAAAATTTATTAAAACCATATGATTAATGTGGTTTTCCACAATATCAGCATATTACGCCATATTCTATACTACATAGCAAGATTGTATCTTTTAATTGGCTGAGCTTAATGATTGCTATCGAATATAAAAATCAGGCATTACCAATAAGCCTTACAACATAGATAGCGACAGTAAGCGCAGTAATATTTTTATAGACTATTTTTATGGAGGGCAGGCTTATGAAAAAGTGGCCATTAATCATTATTATGGCAGCCATTGTCGGGCTGATTTTAGCGTTTATCATTGGGCAAATACTGCCTAATATGCGCACGAGTAGCAGTGACATCGAGGTCAATATCACCGACCCTGCACTTATTAAACAAGGGGAATACATCGCGCGTACCGCTGACTGTGTTGCTTGTCATACCACGTTAGATGGCGAGACTTATGCCGGTGGCCTGCCTATGCTGACACCACTGGGTGCCATTTATTCAACCAACATTACCCCTGATAAAGAAACCGGTATTGGTCAGTATACCTTTACTGACTTTAAAAATGCCGTCAAGCATGGCGTGCGTCGTGATAATAAAGCTCTTTACCCTGCGATGCCCTATCCTTCTTATCAGCTTATGCCAGATGAAGATTTGGCCGCGATGTACGCCTTTTTTATGTCAGACGTCAAACCCGTCAAGCAAGCCAATCTAAAAAGCGAGCTACCACCGGTGACCAATTGGCGCTGGCCCTTAGCATACTGGCAAGCAATGTTTGACCCAAAACGTGATTTTGTCGCTGAAAGTGATGATGCAGTGTTGGCTCGTGGACAATACTTAGTTGAAGGTCCTGGGCACTGCGGCTCTTGTCATACTGGCCGCGGTATTGGCTTCCAAGAAATCGCCTTAAATAATGCCGACTCAGAAGAATATTTGAGCGGTGCGGTTATCGATGGCTGGCGCGCCAAAAGTATTCGCGGTGAACATCGCGGTTTGGGTACGTGGACGGTCGCAGAACTGAATGACTTCTTTAAAACCGGTCGCACTGACACCACAGCTGCCTTTGGCGCTATGGCCGAAGTGGTCGAGCACAGCACGCAATATATGACAGACTATGATATCAACGCCATGTCATCTTATCTAAAGACTTTAACGCCCGCGCCAAATAAAGAAAAAACCTTGCCGGCGAAAAAAGACATTACCACGCAAAAACTGCTTGATGGCAACTATGATTCGCGCGGCTCAATTTTGTACGCCGAGTATTGCCAAGTTTGTCACCGTGCCGATGGTAAAGGCGTGGCGCGTATCTTCCCAGCCCTTGATGGCAATAGTGCGGTATATGCGAAAAATGCCGACTCGGTACTACAAATCACCTTGAGCGGTGGTCGCATGCCAGAAACTCCGCACGACCGCATGGCCTTTACCATGCCTGAATTCACTAACCTAAGTGATGCCGATGTGGCAGAAGTGGTCAACTATGTACGTAATAGCTGGACCAACCAAGCGCCTGAAATCGGTGTCGATGATGTGGTAAAAATGCGCGCTTTCCTCGCCAAAAAACCAAAAACCAGTACCGATATCGCCCCAGACTTAAGTATTGATGCGCAAACAAAAGGAGCAAAATAATGAAAAACCCTCCACACAACCTGCTTGATATTGTTAGCGTTATCTCTCAGAAAATGAAAATGAGCAAACTAACCACCGCTGTTCTGACTGCCTCAGTGGTTAGTATCGCCGCTATCAGTAGTGGTTGCTCACAGCCAGAGCCTATCGAGCAAAATGCCCCTAAATATGGCTTAGTTACTGCTGATGATGCCAACGAAGATGTTGGTACTTATGTGCTGCCGCAAGATACCTCTATCTTGGATGAACCAAACGCTGATGAAATCTTTTATGGCAAACGCTTATTAAACGAAACCAAGCGTTTATTGCCCGAGCACGTTGGCGCGCAAATGAACTGTAATAGTTGCCATATCTCGCAAGGTAAAATCCCGCTTGGCGACCCCTATATCAACAGTTATAACTTCTACCCGCGCGTGATGCCACGTGCTGGTAAAGAAGTTGATTTAACCAAGCGTATTAATGGCTGCTTCCAGCGTTCGATGAATGGCAAACCTTTAAAACCTGAATCACCTGAAATGTTGGCAATGTTGGCCTATATGAAATGGCTGTCACAAAATACGCCGAAAGAACAAAAGGTCGATATCCAAAACGCTGGTAAAGTGGATGAATCTTTGGTTGGCAATCCTGTACGCGGTGAAAAAATCTACCAAGTACAATGCGCGACTTGTCATGGTGATAACGGCGAAGGCATGAAAGACAGTCGCGGCGATATTGTCTTCCCGCCATTATGGGGTGACGAGTCCTTTAACATTGGCGCTGGGTTGGCGCGTACTTATAAAGCCGCGGCTTTTGTTAAGTACAATATGCCAATGGGCATTCAGACCAAAGGCTTATGGGGTCATGGTAACGTGCTGAGTGACCAAGATGCTATCGATGTCGCTGAATTTTTCACCCATCAACCGCGTCCTGATTTTGCTGGTAAAGTAAATGACTGGCCAAACGGTAACAAACCTAAAGATGCCCGTTATTAAATGCGCTAGCCTGACAACATATCAGTCATGCTGATTTATAAAATAGAAAAACCTCAAACGCATCATTTGCTTTGAGGTTTTTTGTTATCTATAAGTAATGAAAGTCAACATTTCTTATCAGCCATTATATAGTAGCACTTAATGTAGTAGCACTTAACATAATCACTTTTATTATAGTAGCCCTTACTTATCGCCATTCGCTTATGAGGTCTGTCATGCGCAAAATTCCTGTTTATACCCATCCTGCTGCTGGTTGGCCAGCACTGATCTCATCGACTCGTAAGCTGATGGATTACAAGGCGTTTATGCGCGGTAGTGTCAGCGTCTTACATAGCAATCAGCCTAAGGGCGGCTTTGACTGTCCGGGCTGTGCGTGGCCTGACCATAAGACCCATAAAGTTATCGATGTCTGTGAAAACGGTATCAAAGTCATTGCCAGTGAAACGATGAACCAACGCGCAGATGCAGCGTTCTTTGCCAGACATAGCGTGACCGAACTGCAAAGTTGGTCAGGCTATGAGCTTGAGCATAGCGGACGCTTATCAGAGCCGTTATATTATGATGCAGCGCAAGATCGTTACGTCGCTATTTCTTGGCAAGCAGCTTATGAGCGTATCGCTGATGTCTTAAAAAATCTTGATTCACCAGATGAAGCCTTATTTTATACTTCAGGACGCGTGACCAACGAGCCAGCTTTTATGTTTCAGCTGTTTGTACGCTGTTTTGGCACCAATAATTTGCCAGATTGCTCCAATATGTGTCACGAGCCAACGTCAGTGATGCTCGGCAAACAATTAGGCGTCGGTAAAGCTACCGTAGTTTTGGAGGATTTTGAGCAGGCGAAATTGATTATGCTGTTTGGGCAAAATCCTGCCACCAATCACCCGCGTATGCTTGAGATGCTAGCGCATGCTCATAAACAAGGCTGCCGTATTATCTCTATCAACCCGATGCGTGAGCAGGGTTTAAGCAAGTTTAGAAATCCGCAAAAACCAACCCACATGGCCGCAGGAAAAAGCGATGAGATGGTCGATGAGGTCATTCAAATTCAAATCGGTGGTGATGTCGCTTTATTGACTGGTTTGGCTAAATGGCTGGTAGAAAACGATAAGATTGATAGTGAGTTTATTAGCACTCATACTTCAGGATTTGATGATTTAAAACAATGGCTGATCGCCCAATCTTGGACAGATATCGAGCTTGGCTCTGGTATTACGCAAACAGACATGATCAACCTTGCCAAGCTCGTGGCAGACAGTCCTGCCACTATCTGTACGTGGGGTATGGGCATTACCCAACACGTCCAAGGCGAAGATAATGTCGCCATGATTACCAATTTGCTGTTGCTGATGGGCATGATTGGTATCGATGGTGCAGGCGCCTCGCCCGTGCGTGGTCACTCCAATGTGCAGGGCGATCGCACTATGGGCATCCATGAGCGCCCCAAACAAAGCCTACTTGATAGCCTTGAGCGCGTGTTTCAGCGCCCTATGCCGCAAGAAGATGGGCTGGATGTCATTGCTGGAGCTAAAGCATTGATGCAAGGTAAACTCAAAGCCTTTATCAGTATGGGTGGCAATTATGCCGTTGCCGCACCCGATAAGAGTGCGATTCAAACCGCCTTAACCACTACTCAGCTTAATGTTTTTGTCGCTACCAAGCTCAATGAAACCATACTATATCCGGGTGCAAACAATCTTATTTTGCCTTGTATAGGCCGCACCGAACGCCTGATAACGGCAAAAGGCGAGCAGTTTGCGACGATTGAAGACTCTATGTGCCAGATTGTGCCCACACAAGGACGTCTAAAACCTATCAGTGATGATTTAAAGTCTGAAGCGCAAATTGTGGCTGATATGGCAACCTATGTGCTTGGGTCTGATTCGTCAATTCCATGGCAGACCATGGGTAGCGACTTCGATATCATCCGTAATTATATTGCCCGTGCTATTGACGGCTTTGAGAACTTTAATGAGCGTATCCGTGAAAGCGAGCGCGGTTTTCATTTATACCACCCAGCACGTCATCGCGTTTGGAATACCGATAGTGGCAAAGCCCAATTTGAAGTACCGCAATATCCGATTACTTATGTCGCCGCGCAAATGGCACAAACTAGCGCGGACTATCATAGCAATGACACGAGCGACAATTCTAAAGATAGTGATTTTGCAGACAGTAATCTTGAAAATGGCAATGTAGAAAAAAATACTGAGCAAAAAGTATGGCAATTGACTAGCGTCCGTAGTCATGATCAATTTAACACCATGATTTTCGGGTTTAAAGACCGCTATCGCCAAACCGACCGCCGCGATGTGTTATTTATGCATCCCGATGAAATCAAGCGTTTAGGCTGGCAAAAAGGCGATAGTGTCATGGTATCGCGGCAAGACAGCAAGGATGAGCGGCGCACCTTGGGTCCTTTGATACTTACTGAGATGGACATCGCTGCCAACGCGGTGGCGACCTATTATCCTGAATGTAACGACCTTATTGACTTGGACAGTCATGCTCCTGACTCGAGAACGCCTGCTTATAAGTCCGTTACTGTTGTTTTACAGCGCGTTAATGAAGGCATGTTGGCAGCTACCGCTTAAAAGCGCTTGACGTCCTACAATAATGGTTAAAATAATATAATGGTCAATAAAAATAACTTAGCGACAGTAGATACTTTGGCAACAGATGCTGCTGAGGCGTCAATGGATAATCAGACAGTGCCACTATCGCGGCTGCATTTGGCACAAAAACATCGTTATTTATCTACTGAAAACTCCACTTATGCAGCCAAAGAAATAGAGATTGATGATAAGTCAGCAATGCTAGCAGTAGAGGCCGCCGTTGCGATTGTCATTAATGGTATCCATTATGCGATATTGATGGCAAGCCCCTATCAGCTTGAATATCTTGCCATTGGCTTTTTATACAGTGAAGGGCTCATTCATCATAGTCATGAATTATTAGATTGGGAAATAACGCAACTGACCGATATCGAAAGTTATCAGAGATTCAGCAATGACTTAACGGATGATTCGGCTACTGCAACGACTACTTTTGAGCAGTTTTCAACGCAGCTACAAGACTATGATGTGTATGTAGTAGAACTGATATTAAATCAGCGCTGTCATCAGCGTATTCAAGCGCAAAAGCGGCAGCTAGCAGGACGTACAGGCTGCGGAATGTGTGGTATCACAGGACTGACGCAAGCACTTCCCGATTTAAGCAGTTATTCAGCGCCAAACTTAGAAGCAGCCAAAAGAATGTCGCAACCCACCGCCCCTACTCTGAATTATTTATTACAAGTACGACAAAATATTAACGCCGCACAACACACGCATCAATTAACCGGTGCGGTACATGCCGCTGCCACCATGCAAGGCGCTGACTTATATCTATTCGAGGACGTCGGACGCCATAATGCCCTCGATAAACTCATCGGTTGGCAATTACGCCACAAAGCAGAGCTGACATGCGTGGTGACGACCTCGCGGCTGTCTATTGAGCTGGTGCAAAAATCTATTCGTAGTCGCCTACCTTGGCTTGTGGGCATGTCTGCACCGACCAGCACTGCGGTACGGGTTGCTGAGCGCTATGGCTTGGGGCTGGCAGGGTTTTTACGCGATGACCGAGTTACTTACTATACCAACACCACACCAACTGTCCAAACGCTTAAAACACCAATCTAGAGCGGATTCTGCTGTTATATCTCTATAACTAAACATGCCAGATATTACTCCGTTACTATCCACTCCCATTACCCTTCTTGTACAAGTTTTCACTTATCCATTCGATTAAGCTTTTTTAACTCTATCTTGCTCTAAACCTGCTTACAGTTATTATTATAAATCTATCTATTAGTTTATCTTAACCATCCTTGACTCAGAAGTTTGAGGGAAAATTTGAGGTTAGAGAGATAATAGGTTACCCTTACCGCACAAACATGTTACGAATATTTAACATAGTTGTAGTTTTATTTATCAATGATAAGTAAATGAGCACCACAATCCCAATAAGATTTTACTTATCATCACGACAACGGATGATAGCTCACACGCAATAAATGAGTAAAACGCTACTCTAATTATTGCTTATCACAGCTGATATAAGCTGTCTACATTTAGCACAAGTCATACAGTTTTGGCTTAGTGCTTATCCGTAATTTTGCTATGGACGCTTACCATGTAAGCCTCGTGTAGCCTATCGCTACTATCGATGATGCCATATTTGACCGCGTAATGGTTTATCCATTAACAGACGCTAATTGAGAGTTGCCGCTGTTATTTTTCATACAAGCTTTTAGTCGATATTTTTTATTAAATATTTTAATAGCCTGTGGCCAATGAAAAATCAATACACCCTCTGACCTTAGTATTTGGTTTTTATAACCATTTATTTTATTGCGTATTGCTCGTTGCTAATTGTACGCACAGGCAAAATTGTATGCGCGTGGCAAATAGGCTGAACGCGCGTTTTTATATTTTCGCCAGTTTGTAAGTTTTACTTTAAAGCGAACTATTATTCTATTAAAACAATTGCGAGGTATGAATTTGAAAACTGAGTCATTGTTCCAATTTTCATCGTTAACCATTCTTTTATTATTGCTAGCATTTTATGGCGGCACGTATTTACTGTCTTTATTAATCAAAAAAGACAAGGAGACAACTTCAGGATTTATGGTCGCCGGTCACAGTGTTGGCTTCGGCATGGGTGCAGCCAGTATGACCGCCACATGGATTTGGGCGGCGTCGTTTTATGCAGCCGCTACTTCTGGTTATAAATACGGCGTCTCAGGACCGATACATTACGGTTTTTGGGGCGCCTTGATGATTTTGTTCATCTACCCTTTTGGTATGCGCTTTCGTGAACTTGCCCCAAATGGCCATACCTTAGGTGAACTCATCCACGCCCGCCACGGCTCATCAAGCCAATTAATTTTAGCCATATCCAATATTATGGGGAGCTTAATTAGCTTGATGGTCAACTTCACCGCTGCTGGTGCCTTGGTCTCCGTACTGTCACCATTATCGTTTCAGACGGGCGTCATCATCGCAGGCGTTGGGGTGCTCAGCTATACGTTAACCTCAGGATTCCGAGCCTCCGTCTTTACCGACTTTGCGCAACTGGTCGCCTTGATGGCCATTGGTGTCATCATCATTCCAGCGGTACTATTTTCCATGGGTGGTCCGTCGGTTATGGTCAGCGGACTGTCAAATTTAACCTTTGAGCAGCAAGATTTCTTTTCCTCTGAAGCGTTCTTTCAGCAAGGTGCGCCATATTTTGTCGCAGTATTGGCTTATGCCATCGGCAATCAAACCATTACCCAGCGCCTATTTGCCATTGATAAAACCAAAATTAAAGCGACCTTTATCACTGCCACGGTCGGTTATGCCGGTATCGTCATTGGGCTTGGTATGATTGGACTCATGGCGTTAACCATAGGTATCGAGCCACTTGATGGCAATATGAATAACTTAATTCCGCAAATGGTCAGTACTTATTTGCATCCGGTCTTTATCGCATTATTCTTTATTTTAGTGATAGGTTCCCTGTCCTCAACCGCTGACTCAGACTTATCAGCGCTATCAACGATTATGATGGCGGATGTCTATGGCAAAAACCTTGCTAAGGGGCGCGTTAAACCAAAAACTATGATGCTTGTCGGTCGAGGAACCATGATTGTCGCCACGGCAGCAGGATTGATTTTTGCCAGCTTTAAGCTTGATATTTTGGTAATGCTCGTCTTCGTTGGCGCGTTATGGGGTGCGATTGTTTTCCCAGTGATTGCCAGTGTGTTTTGGAATCGCGTCACCAATGTCGCCTTTACCTCAGCGGTCATCGTTGGGCTGTTATTGTTCTGCGTTGCGCGCTTTGAGCTGATACCGATTACCGGCTTCACCGCCTTATTCTTTGAGATATTGGCCAGTGTCGGTGCCGCAGTGGTTATTGGACTTATGGTCTTTGGCTTTTTAGGTCGTAAAATCGGCATGGTCGCCGCCGCTATCACGCTGGTGCTGATGTTAATCTTCGCTACTGGCTTCCTACGCCAGTACATGGTTTTACTCGCTTCACTGACCGCTTACGGCGTAAGTACCATCGTCTGTGTGATTATCAGCCTAATGGGTGACGAGCATTTTGACTTTGACCTCATTAAACAGCGGGTTGGCGACTATGATAAAAAGCTACCAGTACAACCGCTAGCAAAATCTTAAATAAGATTAATATTATCAAGTGATGGTTGGTCATTAACTGGCTAACCATTATTAGAAGCCAGCAAAGCAAAGTAAAAATCAACAGCAACAATTACTAAATATAAGGAGCTATCATGGACAACGTCTTTATCTATGGATTATATATCCTCATTTGGCCGGCGATTACGCTGAGTGTACTGATATTAATTTGTACCGCAACCTATCGCGATATTAAAAAAGCGCAATATAATAATAAAGATATCGTTTAGCACACGGTATTAGACGATGTGTTTTATAAAGCCATCACTTAGAAAATGCTTAGTGATGGCTTCATTTAGTCTATTAATACTTCGAATAAGCGTTAATTTATGGTCAAATACCCACAACTGAGCAGATAAGTAGCATTTAATTAAAAAATGACTTGTAATTTAAATTATTTTTGCTAATATAGGCATCCTTGATTGGCTGGGTGGCAGAGTGGTCATGCAGCGGACTGCAACTCCGTTAACGCCGGTTCGATTCCGACCTCAGCCTCCAATTATTTAGGTTAAAAATATAATAAATATTACGTTAATTTTAGCTTGCTTTATTAACATAAATGCTTATAATAGCGACCACTATCTAACAAGTAGCAAGCTTACTTTTAGATAATACAAGTTTTGCCCGGGTGGTGAAATTGGTAGACACAAGGGATTTAAAATCCCTCGCTAGTAATAGCGTGCCGGTTCAAGTCCGGCTCCGGGTACCATTACATAGTCCTATACTATCTTATAGAACCGCTAAAGCCCCTGATATCAGGGGCTTTGTTGTATCTAGCGTTCTATACTGTCCTGCTCTATCTATCCCAATCCATGCATCTGATGTACACTACTATGTACACTGGTTTTTAAATGTACATTGGGGGTATCAGTCATGGAAGCACGTAAACCTATCAGCTCTGACCGCAGCATCAGCAGTCATAAAGCCGATGACAAAGAATACCTAGTCTCTATAAAAAACCATCCCATGCTGTATCTGATGGTTAGACCTAATGGCACTAAGTCTTGGCTTTATCGCTACCTGTCCCCTACTCATTCAAAAAACAAACGTATATCGCTTGGCGTGTATCCAAACGTATCGTTCGCTCGTGCCTGTGAAATCTGGCGTGACTATGAAGAGCTACTAAGTCGTAATATTGACCCAAAAAACCATCGTGAAGAATTAAAGAATAGTATTATTAGTAAAACTAAAAACTCTTTCAATCATTTTGCTTGGGAGTACTTTGATAGCTTAGATCAGACTCAAAAAGGCAATACGTTAATCCGTAAGAAAGGTCGTTTAGAACTTATATGTTCATATATAGGTGATCAGCCTATCAGTGAGATCTACTCACCTAGAATGCTTGAGGTGCTTTTAGACATCCAAGCTAAGTCATTAAACAAAGCTGGCAAGCCCACAGACAAGGCTGAGCGCTGCGCGGGTATCGCTAGTGATGTATTTGTTTATGCGGGTGCTCGCGGCTTCTGTAGTAGCAATCCTGCGGCGCTTATTAAGAGCCAGTTGGCTAAGTCAAGTTACGGTCATCGTCCTGCCATCACTAAGCCTAAAGATTTGGCTAAGCTACTGCGTGATATTGAGACTATAGAAGGTGATCCAAACACCATTAACTCCCTTAGGCTATTAGCATTACTATTCGTGCGTAACGGTGACCTAAGACGTATGCGCTGGGCTGATTTAGACCTAGAGGCTAGCAGGTGGCAATTAAAGCCGCTCAAAGGTCAAGGCAAAGTAAACATGGTCAAAGACATGGTAGTTCCCCTACCTCGTCAAGCCGTAGCTATATTGAGTGAACAACAAAAAATTAATGGTCATACTGAATACGTATTTTTTAGCCAGACGGCAAAAAAGCATCAGATCATCTCTGATGCGACAGCGAATAAGCGGTTAAAGGATTTGGGGTATAAGGACATTCACTGCGCACATGGTTTTCGCGCTACAGCGAAGACTATCCTACAAGAGCAGCTAAAGTACCCGCTTGTGCTTGTTGAGATGGCTTTGGGTCATACAACCAAAGATCCTAATGGCACCGCTTATGGTCGATTTGAGTACATTGACGATCGTAGTGAGATGATGCAAAAGTGGGCGGATTATTTGGACGCGCTTAGAGACGGTAAAGATACGGCAGAGTTTAGAGCGGATGCTAAAGATACCGCTGACCCTAATGCCCAGCTGCAAGCACTGATTGATCAGCTTGGAGAGGATAAAGTGCTTGAAATGCTTAGCAGTAAGGTCTCAGAATAAGATTTGAAAGTTTATTGAACAATATACTATTTACTAAAAAGCCACTTCTGATGATTCGCTCATTTAATTCTTATGATAAAACTGTCATAGTGATTGCCGAAATAGCACCTTTTATAATAAAAAAAACAGAAACAAACGTACTCACTCACCACCCAATTAAAAGCTGAATTATGAAACTTATAGACAACTTAAATCACAGATTTGGCGATGACATAAAACAAAATCTACATACTGGCTCTAAGCTACAGATAGCAGCATCTTTCTTTTCTATCTATGCCTATGAATCACTAAAGCAAGAACTTAAGAATATCGATGAAATGCAATTTTTATTTACCTCTCCCACCTTTGTACCTAATGATGTCACTGATGAGTTTAAAAAGGAAAAGCGTGAGTTTGTCATTCCTAAAATTAGTCGAGAGGATAGCCTGTATGGCACTGAGTTTGAGATTCATCTAAGGAACAAACTGACTCAAAAAGCGATTGCTAAAGAATGCGCCGAATGGATACGTAAAAAAGCGGTCTTTAAGTCAAATACTACCAACTCACCCATGCAAGAGTTTGTATGCGTTAAAGACAATGCATCATTATTTACTTACATGCCTATCCAAGGCTTTACCCCTGTTGGACTTGGCTATGAAAAAGGTGACGCTGTCTCAAACATGGTTAATCGGTTTGATTCAGACTATGCGCTACCCTACCTGAATTTATTTAATCAAATATGGCAGGATCAGCAAAAGGTGACTGATATTACTGACGATATTGTTCGCCATATTGAGTCGGTATATCAAGAGAATGATCCTGAGCGTATATACTTTCTAATACTCTATAATGTTTTTAAAGAGTTTCTTGAAGATCTAAATGAAGACGTTATGCCTAACGACCTAACAGGCTATCATGACACTCTTATATGGCAAAAGCTTTACAACTTCCAAACAGATGCAGCAGTCGGCATTATTAATAAACTTGAAACCTATAATGGTTGTATCTTAGCGGATAGCGTAGGTTTAGGTAAAACGTTTACTGCTCTTGCAGTCGTTAAGTATTATGAGCTACGCAACAAAAGCGTTTTGGTCCTTTGCCCCAAAAAGCTTGGTGCCAACTGGACTAACTATAACGCCAATTTGACCACCAATATTTTTGCTAAAGATCGTTTCAATTACGACGTGCTTTTTCATACCGACCTATCTAGAAATAGCGGTGAAACCCTAGGGATAGACTTAGCGAAAATCAATTGGGGCAACTATGATTTAGTAGTTATTGATGAATCGCACAACTTTCGTAACCGCGAGAACTTCAAAGATAAGAAGACTCGCTATGATCGCTTGATGGAGCAAGTCATACAACAAGGTGTAAAAACTAAAGTACTGATGCTTTCAGCTACGCCAGTAAACAACCGCTTCAATGATTTGAAAAATCAGTTAGCATTAGCATACGAAGGAGATAGTAAGAATCTAGATGATAAGCTCGATACTAAGCGAGATATTGACACTATATTCCGAAATGCTCAGGCAAGTTTCAACAACTGGTCAAAACTGCCAGTGGAGAATCGCACCACTAAAGCCATATTGGATATGCTGGATTTTGATTTTTTTAAACTATTAGATAGCGTCACTATTGCACGTTCACGTAAGCATATTCAGCGCTTCTACGACACCAAAGAAGTTGGACAATTCCCGACACGCTTAACGCCACTTTCATATCGCTGTGCCATTACTGAAGACAATAGTATTGCCTTCAATCAGATTTACAAAGAACTAGCCTCAATTAGAATGGTTGTGTATGCACCGCTCACGTATATATTTCCTAGCGCTTTAGAGAAATACGAAGACCTATATGACACTGAGATCGAAGGTAAAAGACAATTCAAACAACAAGATCGAGAAAAAAGCTTACAAGCATTGATGACGGTCAACTTACTCAAACGTTTAGAGAGCTCTGTTCATGCGTTTCGTTTAACATTGCACAACTTAAAAAATCGCTTGGAGCAAGCTTTATCTAGCATCGCTGAGTATCAGGCTCGAAAAAGTAATGATCTATTATCTATCGATATTGGTACAGGATACGATGATGACGCCTATGATGAAGGGCTTGATGAGCCAGTTAATCCTAATGATTGGGTGGGTGGTAAGCTTAAAGTTCATCTTGATGACATGGATATATTAAAGTGGCACACAGACTTGGAGGCAGACTACGCTGTTGTCAGACGACTAATCGCCACTATTAGTACAGTCACGCCAGAGCGTGATCATAAGCTTCAACACCTCAAAAAACACCTTATCAATAAAATTAATAATCCTATAAACTCTGGCAACCAAAAAGTACTTATATTCACTGCTTTTGCCGATACTGCTAACTATTTATACGAGCATATAGCTCCAGAATTGTTGCACGACTTTAGCTTACATACCGCTAAGATCACTGGTAGTGAAAATCACACTACCATTAAGAGTATGGTCGGGAGCCGTAAGGGCTACGATATGCAGGGTTTATTGACACTTTTTTCGCCTAAGTCTAAACAGAAAGATGACATCTTTCCTGACGAAACTAGAGAGATAGATATCTTAATAGCCACCGACTGTATTTCTGAAGGGCAGAACTTACAAGACTGCGATTATCTTATCAACTATGATATTCACTGGAACCCTGTACGTATCATTCAACGCTTTGGTCGAATAGATCGTATCGGCTCTACCAACGATCAAATTCAACTGGTGAACTACTGGCCAGATATCAGCCTAGATGAGTACATTAACTTGCGTGAGCGCGTTGAAAATCGCATGATTATTGTCGATATGGCCAGTACAGGTGATGATAACGTACTCAGTGCTAAAGCCAATGATATCGCTTACCGACATGAACAACTAAAACGTATACAGACTGAAGTACTAGATTTAGAAGACGCCAATACTGGCGTGTCTATTACAGACTTAGGCCTTAATGACTTTCGTATGGATTTACTGAGCTATATAGAAGCCAATCCTAACTTAAAGCGACTACCTAATGGACTACATGCCGTCGTTCCTGCTAATGACAGATTAGGACTGCCTGCTGGCGTTATTTTTGCTCTAAAAGCACGTCAGCTAGCTCAAGCTAACGGACGTACAAATAATAAAACTGATGGTGAGAAAACTAACCAGCTATACCCTTATTATCTGATATATATTGATAACGACGGAAAAGTCATAGCAGATTATACCCAAGCGAAGCACTTGCTTAGCTTGGCTAGACAAGCGTGCCGTGGGCAGCCTGAACCTATATTAGAGGTATGTGTGTAGTGGCATAAAGGAATACGATCTTGTCATCAAGGCCACTAATACGGGTTTGATGCTTGCGCACGAGTGTAGGTTCAAAGTCACCATGACGGTCTCTTGGGGTGGATATCTCAAGATCGCCCGTGTCACTGCGGACTGTCTTTTTAGTGTGACCGTTGCGCTTGTTTGGCTTGTCTGCTTTCTCATGCTTAGGATAGCCGAGATGGTCTTCCATCTCAGCTTCTAAGGCAGTATCGATAAAGGATTGCATGATCTGCTTTTGAAAGTCTTTGATGTCATCGAAGCTTTTCATGCTACTAGCCATTTGCTCAGCCAGTTTTAGTGTATTAAAGAATAAGTTGATATATCATCAGGACTATAAGACCAGATTCGCCGCTATTACCGATATCATTAGATATATCGAGTTGTACTACAACCAAACAAGAATTCAAAAGGGCTGGGGCTATAAAACGCCAAGACAGGTGTGGTTCGACTATTGTCGTCAGGCTGCGTAACTAAAGTCTCCCAAGTTTAACTGTTCGGATTTGACGGCAGGGGTCATCTGCTCGCATCACCCTGTTTTGGGTATGCTTATAGGAATATGTAATAAATATAATAAAGAAAAGAAAGTTCTATAGGGAGATCTATTTTTTCATGCTCATGCATAGCTAAACATGACTCAGAATTATATACTTTAATAGGATGAAATATGCCTTTATAACCTATATTAGGATTATATTCTAAATCATGATAAAACTCGTCGAGATTATAAACAATACTTTTCATTTCTTCTTTTTCTGTTGGAGTTGCATCCGATCCATATTTGCTGTTCATTTTGGAAAAAACTGTGTATGAAGGCGAAAATATAGAATTAACATCGATTTTACCAGAGGTCATTTCCTCACCTCCTTCTAATATTTTCGCTGATCTATAACACTTATAATCTTCCTCAAACTCCTCAACTAAAGCACTCGAGCTGCACCCTGATATTAGAACTGTGGTTAACAACCCTAAAAATAACTTATTTATATTCAATTAAGACCTCCGGTATATAAAAATATTTCGAAAAAATAATTGCTCAATCGAGCTGCTCTTGAATACTTTGGGCTTCGGCTATTAGTTAATAGATAACTTCTAAATCACTACTAACGTAGCCCTTTTCTGTTACGACTTTAAGCTCCACAATTTGGTTAGGCTCACAACCTACAATAGAATATTTCTATCTATTCTATTGATCAAGTTAATGTAACTAATAAGCTAACAAATGTAAATATTTATCAGTGTTCTTTATCTGTGATGCTGGCTTTAAATTGCTATCAATTTCAATTAATAGACCTCTTGCAAAAGTAGCAAAGGGAATTAAAATAAGAAGACGCTCATAACTTTTTAGGAACCATGCCAAACATAGATAAGCTACTCAAACAAAGTGACGCTGGTTTTAAACGCTATACTGGCATTCATAAAGCCACCTTTTATGACATGCTTGAGGCCATGCAAGAGCATGAAGCATCTAAGACCAAATCAGGCAGACCAAGTGTGCTCAGTCTTAAGGAGCAGATACTACTAGCCCTGACTTATTGGCGTGAATACCGCACGCTTTATCATATCAGTATGGACTTTGGTATTCATGAGTCTTCTGCTAGCCGTATCATTCGTAAAGTAGAAGACACACTGATTGACTCTGGCAAGTTTGAATTGCCTAAAAAGCTGCCTAGTCGCGTCGATGATGACATCAATTGGAGCGTCGTCATTGTTGATGCGACCGAAACCCCTATTGAGCGTCCAAAAAAAAACCAAAGAGACTACTACAGCGGTAAGAAAAAACAACACACCTTAGCGCTATGATCTTAGAATGAAGCTATTCGCTGGTGTTGTTAATTTCGAGCTTGGTTTATGACTTTTGCAAAAGGTCTAATTATTCCGTAGGTATATATAAATAATAAAAACGATAGTCACTCATTAGTAGCTATCGCTTTTTTTAATGAAAATATTTGTCTAATTGCTCACGAATAAGCGAGAATACGAGTCATTTTCCAGCTCAAAAAAAGCCCATAAACTCCCGACTGTTCCCATAACGGGCGTTATGGTACATGATTTTCAGACAAAAAAAGTTATCGCGCCAATTGCTATTTTTTTATTAACTTTTCGGACAGGTAAAGCCATGTATCAAAAACTATGAAAGGCAAAAAAATATCTATATTTAATATTGGTTTAATACGTACTTTTCATGACATGGCAGTATAACGTTCATATACCCTCTTGGCATTTTATGTTCCATAACCAGTGCTTCCACCTCCTCATCACTATAAGTGTTTTCAATCTCCTCAAATGCACATTTGCAATAATCTGAGCTAGAACGTTTTTCACAGCTATTTATAAATTCATCTTTTATTAAAAAAGAGGTACACCCTGTTAATATAACAACTGCAACTAGACTACTTGTTATGGATAAGATTTTTAACATTATAAGATCTCACTAGGATACGGGTTGAGTGGGAGGTTGCTATAAAATAGACTTATTGGAAAGTTATGGAGGCAGTTAATGGAACAGTACGCGCACATGATTAGTTTTGGGACAAGTTACTACATGTTTTGACCAGTAGCGACATACGAACGATATTAAATCAATAAGCGAGTAAACACTAGACGTACAGACGATAGTTCGATGCCTTATCAGTGTATCGAAAACGATTAAGTGGGATATACTTAACGTTTATCCAAAAGCAGCAATCAGCGCAGCAACAATTGATGCTGGTGGGAATAATACACTATGGTGTATATCCAACTAATTCATAACAATAGAATCAATAGCTTATGTTATTTTTTTCGAGTCTTACATGGGGTACCGAACTTAATAATTCGCAAGCTTACCCTCTTTTTCATAGCAGACCTTCAACCTAATCTGTACGGCCTCATTAAGATTTGTCCCCTCTTTGACACTATAAGGCACATTTGGAGTCAAACTACCTAGCTTTAAGCCATCTACCGCTGATTTATTAAGCGGTGTAACCCTTAGGATGAAAATACACCTCACGACCAAAAGCAGGATTTGAGGCACACCCAATCTTACCCTCAGACACCGTAAACGGATAAAGTGTCGTGTAATTTTTACTCCATGTCTGCTCATTCACTACGATATAGCCTGAACTATACATCTCGTCTTTATTATCTGAACTGCATCCTATGATCACTATAGACGCTATCGCAATTAACCACCTGGACATATTGATTCGCATGGCACACCGTCCTTATCACGATCTAGCTTAATGTTTCCGCATTTAAGTGCTAGTTTGGCTTGCTCACAGCTGACCATTTGCGTACAAACACGAGGTAAGCCTTTGCATTGCGAACTACCAGTACCTTTAACAAAAAACGGATGATCTACTTCAACATCGCTATAAAATCGATTGTCAGTGACTGTGACCACTGCATGAGATAATAGGGCAAAGACAGATAACATCAAGCCTAAAACAGCTTTCTTCATAACCAAACTCTTTTTAATACTCAAATTAAGACCAAATATTTTCTAAAGATGGTTATAATACCCTATTTTTGTTCAATAAAATGATCGCCATATTTGTAAATGTTGAACTTTTATATCAAATTCTTTATAAATGGCATTTCACTGCTGACTACAAAGCGGTTGGCGAATAATCTGACCACTTTACATGGCCATTAGACCTGACTATCGAATGTAAAAGTACGTTAATAGGCATAGGTAAATCTCCCAGACTTTACCCAAGTGCCAAGTTTATCAAAAAAATAGCCGCTTCATTTTGAAGTAAAGCGGCTGATCCACTGACTAAGCTGGTCTTGCGTCAATCTTAGTATTAATCCATTCTGCAATCTCGCTTGCCACCCACACTACCCTCACCTGTGTCAGTTGTACCTTCTTAGGGAATGTTGGGTCGTAACGATCAGATTTTTCATTGACCATCTCGTAGATCGTAGAACGACTAAGACCGGTATAATGACCAACATCTTTGATACTCAGTAGCTGCGGTATATGGTTGCATTGCTCGACTACTGGCTGTGTTGTATTCAAATTTTCCATGATGTGCTCCTTATAAGTGAATGAGAGCGTTTGCCCTCATATACTTACCGAGTCCTATAATTTTTTACTGCATCCCATGCCATCCGACGATTAGCTTTTGACGCAGCTAATAAAAAAAAGGAGCTGCATGTAACAGCTCCTTTTTATGCCGTGTGCGTTTGTTAGCTTTACTAACTAACCGCCGTCACGCTTTGCCGTAATCCCTGCTCAATGCTGGTTACGTCATGATCGGCTAAGCCATGGTTCAAGTGCCCATGCGCATTTTGATGTTGACCAGAATCGCCTGTCTCGACTGGATAAAACTCTTCCACCACTGCAAACGCCTCATCATTATCAATCTCAAAGGCTGAGTTGACGTAGCCAAGCTTTGCTGCTGCCTCTAATGCTGCTTGATCAAAGCCGTGTTCGCTAAGCTCCGTATCAATAGCTTGCGCGTTAGAAACCGCATCTTTCAGCGTCACCCCATCACCCAAGGTTAAATCCACAAAGTAAATGGGCGTGCGATAGCTTTGCGTCGTACTTTTACCTCTTAGGGTTAATTGTAGTGGCAAGCAGGACAGCTTATTGCCGGATACTGCAGCAAAGTAGCTGAGTCTTGCTGCCAGTGTGCGAATACTATTAAAGCCAGTCGTACGAAAGATAAACGTGCCCAGCTCATCGTCCTCAGACAGATTGACGTATAGCCTACCGTAAGGTTTACAAGCACCGCCTTGCGCTAATGGACAGCGATCAGGTGATGGACATGGCAGTTGCTCAACGCCTTGACTAATGCGGCGCTGACACTGTTCGCCGTCACCCACGCATAGTGGGCGTCCAGTTTGCCTATCGAACAGCGTGTATTCAGCTCGTAGATTAAGCGTCGGATCATTAAACAGCATGCGCACGGGTATTTGCCGAAGCTTGCCATCACTCTTTGCACGTAGCTTTTCATCGAGTGGGTGGTTGATCCAGCCCTCCTTGTTTTGTATTTGACTGGTAATGGTGAACTGATCGTCTTTGGCGGGGAGACGCTTGCCGTCTTTTACAATGACACGTCCAATGCTGATACGACCAAGTACGGGCGGGGTTATCGTGAGACCTTTAATCATGGTGATATTCCTTATGAGTTTAATAGAATGTGTTTAGCCATAAAAAAGCCCACCTGTGATAGGTGGGCGTTTATGCGCTTACTTTCGGTATTTTTTTAAGGTGTTGATCGATTGGATGCGCGCTTAGTCGGTTAGGACGACAAAGCGGCGACTGCCTTGACGGGTTTTACTGAATTGAGCTAACAGTTCAGGATGGGCTTTAATGACCGCTTTGCTATCAAGACCGACACTGTCTTTCGAGCGCTTCCATGAAATAGCCCCTTTCTCGAACACGGCCACTTCATTATCTTGAATTAAGCTTTGCAGCTGGTGCTTCACCTGATCATGGCGCTGCTCTAGCTCTTGCATGTAATCACGATAACTTAGCAGTTGCTCAAATAATTTATTAGCAGCATCGTCATCACGCAGATCAACCTTGCTTGAAGGTTTAGGCGTTGGATACAGCTGTTTTAATGCTCGAGCTGCAGATTCAGAGTGATCAGGGGTTGGTGGCGTGTCGGTTTCTACGTATTGCCAGAATAGCCGCTCATGCTCCATGATGGATGCAATCAAACGCTCATCACGCTCAACCTTATATATCTTAGCCTCATGTCCACAAAGCAGCACGCAAATATGAGCTGCCTGTTTACCTGTGACCGCCAGTTGGTGTTGTACTTGGCAAGTGACATATAACGGTACGCCATGTTTCCATAATTTCGCCCCATGTTCCCCTGCCGTTTTACACTCTAATATCTGTACTTCATCACTGCCAACCACCGAGTAGTCTAAATTGGCTAACATAAAGTGGTTGTCAGGATCAGGATGCTGCAAGATGGCATTGATGCGGCGTACTTTGTTTCCTGTATGCTCTTGATAATACTTGTAGTGGTCAACTAATTTAGGACACGTGATAAGAGGTTTTGGTTAAAGTAGCGTTTCTCTTTTTCTAGCGGTGACAAATAATTATTAAAACGATGCGGTCTTACGATCTGATAATAGCCCCAGATATAATCAGCAATGGCGCTTTTAGCCTCATCGATATTCTCATAACCACCTTTGGGCATCCATTCTGTTTTAAAGCTTCTAAAGAATCGTTCGGTTGGGGCATTATCCCAACAGTTTCCGCGACGGCTCATACTTTGCGTCATACCATCACAACTGACCACGGATTCAGCGAATGTCTTACTGATGTAATGGTTTCCCTGATCAGAGTGAAACAGCACTCCAATTGGCTGTAAGCGCGTCTGATACGCCATCTGTAGCGCTTTGGTTGTCATCATACTGTCAGGTGAGTCTGATACGGCAAAGCCCACCACACGCCGAGCGTATAAATCTAAAACGACAGCTAAATAGCACCAGCCACCTTTAATGCGAATATAAGTGACATCACCCGTCCAGACTTGATTGGGCGCTGATGGGCTAAAGTCTCTATTTAAAATATTTTTATGTGTTTTATGTGCCTCGTCAGCGTGCTTGTATTTGTGCGTCTTCAATTGACAGCTTTTAAGCCTCATCTGCGCCATAAGCTTACCTACCACATAACGTGACAGCTTAATGTTATGCTCATTCATTAGTATGGCGGCAATGCTGCGAGCGCCTGCTGATTGCTTCGAGTCGTTAAATATTTGGCGTATTAAGGCTTTGGTTTTGACAGTGTCAAGGCTAATTGGCTTGGGCTTTAGTCTATAATAGTAGCTGCTCTTCATCACGCCAAACAGCTTGCACAGAAGGCTTTTATTGACCTGTTTGTCTTGCTCTGCAAGCTGACTGATTAGCGATAGCCGTTCAGGCTGTCCAAGGCTAGCAGAGCGGAAGCCTTTTTTAAGATGTCACGCTCCATCCTTAAACGCTTATTCTCTTTACGCAGCTCTTGAAGCTCGCGCTGCTCATCCGTTATGGCATTGCCGACTTTAGGTGCTTGGCCAGTCATTTCTTGACGATACTGACTCAGCCATTTCTGCAGAGTGGATTTACCTATTCCTAAAGAATCGGCCACGTCAGGTATTTTACGCTTATGATCAACGACTAAGCTGATGGCTTCTAATTTGAATTCTCGGGTATATTGATTGCGTTTGGTGGTCATACTATTTTCCTTCTTTGGGTTAGTATAAACCTCTTATGCGCTGTCCAAGTTTATTATGCCACTACAGTATGGGTTTGTGCTTTATTGGAATAGTAGTGAATGTCGCCTGCGACTAATTGGTTCATCTGAGTTTGACTGTGATGGTGGGTGTTATCTGTCGCATGACTATGCACGCTTTGGGTGCTGGTCTGCTGGCTGTGTTGTCCGGTCAGCAGGGCTAGATGGCGCTGGGAGTCGATCGGCACATTGGGCTGTTGCCATTGTCCTGACTCATTTAAGGTGCTGAAGATGATGATGGGATGGATGTTAGCGCCACCGATAAAGTAAATGAGGACGTGTTGACCATGACGCAGAGGATGAGTTTGTCCCATGTGGTCAGCAGTGTAAATAGAGCTTTTTAGGAATTCTTTCGAGTTAAGCGGTTAACAAGTTATATTTTTACGTTCATTTATTTAAACGTATTACTGCAATTATTTTAAGCGGCTCTCTAACTGCAAACGTTATTAAAAAAACGCCTAAAGCAAGACAAACAAGACTCATGACAATATAAGCTAAAAAATCTTGATTGCTATCCAAGATAATTCTGGCAGATACTAAAGGATTACCACCAAAAAAACCTATTACAAGTACAGGAACTGACAAAATTAAAAGTATATACATAGATATACCACTACCCAAATTCACAGATGATTTTTTTAGACTCGTAATCCAAATATCAAACGAAAAAAATTTTTTCTTCATTAATATCTCCAATAGATTTTTCTATTAGTCGCTGGTACACACTATTTTTATTTTGGAATTGATATAAGTCTATACTGAATATAGAAATATATATAATTATTATACCTAGCACTAGTGTTGTTACTGGTAATTTAATATCTATGCTCATAAAAAAATCCAGCCAATATAATAAAATACTAATAAAGTAGATAGAACGCCAATAAATGAACCAATAGAAAAGCGATAAATGTTTTTCACATACCATCTAGTAGGAATAATTGCATATATAAAAAAACCCTAGTATGCCAAGTATCCAGAATTGGCTGATGCCTAATAATTAATGAGCAAATGCCAAAAACCAAGATGCCATTAGTACAATTATAGGAATGCCAAATTTACCTGCAAAGTGCATGTATAGCTTTTCTGGAAACTTTAATGGATCAGGCAGTTGACACAGTATGTTTTTCAAAATCAATCTTCTACTTGTATTAATGCAACTATTTTAATTAGCTCTTTAACTGCAAATGGCATTAAAGCGATACTTAAAGCGATTAGTCCAAGAAAAATAATAAGACTGACCAATATATCTTCATCGTTATTTATTAGAATTTTAGCAGACACCAAAGGACTTCCACCAATAAACCCAACTAAAACAACTGGAATAATTAATATTAAAAAGAAATTCGTAGTAAAGCTATTACTTGCATTTGGATAATATTTATTCAATCTATTAATCCAGCTTCCAATTGAAAAAAAACTCCTTCATTATGAGTCTTTAAAATAGATAGATTTATCATTTTTTTACATTCACTAACTTTGCTAAGTGATTGATATAATTCGATAGAAAATATAATAAAGTAAACAATGATTGCAACTATCATTAACAATATTTTTGATGAATAAATACCTGATTCGAAAAAGAAAAGCCAACCAATATAATAAAATAGTAGTGAAATATACAAAGTTCCGATAAAAGAACCTATAAAAAAACGATAGACATTCTGCATATACCACTTAGTTGGAATAATCCCATATATAAGACAAAAGCCTAAGATAGCTAAAGTCCAGAGCTGATCAATACCTGCTAAGTAGTGAGCAAATGCTAAGAACCACGATGCCATAATTATCACCAATGGAATAGCTGCTTTACCTCTGAAATGCATATAGGGTTTTTCTGGAAACTCTACTGGATCAGGCAGTTGACAAGGTATATTTTTCAAAAAACTACTCCAAGTTTAGTAGCCAAGTTCATTTATATAACCCTTAGCTCTATCCGTTATTGTAAATTTTCTATCTACCCATTCAAGAGTAAATGAAGCAACTACTGCGACTACTACGCCAACACCTATCACAACAATTGCAGCTCCACCAGCAACCACTAAGGCTGCTGTAGCCAAACCTACTGCAGTTGCGATAACTGCTTTAATGGCACTACTACCAAGCCCCATCCATAAGTCTGACCAGTTGTTAAATGGATCGTCTGAGGCAAGCCACTCTGCTATTTCAAAAGCGGCGACTATACCAAAGCCAAGACCGCCTAAACTTTTACCCGCTGTAACTGCCGTCGTTTTAGCGGCTGCACCTAGTCCTACTGATGTTGCCGCTGCATAAACACTAGATGCTGAGGCAATCATACCAACCTTCATATTATCAATTCCGTATCGAGTCCCTGTTAAGAAGCTTCTTAATCCGGAGTATTCTTTAAATATGATCATGTTGGCACCAGTTTTAGACTTTTTAATGCAAAATTTTAATACCTCTTGCTTATCTTTACCGACTTTTAGCTTTCTAAAAGCATCGTAGATAAAGCTTCGGTTATTAGCTCTCAACGCATTTTGAGCTTCCCCGACTGTAGGCAATGTAACACCATCAAACACTATTGAACCAAAGATGGTATTAGCAATCTTTTTGAGATCATTGGTTGAGCCTTTACTTTCTCTATCAAACTCATAGAGCCCTTCTGCTAACGCTTCGTTTGTCTAAAAATGCCATGAAATTGAATATCTAAGCGTTAATTTTTTAACTAATTGTATTCTTCATTTATACGACACGCTTGTAAAAACGTCATAAAACCCATGATTGCTAATTTATTAAAAATCAATGCCAATCCAAATACTATAAAACCAAAGATGGATATGATAAAATTATATTCTAGAAACCCTACTGTGTATTTGCTTAACAATACAGACACACCAACCGCACTTTTACCAAATAATACTAAAGGTACGATAGGCAATAAAAAAACCCACATTATTTTATCGTATAAAGTTGAAATAAGTTTAATGTCCTTTTTTTTAATATGATTAGACCAAGTATCTAAGAAAAATGTAGGATTCTTTTCTACGTTGAATATATTACTTCTTATAGCATTATTAAATTTAATAGAATTACTATCGTTTTTTGAAATTATTACTTCTATTGCTGTCAAAGCGACAAAAACTACTAAAAACAAAACTGCAATACTAGGTATATAGTTTTTATCGTTAACGTACATTAAAATAGAACATAAAAGCAGATTTACAGAACCTATAAATATACCTATGAACTTAAAATAGAATAAAAAATTAATGTTTTTTAACTTCATATCATTTGGTGTGAAATACAAAACAAATGCTATTCCAATACTTAACAGAAAAAACAACCAGTAATACTGATTCAGAAAAGCTGGAAATATGAAAAAGAAACTAGTAATAAATATAATAAATATTCCAATTCCATCAATTTCTGGCTTTGATAACATATCATCTAGTTCTTTAGAAAATCCTACCTTTACCATATTGTTAATATCCTAGCTTGTTTACGTAGTTAGTTGCCTTTTCAGTAGTGTGCAGCCAATTCCTATCTGCATATTCTAATGCAAAAGATACTGCTATTCCTGCTCCTATTCCTCCTATTACTACTAAAGCAACAGGTGCTGCAGCTAATCCAAGTGCGCCTGCTGCAATTATAATAGATGCGCTAACTGCTACAGTTGTAGCTGTTGCTATTGCTGTCTTAACTAAGTCTATGCCTAAACTAACAAACAAATCAGACCAATTATTAAACGGATCATCAGATGACCACCATTCAGCTATATCAAATGCGGCAACTAAGATAAAACCTAAACCTGTCCCTTTGACAGTAGCTTTTACTCCAGTTTCCAAAGCAGCTTTTCCACCAGAAAACTGTTTTGCGGCAGCTATATCAGCAGCTGCAGATATCATTCCTACTTTCAGATGATTTGTACCAATTTTTGAAAAGTCGAGATATTTACGTAGCCCAGAATAACCTTTAAATATTATTAGAGTCTTACCTGTTTTGGATTTTTTGACATAAAAAACTACTCTTTCACCTTTTTTAAAAAGAGGGGCAAATACAGTATCATAAAGTAACCTTCTGTTATTCTTTTCAGCAGCATCTTTAGCAGCAGATACTACTGGTAGCAGGCCACCATCAAATGCTAAAGAGTTTAAGAAACTATTAACTAATTTTTTAATTATCTCCTTGTCTGCACCAAATATTTTATTTTTATCATATTCTCCTTCAGGAATAGAGTTATCTGTTTGTATAGCGATTATGGATGACTGACCTGAATGAATATTTTTAGCACCATTGGATTGCTGAGAATTAACTTTATTACTTAAACAGAACACAACTGGTGCGTTTGTATCATTAGGATCTAAAGCTTCTAATGGAAAAGTTGCAATAGTCTTACTACCTTTTTTAAGTAGTACTTTCCCATTGTATTTTTTTGGGATATAGACAGTATGCGGTGTACCGTCTTTAAAAACTGATTTTTTAGTCTCCGCTAACTTATTGTCAAAGAATTTTTTGTTATCTTCTCGAGTTATTGTATAGGTTGCTCCCGCTGTCATGTCAATATCAAGTATGATTGTTCTTCGCTGCTTTTGTTCTTGCAGTTGAACTGTACTTTTTTCGCTATAAACCTTCGTAGTGCTTGGAGTTAGTTGAATCTGAAATTCACGATATTTTTTGTCAGAACCTATAGGAATAACGCGATCAGAGTCGTAAAACCTTTCGCCCGTAATAGGTTCAATAAATATTACTTCAACATTAGGTTGACTACTTACAACCAGTTCTTCGAATCTTGCTATTGCTGTATTCTCATGGTTTTTAGCCATTGGCATTTTTTGTGAATCATAAATCTTAGTCTTACCTTCTTCATCTAATGTGCCTTTCAATGTGATTTTCTTATTATTGTCACCTTGAAATACCACCTCATAACGCCATGGTTTTTTAAAATTGACCCATTTGTTAGCCGTTAGCTTAGCTTGGAAATAACAGTTAGAAACCAGAACAGTAGCGCTTTGTCCTGATTTAGTTGGTGTGTAAACCAATTTTTTTCGAGGGCTTGCAGACTCCCACGTATTCTTAGATAAGTCTTTCAACTCTATATAGATTGGCTCGCCTTTTTTTATAGTGGCTGATTCAGTCTTTCCATGTTTATTAGTTTTACCGGTTCTTAATACTCTTCCTCTTTTATCTACTATTCTATAATGAGCGTCGACAAAGTCATGTCTACCATTTGAGTTCTTGTATTCAAGTTTAAAAGTACCGCTTACAGTTTGTTCACTCACTTTTAATCTCCCGATCTTGTAACTTCAACACCACTCAATAGTTCAGTAGCAAAATGAACAGCTATTTCTTCTGGATTTTCGGTTTGAAATTGCTGAGTTTCTCCACTAGCATTAGTAGTACCTGATATAACTTCTCCGTCTTCTAAAAACGCTACATACTTTATGTTTGGTTGAGGCTTTCTATCTGAGTCTAATAATTTGAACTGTGTAGTGTATAAAAGACTATCTGATATCTTTGCCTGCATTAGATGAACTCTTCTTAAAGCCTCTCCACCCCCACTACCCCAATCCACCTTACTGGCCTTGTAGCCCACTTGACTTGGTGTGATAAAGGTTACATTACCTCCTGATATCTCAATCCCACTACCCGCCGCTTTTAGAGTCAGCGTATCAGGCGCGATAATCTTGATACTGTCTCGACTATGGATACGAAGCACTTGCTCACTATCGAGGCGCATCTCATTCTGGTGCGCTTGAATGGTGACATCACCATGAGCCGCGGTATGGGTTTGCGCTTTGTTTGAGTAGTAATGAATATCGCCTGCGACCAGTTGATTCATCTGGGCTTGGCTATGATGATGAGTGTTATCTGTCGCATGCGCGTGAGTATTCTTAGTACTGGTATGCTGGCTATGTTGCCCGCTTAGTATGGCAAGATGACGTTGAGAGTCGATAAGCAAGTTTGGTTGTTGCCATTGACCAGCTTCGCTGAGCGCCCTGTCGTTGGTATCTTTGCTAAAAGTAGCGAATAGCGTTTGCTGTTCTTTATTATCATCTTTCTTATTGTTCGAGCTGTCTAATCCGACGGGTTGATGTGTCTCGGCTAGACTTCGATAGGCTATTTGATGCTGATCAGCGGTTTGTAGTTTGCTATGACTGCTGTGACTCATATGCTGCTTTGATTGACTGTCAGCTTGATGGCTGCTGATGTGTATGCCTGTACTCCCTTGCACATTACCGGCAGCTTGCGTTTCAATGCTAATGCCTTGTCCGCGAGCTTGACCGCGAGTATGGTCGCTATGCTGATACAGATGACCGATAGTGAGGCTGGACTGGTAGCTGGTGCTATAGAGGTTGATCTGTGGACTCTCAGGATGGGCATCAAACAACAGCTGGTTATAGCCGTTATTCAAGCTGTCTTTGTTGGCTTCTCCTGTGCGACTAGAGTCAATACTTTGAGTTTTGATGCCGTCTATGGGATAGGCATGGCTTTGATTGATGAACCAAGCTGGACTGGTGGCGTCAATGCTACCTGAGTCACTGACGATGCTATTGTGCTGAGCGTCACTATTACCTTGTCCATTATGAGTGCTACCAATGATAATGGGATGGGTGATGTCGCCACCGATGAAGTCGATGAGGACGTGTTGACCGTGACGCAAGGGATACATTTGCCCCATGTGGTCGGCGACGAGGTGACTGGCTATGGGTACCCATTGGGCACTTTGTTCACTGCTGTTGCCCTCCCATTGATAACTAATATGGGCGCGGTGGTTGCGATCGGTGTCTACGGCGCTACCACTTGCGGTATCAATGACGCTGGCGCTCATAAGACCTGTTAGACTCGGATGCGGTTGTCCAAGTTTAGCAAGCTGTTCACCATAAGGAATATGATGATGATGCGGAAATGGCAGATAGCAAGCCGTAATTTGATGGACGTTGTTATCATCATTATCGTGGCTCGTATTAGGCTGTAAAGTAATGGGGTCAAAGGGTGACATACCTAACCAATCGGTGGGCAAATGATTATTTATATGATGGTGAATGGAGACTAGGCTTATAGGCTCAGCCACATAAGGATTGCCCTCAATGTAATGAGCGCATGGCAGATTCAGATGACGAATATTGCCTGTTAGGCTGCCTAGATTGGCAAGCTGCTGCGCGTTCTGTTGGTAGCGGGTGGCAAGCCTATCGAGACCCGCATCATCAAAATAGGTATGACTGTGCAAAAAGCGCTGATGAGTGCTGCTTGATGAGTTAATAGGTTGCTCGCTACTGCTACTGCCTGTATAAGTATCCATCAGACGATTATCATAGCGATATAGGTTGCTTTGTTGGGTATGCTGAGCAATACGTGGACGAATGGCAGTGATGCAATCTTTTCTATCAGCGAGATTAGCAGGGTTTTGACTTAAGATCCTTTGAATATCGTTTGTGTCTGGGCGTAAGGCTTCAGCGTCGTGTGGCAATAAAACCAAAGTATGCTTATCGCTCTCATGACGGTAGTAGCCAGTGACACTATAGAGGGCAAGGTATTGTGTTAGATAGGCGAAATCGGTTTGATTATACTGAACGCTATGCTGAATATGGTAGTTACTATCATCACTGAGGCGCTCGTCAAGCTCGATGTCCATACTATACGGGCTGATGATTTGGCTAATAAGCTCACTTAAACTGAGATGATGGTGGCGGCGATTATGACTATTAAAACGTAATTGACTTAAAATAGGCTCGCAAATAATACGGTAGGCAGCCATACCACTGTTACTACCTACGGCAACTGCTTCAGTAATAATGCCGTGGCGAATTTGGCTTGGCAGTATAGGGTCACTAGTGTGCCAGTGTATGGACATACTTTGCCCTAACCACTCCTTTATATCCAGCCCTACTTGTGGATGCAATAACGTGATACTAATACGGTAGCCGCAATACAGTGCAAGCTGGCGCTGCTGATAAGACTGCGCTCGTTGATCTTGATGGTAAGGACTTGGATAGGCATTAAGCGCTGGCATAAGCGCGGGTTTCTGCCAGACACTGTCTGGCAGCGGCATACCAAGCAAACTTTCGACAATATCTGCCTGTTGAATAAGACTGCTGGCGATATCAGGATGCGCACTACTAATTTGCAGATGGCGCTTTGTTTGAGTCCATACCATGATAAGCCCTTCTTTATCAGTCCAAAGGTGTAAAGTTTAATATCACAAGATCACACATTCCGCAGAGATTGCCAGTGGAGAAACCGCCCCATCAATCCAACTTTAATGCTCATCATCAATAGCTATCGTCAGACGATTGTCGTTTCGGTTGAATACCAACCATGTCAGAGATCATGGATAATTGATCTTCGTTTTTAATGATATGAGCCAACCATTGATCCAACGGCATATCGGCCCAATCAATCGCTCGACCCAGTAAAAAAGTCACTGGACTGTGTGGCTCATTGGTCGCAAAATACTCTTGGATTTGAGCCAGCAATTTAAGCGCTTGCCGACGATTGCTTTGATGATCGCGGTTACTAGGATTAAAATCAGTTAAGGTGACATTTTTTGTGCTAGCTAATGATTTATTACCGTTCGACTTCGTACTTTCATGATCACCTGTACTGTCTACAGTATCGGCTATGCCCTCTTGACTAATACTATTAGTAGTATCGGCATACTCTGGTAGCAGTGGGTGCAAATGTTGCTTCAATGCCATTAACAGATCCGTCACAGGCGCAAATACAGGTGCATCCATACCCATTAGATCATTGAGCTGATCAGTCAGTGCCTGCCACTGCTCAGTAACTTTATTGAGATTGCTCATGAGTGTTTTTTGCCAAGTTTCGTTACTGTTCTTTATGGCGTGGTTGTAGTCGCTTAATGTTAGTTGATTGGAGGTTTCGCTATCGGGGTTTTGCTGACGCTGCTTATCATGATCACGAGCAGTTAGGTAGTAGTTATAGTTATAGCTTTCTACCTTAGTATCAGCAAGTGATAGTTGCTTGATATCATCAGTGAGCGCTTTGACAAACCATGACAGCAACCCTGCCCTGATATCCATGCTCTCTTCTTCGCCATCTAGTGGCGGATACATAGTTAGCCAATAGTCATCGTTCAGTGTCTGCAATAGACTCAAACCTTGGCTAATACCCGCTAAATGATCGGTATGACTCAATGCATCCACATACCAAAGTGCGAGCTTCATATCTTTACTGGTATGGCTGAGCAACTCGGCACATTGGTTTTTGACAAAATCCCAGTCAGCCACTTTTAGCTCAGTGACCCAGTTTCCTTGCGCCAGTAATGGGTCATCCTCTTGACGAGCGGCAACGATAGCATCGATACGTGGATCAAAGATGAGATCTTCACCGACCCCATGATGGCTGCCATCGATTGGCGCGATAAGGGTGTCAATATTGGTTGCTAAAAAGTTATCGGTATTCATTATAGTGCCTCTTCCTTAACAGCCTTTTTACTGACCGTTTTTTTCACTGGCGGTCTTTTAACGGCAGGCTCTTTAGTAGTAGCGTTTTTGGTGACAGACTTCTTAGCTGAAACTTGTTTGCTTGGCGCCTCATTAACTTTATCTTCAGTCTTATATTCACTGTATTGCGCTATTTGATTGAGCGCTACAACAGCTTCAGTATCAAGACGATAGGCAAAATTGTCGTCCTTATCGACAAGTACCGTGATATTTTTTAGCATACTTTGACTGTCATCATGGGCAAGCAGTTGACCCGCCAGCTGCGGTAGCAAGGTATGACTAATAATCGCATCGGCGTTACGTGCACCAGAATCGACTTCATGACAACGTGATAAAATCAGCTCAATTACCTCAGGATCAATGACACAAGGAATATCGTAATTATCACGGATACGGCCAGTGATTTTGTCGAGCTTTAAGCCAATAATCTCTGCAAGCGCATCATCAGTCAATGGATAGTAAGGAATAACGGTTAAACGACCCAAAAATGCAGGTTTAAAGACTTTATACAAATGCGGATTGATGACCTGTTTTAAGCTGTCGCTGTCTGGTAAGCTAAAATCAGTGACGGCTGGATCGGTATTGATACACTGCTGCATAATCGCGGAGGAACCAACATTACTGGTCAATAAGATCAGCGTGTTTTTGAAATCAATCAAACGCCCCTCACTGTCTTCCATTACCCCTTTATCAAAGACCTGATAAAACAAATCGAGTACATCTGGATGGGCTTTTTCTACTTCATCGAGTAAGAGCACGCTATAGGGACGACGGCGAATAGCTTCTGTCAATACGCCACCTTCACCATAGCCAACATAACCTGGCGGCGAGCCTTTTAAGGAGGCAACGCTATGTGCTTCTTGATATTCTGAAAGATTGATAGTGATAAGATTGCGCTCACCGCCATACAATACCTCTGATAACGCCAATGCGGTTTCTGTTTTACCAACACCACTTGGCCCTACTAACATAAAGACACCTTGCGGGCGACTAGGATCATCTAGCCTAGCTTTTGCAGTATGAATCCGCTTCACGATAGCAGCCACAGAATGATCTTGCCCAATGACACGCGCTTGCAAGGTATCAGCCAAATTTAAGATATGGTCTTTTTCATTCCCCGCCATATCATTAAGTGGAATTCCGGTCCAATCTGAGATAATCTGTTTGATAACCTGCCGATCTAATACAGGATGAATCAGGCGATGCGTCTCTTGTATTTGTTTTAGCGACTGCTCGATATTTTGATATTCAGTTTGTTTGTCCAAACGCTCTTTTGCACTGAGCGTATTCGTATTAAAGGCATCATCTGCCTTGCCATTCAATTGCTGATTGAGTGCATCAAGCTGATCATTAAGCTGACGTTGCTTATGCCAGCGACTGGTCATGTCAGCAATGCTTTGTTTATTGGCCTGACGCTGCTCATCAAGCACAGCAATTTTTTGGCCGATTTTTTCTTTTTCGGCAATGCCGCCGATACGCTCAAGCTGTTGACTGAGATTGTTGATATGCTGCTCTAGTTGCACGCCTTTGGCTTGTAGTCTATCAAGCTGATTAGGCATGGCTGTCTTTGATAAGCTTACTCGTGCCGCTGCCGTATCTAGTACGCTGACCGCTTTATCAGGCAGTTGTCTATCACTGATATAACGTGCTGACAGCTCAACGGCTGCTTGCAGTGCATCATCATCTATCAATATGCCAAAGTGCGCCTGCATCTTGGCACTCAAACCACGAATCATCGCCACTGCCGTATCGATATCAGGCTCATCGACCTTGACTACCTGAAAGCGACGTGACAATGCAGCGTCTTTTTCGAAGTATTTTTTGTACTCCGACCATGTCGTCGCAGCAATGGTTCTCAGCTCACCACGAGCCAGCGCAGGCTTTAATAAATTAGCCGCATCATTCTGACCTGCCTGCCCGCCAGCGCCAATCAAGGTATGCGCTTCATCGATGAACAAGATAATCGGCTGTAGCGAGGCTTGTACTTCTTCGATGACTTGCTTTAGACGGTTCTCAAATTCACCTTTGACACTCGCCCCAGCTTGCAATAGCCCCATATCGAGACTGCGTATCGTCACGTCTTTGAGCTGATCAGGGACTTGACCGGCGACTATTTTTTGCGCCAATCCCTCTACCACAGCTGTTTTACCAACGCCTGCCTCACCTGTCAAAATAGGATTGTTTTGACGACGACGAATCAAAATATCAATCAGCTGATGAATCTCAAACTCACGGCCTATCACTGGATCTATTTGATCGGCACTGGCTTTTGCGGTCAAATCATAAGTATATTTATCTAGCGCAGGAGTTGGTATTTTGGTGGTCTGGCTTAGTTCTGATTGCGTGTCACTGTTATCAGACCTATCACTATTGGTATTGGTATTCTCACCTAGCGCCACCTTGGCTGATTGGATAGTGCCACTGCCTTCGGTACTACCAAGACACTGACGCTCATAATCATCTTTTAGGGTAAAACGATCGATGTACTGTAGCTGCTCAGAAAGGGTTTTTAATAATGGCTGATAACGCTCATACGCTAATAGCACGAGCAATATATGTCCAGAGCGGATTTCTAGAGGACTGTTATTATCACTTTTATTATATTGGCTACTGGCAAGCTCCCACGCATCTTCTAACAACGCCATCAAGCTTTGACTAAATACAGGCGTTAGACCTGTTGCCTGCCCAAAGGTATTGAGCGAATCTGTTATGTCTGCTAAGAGTGATTGCTGGCTAACCTTATTAGCTTTGAGTATTTGAGCCACATCATTGTACGGGGTAGCAATCAGTTCGTGTAGCAGATGAACCGTATCAACTTCACGGTGCCCGTTATTGATACAAAGCCTAGCTGCCTGCTGCAAACACTGTCGGCAACTTGGACTCAAGCGGGTAATTACAGCTTTTAACTGGCTCATAAACCTTTTCCTTTGGCATTTTTAATAGACTGCATATCATTTTTGTAAAACTAATTTATGGCTCTTCACAATAGGTAAAACCTACCTATATAAAACTTAGGATTGCTGATAAATAGACAAGCAACCTATCCATTGGTCATAAAATATTTACTGAATAGGCAACGCATAACGAGTGTCATCATGATGCTTCGTCGCAGGCTGCGACACCAAAAACCCGCCCTGACCCAAACCACCAAAACTATTTTCAGATAATGACAAAGGGGTGATATATTGCTTATCTAACTCTAATTGCATCTCAACTGCCAAGCTGACCCCACACCATTTGCGAATAAAATCAATAATGATGTGATACATGTCACCCGCTGGTAACAGCCTTAAATAACGCTTGGCATCTAACTGGTGAAATACGATTCTAATTTTGCTATCAAACTGTACGACACGCGCGCCGCAAAATGCAGAGAGCCCCAGTGCGGCGTGCTGCCCACCAAGTACTGTTTGCTCACTTGCGGGCAGATCAAACCATTCAGGCACGAACTGCTCGACACTAACGGTACTATCCAAAAAATGCGACAACACATGCGATAATTGATCGGCAGTCAGACGCCCTGGTGCAATCATGCCAGCATAGGCAATCAAGCTATCGATTGCTGTGAGTTTCTTCGGCTGCCGCGCAAGCGCCCGCAAGCTCAGTAGATAACTGTCCTTTTTATTATTTATCTCATACTGTAATGGCAAGTTATAAAACCAACTCGCCTGCACATATAAGTCAGTTAAACGATGATTAAACAAATCTAAAAATGCCGGTGCTGCTTTATCTTTTGCATGATTGACTCGCGATGCCAGATGATCGGTATACATCGCTGGCAAGGCCGCCAATGGACCTGTGAGTCCGATAACTGCTGGATAGACCTCTATCTGCCTACTCTTTACTTGATCCGCCTTTACTGAACTAGCACTGCCTTCCATATTTTCTTGAGCAATGAGCGCCATCGACTCAATTTCAGCTTGCGGATACGCCAGTGACAACGAGGCACGGTAGCGCACTTCAATAGGCGTATGCCCCATACTGACTTCGCGCTCAATCAAACGCAGCGCTTGCAATAGCTCATAGGTTTGCGGCGCAGCTATTAGATCGGTTAAATAAGAGGACTGAGACCACTGCGTGGGTGACATCTATATATCTCCTCTTTGGTAACAGCGTCGCTTATGGACACTTCAACAAAGCTATTTAAACTGGCGTGATAACCAAAAACATGCGCCAGTAAATGGGCAAACTGGCGGATACTGACCCCAGCAAAATTCTTTTGGTTAATTTGAATATCAATCACCGTACCGCGTACAAACCCCGGTTGCGGCAAACGCTGAATACGTCGAGCTTTAATGCTGGTTGCAACAGAGACAATACCTTCAACCAAGAGTTTATTAGAAGCGGATTGGGTAATATCATATAGCGACAGATACTCTTTCATCAGCTCCGCATCTTGAGCAGCCAATGATAAAAAGTTTAGACTAATCAGCGATATCAAGCGCCAACGCTCTTCGCCTGTATATTCAAACCGTGCCGTTCTGGTCGGCTGCTTTAATAACGACAAACTGCTAAAACCTGTCATCCCTTCGCTAAACAAATCGCCGCGGCTTTGACCAAACACTACTTGGGCTGGCAAGTCTCTATTGGTACACAATAAAGAAGCACTCATGCTCACCGCGCCGGATAAATCTTCACGGTTTTTTTCCACAAACATAATCTGATATTCAAAACCTTGCTTGAACTCAGCCATATCCTTATCACGTTTGATATGGTAATAACGACCGTCATCTTGCTGCTCATAATGATTGAGCGCATAAAATGGATGGTATTCACGCTGTATTAAACGATTGTCACTCTGTTTGGATTCTATAACTTTATTAACTTCATAGATTTCATGCTGAAACAATGCACGGGTATCGGGCACCAAATCATAATAGATAGAACGATGAGTGACTTGAATGGGTTTGGCGGCTGCCTTGAATAAGTTGACGACTGGTGTGCAAAACAGCTTGATGCTACTGGCACTCAGTTGCTGTAGATTTTTTAGCCGGATGGTGTTTTTTTTATCAAATTTAAAATAACAGCGTATCTCAAAGCCATTGCCATCGATTTTTAAATCAGGGCAAATTTTTCCAAGATTTAGACGTAAAAAATTGAACTTTTCAGGAAAATAAAAGTATTCCTTTAATAAGGCAGAGGCCACATTACTCACCCGATGGCTTGGAAGAATTTTCTGCTCAGGGTCAAAGCCTATTATCTCGAACGGACTACCCGATACCTTGTTGACTTGCTTGCCTTGTAGATGGGTTTGTCTCACATCACACCACAACAAGTCCCAAAGGCTTGTACCTTGACTCGCATCTTCATCTACATATAAATCTAGCGCATGATTTAATAACGCTTGATAATCGAAGCTCGGATTAAGACCTTTAAATTTAATACTAATACAACCATTAAGCAGTCCATGCTGATTGTCGTACACTTCTTGGTGAGTCTCAAAACTGACGTTATCTATCTGCAGCGGCAGTAAAGTCACATCTTGAGTTGACTGGAACTGACACGGCGTCCCGTTTATTTTTTGTGTGGCAAATGGGCTTTGTTTAGGAACTAAAACTGCCTCACTCATCGCATTGCCCTGTACGCCTAAATTAAACTGCGCAATAGAGACCGATGGAAAAGGTTTGAGGTAATCAGGATAAACCACTTCTAATAAGGATTCGGTAAAGTCAGCGTATGAATCGTCCAGCTTTTTATTGATGCGTGCGCTAATCAACGAAAAAGACTGAATAAGGCGCTCAATATGTGGATCATCTACCGTATCGTGCCCCATCAATAGCCGATTGGCTATCTTGGGATATTTCTTGGCAAATTCTTTTGACTGTTTATTAAACAGGCTAAGCTCATGCTCAAAGTAAGGAAGTAAACTGTCCATGATGCCTCAGTATATTGATCGCTGCCAACGACATAGATTGAGCGGTGAGAGTATTTATTGCATTAAATAAATACTGATTATTTTATTAAGTAACGCTGAGAGCTTGGCTCAAAGAACGCATCAAAACTGACCAGCTCTTGTGCTGGATAAACTTTTAGTAAAGCTTCAATAGAAAAACACAGCTGATTGACATCGACCGCGCCAATATCTAATGAGACTCGAACGTTTTTTAATCGAGTATCTTGCTGCTCAACCGTTTGAGCAATTTGACGACAGATATAATCACAATCAACAGGATTGGCACTGCTTAATCCAACGAAGTCCAATATGCCAAAGTTTAATATCGATGAGCGCACGTGTTGATAGGCTTGCAGCTTACTTGACACCACACAACGGGTATTTAATAAAGATTCCAAATCTTGGGCGACGGACGATTTCAATTCATCAATATTAAGCCTGCGAACCACGAGCTCATGCGCTAAATGCCGAGGCTGATCATCGAACAGTTGTTCGAACAAGTTTGGGCGAAAACCCACTTCTTTATTAGAGGCCTTAGCAGCGTAATTCATTGATATCAGCGTCCCTAATTGAATAAATAAAAAAGAAAGGCCTAAATATAAACCTTTCTTTTCGGCAAGATATATAAATGGATAACACCTAACACTATCTCGCTTAAGCGGTATAAGTAGCAGTGTTATTGGCTAGCGACCACTTCTTAGTCACTGCGCCTTTAGCAGTACCATCGATATCCTGCTGAGTGTACGTCCACTCAACCGCCGCATACTTAATACCGACTTTTTCGATTGGCACACCTTCTGAACGTACCGTAGGCTCAACACTTGCAATAAGTGCATGCTTCAGTTTCACTTCAAGATATTTAACTCGTTTATCACCGTTGGCACGATAAAAATCAATTTGAATCTCATCGAAAGTATAGCCAGCAGAACACGCTTCCCATAGCTTAGGACTGGTCGAGTCCAAATCTTTCATAAATGTCATATCAGCATGTTCACAACGCTCAGAAGTATGACCACCAACGCTACTGGCTGTCGCTGATTTTGGCTGACGAATCAAATGATCCCAAGTATTTACTTCAAGCCAACCTTTATGCTCGCTATCACGAGACTCGCCATCAATTTTATATTTGCCACGGAACTGAATATAAATATCTTTCATATCACACACCTTGTTTGAGAAGTTTAATGTTAACGTTGGATTTTAATAAACGATCAGCTGTTGCTAGACTGCGGCAGTTGAGTAACCAGTCGCAAAGAAACAGACAATTCGTCAAGTTGAAAGTGTGGTCTCAAAAAGACCACTGACTTGTAGACACCAGGCTTACCCGGTACTTCTACAACTTGTACAGAAGCTTCGCGCAGCGGATACTGAGCTTTTGCTTCTTGAGAGGCACCGTCATCTAACAAGACGTAACGTGAAATCCAGTCATTTAAAAACGACTCAACATTACCAGGCGCTAAAAAACTACCAACCTTGTCACGCATCATGGCTTTTAAGTAATGAGCAATGCGTGAGACCGCCATGATGTACTGCAATTGAGTGGATAGCACCGCATTGGCATTGGCATCATCATTCTGATAAGTCTTGGCTTTTTGTACAGACTGCGCACCGAAAAAGGCAGCATAGTTGGTGTTTTTGCAATGCACTAACGGTATAAATCCTAAATCACTTAACTCTTTTTCACGGCGATCGGTAATGGATATCTCCGTTGGGCATTTGAGCGCCAAATCACCTTCATCGGTTTTAAAAGTATGCACAGGCAAGCCTTCAACCAACCCACCTCCTTCAACACCGCGGATGGCGGCGCACCAACGATAATCAGAGAAAGCTGATGTCAAACGTGACGCGAAAGCATAGGCCGCATTGACCCATAAATAATCACTGTGGTCTGTACCAGAAACTTCTTCAACAAAATTAAAACCTTCGACCACTGTGCCATCTTTAGGGTTATAAGGTAGACGGCCTAAGAATCTAGGAACAGTAAGCGCTACATAGCGTGCATCTTCAGACTGCCTAAAAGCACGCCAGCGTATATATTCCGCCGTTTCAAATATCTTTGATAAATCACGAGGGCGCCCAATATCTGTAAATGACTCAAGTCCAAACATCTCAGCTGAAGCAGCTGATACAAACGGCGCATGCGCAGCAGCTGCCACATGAGACAGTTGTTCAAGCAAATACATGTCAGCATTTTGGCGCGTAAACTCAAAATCACCGACAATGGCGGCATACGGTTCGCCACCAAAGCTACCAAACTCTTCTTCATATATCTTTTTAAACAGCGTGCTTTGATCAAAATCGATTGAAGACTGGAAATCTTTGGTTAGCTCACGCTTAGTGGTATTGAGCATGCGTATTTTTAGCATGGATTCAGAAGGTGTCTGACTGCATAAATAATGCAGACCGCGCCAACTAGACTCTAGCTTTTGGAATTCAGGCGCGTGCATGACCGTGGTCAATTGCTTCGATATCAGCGCATCAATTTGGGCAATACGGGCATCAATCGATGCTGCCAAATTATCCGATAAAGTTACTGTACCTTGCATGACTTCATTAGCAAGCTCTGCAATTTGTGACTTGGCACGGTTTTTTTCCTCATCGGATTTAGCAATGTTGCTCTTACTTACGATATCTTCAAGCAAATCAAAGCTTTCTTCTATAATATCTGAACCATACTGGGCTTGAGCGCTCATACCTTATTCCCCATCGCTTAGATTTTGTTCGGCCATTTTTCTGACTTGCTCAGTATTTTTAAGTACCTCGTCCAATAAATCCTCCAACTTTTCGTTGGCTGAGATTTTATTGCGCAAATCAGCCAGTCGATCACGTGCTTGTACCAACTGCTTCAATGGCTCAATTTGCGCGGCTACTGCTTCTGGGCGAAAGTCATCAATGCGATTGAATGCCAAATCAACGGCAAACTCGCCGCCTTTATCACTCAAGTCATTACTAACCCGAAACGTCGCACGCGGTGCTAAACCTGACATCACCTCATCAAAAGTATCTAAGTCCACTTCGACAAACTTTTTATCCTTTAAGCGTGGTTGTTCAAGTACAGAGTCACCAGAGAATTCCCCTAGTACTCCCACCACAAAAGGAATTTCTTTCGTCTCTATCGAGTCGCCCACTTCAACGTCATAAGTAAGATGCACTCGGGGCGCACGTACTTTTGCAAGCTTCTTTTGTACACTGTCTTGATTGGCCATATAAGTCACCTAAGCAATTGCTATTCTGGTTTTATCACACTGGATAAAACGCACCTGTTTTAACGTAAGATCTTGAATGGATCAGCGGTACTTGATTTGCCGCTATTAGATGGCAAGCTTTTAATCGGTTGTTTAGCGGGTAGCACTTTTGGCGCAACTCGTGGCTTCTGTACTACTGTCTTTTTCTTGGCAGTTGTTTTTACTTTTTTCGGTATAGGCGCACGGTGGCGTGAATTTGATGTGCTTTTCATTTGACGCGCTTTCGGTCTTACGATGGGCGCGGGAGGTTTTGGTAAAGACTCATCATAATTAAAGTCGTATATTGAGCCGTATATCTTGCTAAGGGCATTCTGATACTCTTTTATGAAGTCTTCATCTACATCAGTCGATAAGTAATGCCCCTTGAGCTGATTTTGAGCCACCATAGCACTACTGTTGAGCAGGACTTTTTTCAAAGTCGGCGTGCTATAGCCTTTTTCAACAGCTTCACTGGCGGCATAGACAGCATTAGCATGATAACCATTGCTATAGTAAATCTGAGCCAACAGCTCCCATGCTAGGGAATCGGCAGGATTGACAGTAACTCTTTGATTCAATTCTGCAATCAGCTGATGTAGCTCCACAGATGTTTCGTCTGCATTTTTGAGTGCAGCATATCGATTGGTAATACTAGATTCCGGCTCTCTTTCTTGGATTGAAAGCTCACTATGGGCGACACTCATCCCTGAACACATAATAATAAAACCAGCTATAGCCGATTTAGTCACTTTACTGACATTACCTATCATAAGATTACTCACCGCAGACCCAATTCTTTTGATTCATTGACATACCCTAATACCCAAATCTATTCATCTGACGTATTCAGTAACGTCGTCAAATTTTCCAAAGTTGTTTTCAACTCGCTTTTATTACTACTACTTAGCGTCACATCATCTTGATAACTATCAATATTAGTCTCAGTGATTTTGACAGCAGACAACATCGCGAGCTGACGAGCTTCTAGCGACTGCGCGTCAAACTCTAAAGCTTTTGTAGCCGCTCGCAATGAGCGCGCATATTTTTGTGCTTGATAATTACTTTGTGCAATTAGTATCCATTGGGCAGCCGTTATTTGACTCTCATCATCTACTGCGATGACTTCTGGTAAATAAGACAATGATGGCGACTGAAGTTTTTTAGCGATCAGCGGCGGCGATGAAATAGGTTGTGGTGTTTTTTTGGCACCGGCACTACAACCCGTTATTAACACCCCAGTGCTCAACACAATAGATAATAAACTTATAGTAGAAAGCTTAGTAGCATAAATATTATTCATAAGCGAAATGCCATCAATAAGAACGCAAAAATAAGAAAAAACCAGCAATAAAACTGATAAATTATAACTAAAGTTCATCTTCATCATAATTATATTTGAATCGATTATACAGATACTTGACAATATTTCAATAAACTCTATAATTTTCTTAGCAAATAATTTAGCAGTGCTTACCTTTAAGTGACCGGCTGCGTAATATTTTCGCAGTTATCGGAATATCACCTATGCTCTCCAAGACTAATAACATTCATGAAGTATCCATAAGTAAAGACTTAGAGGATAATATCGCTCTTAGTTTAACTGCCTTCTCTTGGTCAAGTGCCATTAATGAGACATTACCCAATCAGTTACTGGCTTATAGTTACACTTTTTTAAGTTCGAACGAATGTTTGTCTTTATTAAATACATCTGTTTGCTTATCCAGTGCTTTAGCCGATTTGGGTGTAACCTACCGTACAGGTCTTATTCAAGCGGTTGATTGCCAACATTCTGATGGTGGCGTGCACTTTTATACGTTAGACATTGTTACACCTGATTGGCAATTGACCCAATCTATACATAGCCGCACATTCACACAGCAGTCTACGCTTAGCATTATCACTAGCATTCTTACGCATTATGATTTTGATTGGCAGGTTTCTGATGCGCTGTTGGCATCAGAGCGCTTCAACGCTTCGCTTCCGATGCGCACTCAATCTAACTTGAGTGACTGGGACTTTATAAAAGGCGTATTAACGGATATTGGAGCTTTTGCCCTATGGCAGCCGGGTGATTCGGTAGACAATCTCGGTACTTGGTATTTGGCCAGTCGTTTAGATGAGCTTGAGCAGTCAGTGATGCACTATCGTTATGCTCAGTCTTCTATTCAGTCAGGACAAGATACGATTAATACGCTACAAATGAGTGTCAAACAGCTGGGTAGCGCTACTGTTCAGGTAAAAGCTGATGGATTGGCAACAGATATTATCTATGAGGGTCAGGCAGCTGATGAATCACCGTTAGCATTAGATGACAGCACTATATTATTTGGCTCCCCCTCTCGTATTAATAGCGATGAAGCAGCAGCACAGCTTGCGGCTCAATGGGTTGCTGCTAATAAGTGTCAGCGCGAAACCTACCGAGCTATGGGGGCCATGCGAGGAATTCATACAGGTTCTTCTGTGAGTATTAGTGACTTGCCTGCGATAGGCGGTCTCTCTGTCCATTGTTTAGACGCTCACGTGATGGGTATTGAGCCGGACAGTGATAGCGTCTCTTATAACAATCGCTCTTTTATTCAAGATTGGCTACGTAAGGTTACCCAGCATCGCTTTATCAGTATTCCTGAGCATGGTTATGAGCTTTTATTTGAAACCGGCATATGGGCATCCGCAACCCTTTTACGTGCGGCTATCCCTTACACCCCTTATCCCAGCAGCTTATCGTTAGTAAGCAATACCTACAGAGGTCTTACCCAAGCACGGACTGGTGACACTACCACGCCAAGCTATGAATCACACGTCACTGACAACGGTTTACAGCAAACTATCACCACCCCTGTCTGGTCAGGTATCAGCCCTGATGATGACGGTACTACCCCACCGCTACGTTCATTACAACTGTCATCGGGTGCGTCACATGGCTGGCAGTTTTCTCCAAGACTTGGACAATCGGTGCTCCTTAATTATTGGTATGGTGATATAGACAGCCCTGTTATTACCCGCTCTATTTATGACGGTATTGGTATGGGCGATGTGGATGACAAAGATATCACTTGTTTGGATGCAGGGCGGTCTAATCGCCATAATTTAAAAAATGGTGCTTCACCTAGATGGCATGGCGGCGCTCTTGGTCATTCACAAATTCAAGAGGATGATAATCATAGTGGTTGGATATCCGGTATTGCGCAATACGGACTTGACACAGATTCTCAAGTAGCATTTAGCTTTGATGATACGCCAAGCAAAGTCGGTCTGCAGTGGACGGTAAATACTGGGGGGCGCGCCAATATTGAGATGCCAACCATCACAGATCAAGCTATCTTCGCTCCTGATGAGCATGTATTAGAATTAGGCGTACTACGTCATCGCTTTAGTAATCATCAATCAACAGACAGTGGACAAGGGATTAATCTAGCAACCGACCATGGTTTGCAAATCACCGGTGATACCGGTGTACTGCTATCCACCTTTGATATCAGACATAGTCAAAGCGAGCACGAATCGGCTTGGGTCAATGATGCAGGACAACGTCAGTTAAGAATGGGCATTGAGCTGAGTGAAACCTTTAAAGAGGCCAAGCAGGCGCACTTGCAATCCACGGCAGCAATTAGTGATGCCAACCAAACGATAGAAGCCTTTAAAACCAGTGCACAAATCATCGATGAGACGCTAAATACGGAAGTGCTTGGCGCAGCTGATGTACTACTGGTCAGTCGTGACAGTATCCTCGCCTCAAGCAGCAATACATTGTGGACAGCAAAAATAATCGTTAGGCAATCAGGTAGCACCCAATCGGATGTGGTGGCAGGTAATTATACGCTGATGGCAAATACGATTGGCTCCCTCTCTGGGGCTGGTGGTCTAGTCGATCTATCAGGGTTACATATCAGCGCCAATACCAAACCTGTAGCCATACAGGCACAAAGCGGTGAGTTGCAATTGCACAGTCAGCAGTCGATGACGATTGGCAGTGCGTCAGGACAGGTGAATCTGTCAAGTCCTAAGCGGATTAAGCTGCAAACGTCAGGTGGAGCTTCAATCACAATCGATGACGGTGGAATTAAGCTTGTGTGTCCGGGGACGATTAAGGTTCTGGCGGTGAAGAAAGCGTTGGTGGGGGGTGGTCAGGTTAATGCACCAGTGATTGCTTTACCAACTTCAGGACTCTTTAGCCGCCGCTTCGATTTTAGCCAATTGTTAGAAGAGGGTATATTAACAGTAGGTAGAGAGTACAAAATTATTAACCATACTAAAGGTACTGAGTTTAACAATGTATTACCAGAGGATGGTAGGACACCTAGAATATATGGAACTGAACAAGATCAAATTGAAGTCATTATCATTGGTCATGAGGATGCTGAAGAGCTACTGATGATAGAAAATGAAATTGACAACAGTAACCATGATCATGAAGATGAAGAATGCTGTGCTCCTGAGGAGACTGATGATAATGAAATTGATGAATCTGACTCAGAAGCTGACATGAATGACAATTTAGAGGATGACTACCATGAATTTGGTAACTAATAATTTACGTAAAACTGTACTTTTATCTTTAACATTAGCTGTTAGCTCTATCAGCTGTGTGAGCGCCAAGCCTTTGTCCGAAGTGCCCAAAGTTTCGACAACGCCTGTGACAGTACAAGTGAAACAAGAAAACTTAAGAACAAATCAAAATGTAAAACTAGAGTTTAATACGATTCATGATTCTGAGGAGAAGTGTGATCAGAAAAACTTTGGCTTTACTTGGCAAAATATTGAAGATGATCTGAACTATTACGGAATGGGAATGAATAGGGTTCGCTGGCTAATGAGTCCTTATTACTGTACTCAAGTAAAAACATCAGGCTTTGATAATGTAATAATCTATGAGTTGTATGATAAAAACAGTCCATTGCATGTTTTTTATATATATGAAACAAAGAAAAAAAAGCGCGTTTTAGTAACAGTAACACGCACTAATCCTCTTCAACATATCTCAGAAGGTAAACGTAAGTATCTTGGAGACCTAGATAGTTTTCCGAAAGGAAAATTTATTCTTAATCAGTATGTGGACAAACAAAGTTATTAAAATTAATAAGCGGGGAAAAAATGAGCTTTGTAAAGCCAGTCAATCAAATTACTTATCCATCTGATCGTCAAGGTTTTTTCTATGCATTGTCTAGTAGAGAAACTAGTTCTGATTTAAATCAGCCTGATAACAGTCCAATCAATATTAAACGTCAAGAAGTTCATAACCAGCCACCTAAAAGGGGATATATAGGATATTTTCAAGTTGGCGAATCAGCTCTTTATGATGCAGGTTTCTTTACTGTGCCATATGCCTTTAGCACTAATAAAAACAGTCCATTTCAAAAAGCAATTACCAATAATGATTGGGTCGGAAGTTGGACTGGTAAAGATGGAGTAAATTCTAAAGCTGATTATCTTAGAGGAAGACGACATCAGTTAACTGCTATTAATATACTTGTCAATAAAAACTGCGGTTATATAAGAAATGAGAATATAAATGAGTTTTACGGCAAGACAATGAATGGTGTTGAACTAACAGAATCTGGCTGTATTGCTGCCTCTCACTTAGTTGGTTATGGTTCATTAAGAGACTACGCTCTATCAAGTGGGAAAACAAACAAGAAAGATGGTAATGGCACTAGTGTGAAAGATTATATGGATTTGCTTAACTACTACGATATGGAATCTTGCTGCAACCGCAAAATATATATCACAGTTAAAGACAATAATAGCCCTGTATCAGGCATTGCAGTACAAGTTGAATCTGAGTATAAAGCTGGCAAACATTATTCAAAAGTAGGTAAAATTAAGAACACCTACACTACTAATAAAGATGGCAAAATCCCTGTTATCGTTCGTCATCCAGATGCTGTAATCAAAATTACTGTCAATGGCAAATCACAAACCATAGTTCAAAAGGCTGATCAAAGACAGAGTTATACCATAGATATAACAGGCAGCATCAAAACAACTGGCGTGCTTAATAAGCCTAGCGCCCCTACGCCTCGTCCAGTTCCAGACAAATCACCTCAAGACCAACGTAATGAACAAAACAAACAACAGCAAGCACAGCAGACCTCGTCGTCCGAAGCGTTGAAGGAGGTCACCTTTAATCTTACAATCGTCGAAGCCGATACCAAAAAGCCCATTACTAATTTGCGCTACTACCTTACCTATAAGGGCCAGTCAAAAGAGCATCATACTGACAATCAAGGTATAGAATCTAATATCACAGCCGAAGTGGGTCAAGATATAGAAGTGTCTGTAGCTGGTGAAGGAAGACTGCAAGCAGTAGCCCATTTTAAAGTAAGTGTCAGTCATCAAGGAAAGACAATACGAGCTTTATTGCCAGTACAAGCCTTCAATATGGAAATAAAAGATCATAATAAATTGCCAGTAAAAAACACTAAGTTCATGATTTTTTATAGAGGCAGAGAAATCGTTAAACAGACTAATAGTCAAGGCTTGATCAGTGTGAAGATGCTAGTTGGTTTTGTTTATAAGTTTGGGCTAGCTAATGGCAATCCATTAGTGTCCCTTCGTTGTCTAAAAGGAGTGACTCATCGGACTATCAATATTAATGAAACCGCTAAAAATAAAGCAACAGGAGTAAGTAATACTAAGCCATCACCATCACCTAATAACAAGACTAGCTCATCTTCAAAACCAGCTAGCAATCCGCCACCGACTAAGCCTACTGTGGCAAAACCTAAAACTACAACAGAAGAAAGTCATACTGAAAATAACGGGCGTCCAGTTACCAGTGTACTAACGGATAAAGCCGCAAGCGACACCACACGTTACCATATTTATTATAATGGTAATATTAAAAGGCAGAACGCGAACGCTACTGGCTATGCTGAATTTATTTATTATGATGAAAATGGGGGTAAGCATAATTTGGGTAAGTCGAAGTATATATCTGTCTCTAGACTTAAAGCAGGTAATGTAGAAATCGATGGTGATGTATACCTTGTTAATCAGCAAAAGCATGCTTTTTACAAGAAAGATAATATTGGATATAAATGGACAATAGAAAGTGACAGTAAACGTTATTACCCTAATGGAATAACTTTAGCGGCTACACTAGGTACAATGATGAGCTATGGATATGAAGAATATATTGGTACAGGCTGGAGTAACGTAAAAGGTCAATCCGTGGCTCCAAGTAAAACTCATAGGAATGGAGAGGCAGGTGACTTCAGATATCTCGGTAAAAATGGAGCTCATAGACGTGGCGCTGTTCATACAACTTATTCCTCATTTGATATGCAAGCAAATACTAAACTAGTGAAGCTTTTTAAAAAATTCAAGTTTAAAGCTTTTTACACAGGTACTAAGCCCAGTGGTGGAGTAGCTAAAATACCAGATACTTCTTGGGCTCCAAATCATCATCATCATTTACATGTAGGAGGTCATAGCTATGAAGTTGAGGACATTTAGTAAATTTACTATCTATATTATAGGATGTGTTTCAATAATCTCTTGTAGCCCACAAAATGATGCTGCTATTGAAAAAGATAGCTTTGATGAGAATGTTGACCTAATAAATGTCATTGAAAAAAATACTACTAACAATAAAATAGTTGCTGACTCAACACATACTATTGAAACAAAAAATATTAATGACAGTACTCTTACTGATCTAAATGATTCAAGTCACTTCAGCAAAGACAGTTACAACGATATTTATATCGGCGATAAATTCAATGAGACTTTATTAAAGCGAGATACAGAAGTTATTGATAACTGCTTTAACGCAGTCAGCAATATAGAAAAAAAGAAGGCCAATTATCAAATAGAAAATGGATTAGTAGCAATAATATATACTAATGAATTAGGAGTTGAATCTTATAGTGGAGTCAAAATAGGAAGTAGCTTAGAAGATGTATATAGCAAACATGCAAATGAGACACCTGAAGTAATAGACAATCCATACGGTGAATCAGGTAGAAATATAGTATTAATCTACTGGTATTCTCCTGAGAAGAATAGTGGTATTCGCTATGATGTTGATGATGACATTGTTACAGGTATGAGTATAGGAAACACCTCTTTATTGTATATGGAAGGATGTCTGTAATAATTTTTATTTCAATTTAGGATTAATTAAGAAGATGAACCGCCCCGACTATATCGGAGGCTAATTTACTTGAGTCAGGCAGCGATGCCTGACAGGATTAAACTATCATAATAGCGTCTTTCAAACTCAAAAGGTGACACATATCCAATCGTGCTATGCAGTCGTGTTTTGTTAAACCAATCTACCCACTCAAGAGTTGCCAGTTCAACATCTTTCACCCCAGTCCAGTTCTGTTTTAAATAATGAATCACCTCAGACTTATAAAGCCCGTTGACCGTTTCAGCTAATGCATTATCGTATGAATCGCCTGTCGTACCGACAGAAGCTATAACACCGCATGTAGCCATTTTATCAGTATAGCGAATGGATAAATACTGAACCCCTCGATCACTGTGATGAATCACATCTTTGGGATAGTTTCTATCTGCTATTGCTTGATCTAACGCCGCCATCACCATATCGGTATTCATGCGATTTGATACTTTCCAGCCAACGATAGCGCGAGCAAACACATCAATAATAAAAGCGGTATACACCCAGCCACTCGTTGTCTTAATATAAGTAAAGTCTGCAACCCATAGGTGGTTAGGACGATGAGCATTAAAGTTACGATTGACCAAGTCATCAGCGCGTTTTTGGTCATCACGGCTGCAAGTTGTTATTTTACCTTTTCTACGCCAGACGCCTTGTAAACCATGCTGTCTCATTAAACGCTCTATCGTACAGCGAGCAACCTTTACGCCATCAGCTTTCATCTGCTGCCATACTTTACGAGCACCGTAACGACACTTGCTGTCCTGCCAAATACGTTTAATCTCACTGATATAATAATCGTCATGCTGACTGCGTAGTGAGCGCTTTTCAGGGTAGCACTCTAGGTCTTTAGCACGGTAATAAGTTGATGGGGCAATCGGTAATACTCTACAGATCAGCTCGACCCTATACTCAGCTTTGTTATCATCAATAAACTCAACCATTACTTGGGTGGACGGTCGAGCTCCGCCCGGGCGAAAAAAGCCGCTGCCTTACGAATGATTTCATTGGCTTGCTTGAGCTCTTTAATACGTTGATCTTGGCTTTGAGCTTGTACCGACGCAGGAACGGTTTGATCGTTGTATTTTTTATGCCATGATCGTAGGGTTTCAGGCGTACAGCCAATCTTAGGAGCAATGGCTTGAATAGCTGACCATGTGGATGGATAATAGCCTGACGCTTCAATAAGCATGCGAACGGCGCGTTCTTTAATCTCAGGAGTGTAGGCTTGTCTTTTCATTGTCGTATTCTCTCAGAATGTTGAGTCTCCGACAATCCCGGGGCGGTTCAGTCTGAGCATTTAAGTATTTGGGAAGATGAACTAAAAAAAGCCAGATTAGCTTATGCATCTCGACATATAGATGCAGATCTTCTTGAAACGTGTGGCAATATTGATTATCCCGAAAGCCATTAATTTCTTATAAACCATCCTAAATTAGCTGACTATTATAAACTACTCTAGAGCATAGCTATTGTGTAAAATAGAGACTGGCAATTTATAACTTTTAGACATTCTATCAAAATCAAACAAAAAAATCCGACCACATTAAGTGATCGGATTTTTAATATTTGGTGGAGATGGCGGGAGTTGAACCCGCGTCCGCCAGCATTACGCTCATGAATCTACATGTTTAGTTTCTGTCTTTAGTTTTAATCCGCACCGATCCGACAGTCAGGATGGATTGGACGATTCTCTACTTTTGAACCCAAGCGATTGAGACAATCACTTGTGGCGAGCCTACATGCGGACGCTTCAACTTAGTTGACCAACTGTAGGTGATCAGCAACCAAGTAAGCAGGGTTTAAGCTGCTAGAGCGTAAGTTTCGTCGTTTGCGACTATAACAATATATGTTTGATTAACGAGAGGACATACACTCTCGACATGCATCATTGAGTTTCATCACCAGCGTCGAAGCCAGAACATCCCCAATAAGACTGACTATTATATAGGACTTAGCCATAGACTTTCAACCTATAAGCAGTCCGTATTACATTAAGTTACAGCTTAAGGTGCTAAGCCAAAACTTTATTCATCCATTTACCGATATTTTGGATTTGCGGCATGCAAACTTGATGCGCCATCGGATAGTTATGATAAACGACACTGTAGCCTTTCGCTGATAACAACTCCTGTGCCTGCTCACCTAAAACCACAGGAACAACAGGGTCGTGCGTACCATGCTCTATCAATATCGGCATGTCTTTATTAGCCTCACTATAGTCAATATTGTCATTGGTCGCAAGATACGTAGACAGTGCCATCAATCCTGCTAAGCGCTGTGGATAGCCGAGCGCCACATGATACGCCACTGCCCCACCCTGCGAAAATCCAGCAATGACAATATGTTCAGGTTTAACACCGCGCTCGATTTCACGAGCAATCAAGTCATGGATTTGCTGTGAGGACTCTTCAATCTGCGCGATATCGACTTTACGCTCAAGGCTCATCTCTAAGATGTCATACCATGCGGGCATGACCATACCGCCATTGACCGTCACTGGGCGATTGGGGGCATGCGGAAAGATAAAACGTACCGCCATGTCATCCATTAAGCCAAGCTGCGGCACTACTGGCTCAAAGTCATGACCGCTAGCGCCCAAGCCATGCAGCCAAATCACTGCTCTATCTATCTTTTTTTGTGAGGGATTATGTTCGACAATAACGGCATCTAAATAGTTACTCATGTTTTAAGTTCCTTTAACTGATAAATAAAATCAGATTTATTTGTTTGATTAAGCAAGACATACAATGTTTAAATTAGAATGTATAACCTGAATCATTACAGTTTTAAGCATGCATAAAAAAACCCTCTAACGTATCTAATAGAACAGCAGTAGATGCGACAAAGGGCAAATAAATGTATGGCAGAAAATCTAAATAATCGATTGGACTGGTTGCTTAATATCCGCATTTTGACCACGATGACGCAGATAATGATCAAGCAAGACAATCGCTAACATCGCTTCTGCAATGGGCGTCGCTCGCACACCTACGCAAGGGTCATGACGACCTTTAGTCAGCATCTCAATCGCTTCCCCATCTGTATTGATACTCTTGCCAGCCGTGGTAATACTAGAGGTTGGCTTCAGGGCAATACTGACACGGATATCTTGTCCTGATGAGATACCACCCAAGATGCCGCCTGCATGATTGGCGGTAAAACCATCGGGTGTCATCTCATCACGAGAACTATGCCCAAACTGTCCAGCCACTGCCATGCCGTCACCAACTTCAACGCCTTTTACCGCATTGATACTCATCATTGCATGGGCAATATCCGCATCTAAACGATCAAAGACAGGCTCACCCAATCCAACTGGTACGCCGCTTGCGATAATCTCTAACCGCGCACCGCAGCTTGTGCCTTCACGGCGTAAGCTGTCTATCAAGACTTCAAAGCGGCTGACTGCGTCTTTATCCGCACAAAAGAACGGATTGCTATTAACAAAATCCCAGTCGATTTGACTTGGGTCTAGCACTTGACTGTATTCCGAGCCAATTTGGGTAACATGCCCGCGCACTTGCACGCCTAAGCGCTGATGCAAGTATTTCTTAGCGATAGCACCTGCCGCCACACGCATAGCCGTTTCACGCGCAGATGAACGCCCGCCGCCGCGATAATCGCGAAAGCCGTATTTCATACTATAAGTATAGTCGGCATGACCGGGGCGAAAAGTGTCTTTTATTTCACTATAATCTTTTGATTTTTGATTGGTGTTACGAATCAAAAGCCCAATCGATGTGCCCGTCGTTTTACCTTCAAAGACGCCAGAGATAATCTCAACTTCGTCAGATTCACGGCGCTGGGTCGAGTATTTAGACGTCCCAGGTTTACGGCGATCCAAATCTACCTGCAAATCTGCTTCACATAATTCCAAACCTGGTGGTACGCCATCGACGATAGCCATCAGGCCTGCACCATGCGACTCACCGCACGTCGTTACCGTAAAAACCTGTCCAATACTATTGCCAGCCATATTTATCCTTAAACAAATGAAGTCGATTTTTAATTGCTGATTTTTAATTCTAGTGTCAATATCAAACTTGATTTATTGATTGCTATCCAATAATTGTACATAAGCGGCAAATAACTGGCGATGGGTCATGAGCTCATCATAAGTAATGGCAAAGATACCATGACCGCCGTGAGCAAACCTTAACCAATCAAACTGAATCTCAGGATAAGCCTGTTTTAATGCCCACTCACTATCGCCCACTTCACAGACCAGCAACCCTTCAGGGCTTAAATAATCTGGCGCTTCAAACAAGATACGATGTACTAAGTCTAGGCCGTCTTGACCGGCTGCGAGCGCATGTTCCGGCTCATATAAAAACTCAGGGGGCAAATCTGCCATAATAGCGGCATCGACATACGGAGGATTGGTGACAATCAGCTCATATTGATGTTCAGCAGGAATCTTAGCAAATAAGTCCGATTCAATCACATTGACTTGATGACCTAGGTCATGATGATCGACGTTGACCATCGCGACTTCCAGCGCCCCTTTATCGATATCAACGGCATCAACCAGTGCATCGACAAAACGTGTGGCAAGTGCAATAGCGATACAGCCAGAACCGGTGCATAAATCTAAAATACGCTCGGGCTGTGATAGCTGTTTAATCTCTAGGCCATGATCATAAAAAGCTGGCGCTTGATTATTGACACTAACGCCTATCGGTTTTGCAAGCTCGCTCACTTCAAAGTATGGATGGAACTGCTGACGAATCAGCTCAGCGATTGGCGAGCGTGGAATTAGAACGCGCTCATCGACATAAAAAGGCAAGTCACAGAAATACGATAAATTAATCAAATAGCTTAATGGCTTACGCTCAGCGATGCGCTCTTCTAATAAGCTCAGTACCTGCTGCTTCTCTGATGTGGTCAGGCGGCAATCCAAAATCTGATCATTGGCAGCCCAATCTAAAGATAAAGAATGCAACACAATAGCAGAGGCTTCAGCGAACTCGTCTGTCGTTCCTTGAGCGACCACCACATCATAATTGCGTAGCTGGGTGACAGCAAAACGAATAAAGTCACGGATACTGACCAGCTGCTCACGCGCCTCTTCAAGCTCTGCATGCAGGTTGGCAAACTCATCGTGCTCACCGAGCAGACCGGTCTCTAAATCATACTCCGGCTCATTATCCAAGCCTTGCGACTCATCATCAAAGTACTGATTTTGAAACTCTTCTGCGCTCATGGTTTGGTCTTCTGACATATCGCACCTTACTGATTTACATGCTTACTAACTACATGCGTATGGGTTAAATCGCTTTCAATTAGCAGCTGATTTATTAAATAAAAACTCGTCACCCATTATAGACGCAAACGTCATGATGCGCCAATAACTGTGTATTGTACTGACTGGGTTTTTTACGGCAAGGCAAAACTGCCTATCTACTTGCTTACCGACGAATATAGTTAAATTTAGCAAGTTTATGTATTTGGGCAAATGAGATTGAGCATTAGGATAATATTTGACTATAAAGTAGAAAATTAGCCATTGTAGCAATAATTAACGGCAACCCTATATCCAGCATGACTAAATTATTTCCCAACTGTAGTGAATACGTCAACAGTTGACGTTTAGCAAGCCCTAAACGAAAAAAGATGTGTCAAAAGTTTGCGAAGCATCCAAATTATGCGCATAATAGCGCCATTAGTTATAACCATAAGTATGCCAATATGATGAAAATGAAGCCTCTTATTACCGCCATCTCAATTGCTATCGTTAGTGCCAGTGTCAGCGCTGTTGCCGCACCTGCCGACACGACGCGCACCTTACCAGTACGCAAAGCTGACTCAATGCCTAGCATCGCTAAGAAAGTGAGCTTGGATGTGCAAGAAAGCCGTAGCAGCTCAATTGATGCTCGTACTACTGTACAGCCAACTGCTAATCAAGCGAATAAAGCCAAGCCAGCTGACCGTATGACTCAGCTGATTGACTCAAAGCAAGAAGCTGAAGCCAATTCAGCAGCGGTTAGCGCTGATAATATGACCGTAGAAGAACTGTCTCTTAAAGATGTGCAGTCTGATAGCACTGACGATATCAGCGAAGGTCAAGCCGTTGCTGCCCCTTCTACATCGACCGCTGATAGCGCAAATGACCCTGCGATTAAGAGCATCGAAGATATTGATGGTAAAAAGCATACCACACTGAATTTATCTAATTATGCCAAACAAGTAAACGGTGCCACATGGACACCGAATATGAAAGTCAACTCGGCAATGACCATCAAAATGCAGGCGCTATTGGATTGGAACCACGCCTCTCCTGGTGCTATTGATGGCGGCTGGGGCATGAACAGTAAAAAAGCACTTATTAACTTCCAGACTATGAAAGGCTTGCCAGCAACGGGCAAAATGGACCAAAAAACGTGGGATGCTTTAAATAAAAATATCCCAGCCAATAAGCCCGTGCTCGTGACTTATACCATCACTGAAGATGATGTGAATACTAACTTTGCTAACATGCCTGCAGGCTCAGAAGCCAAGTCAAAAATGAAAGGCTTATACTATCAAGACATCAAAGAGATGTTTGGTGAGCGCTTCCATATGGATGTGCGCTATTTAGATAAGCTGAATAAAAACAAGCAATATAAAGCGGGCGAAACCATCACTGTTTTGAATACCCGTGCCCCGCTTAAGCAGCGTATCAACCGCGTCGTTGCCAATAAAGCTGATAAGACCTTATACGCTTATAACGATGATAAGCTGGTTGCCACTTATCCAACCACCATTGGTAGTGACGCGACGCCATCACCGCAAGGTTCGTTTAAAATCATTAACAAGGTAAAAATGCCTTGGTATAAAGCAACCGTTGGTAAGGGCGCCGATAAAAAAATCCATATGCTACCACCAGGCCCAAACAGCCCTGTCGGTGTTGTATGGATGGGCTTATCGAAACCCTCATATGGTATCCATGGCTCACCAAAGCCTGAAGGTATCAGCCGTCAAGCCTCGGCAGGCTGTGTACGTCTGACTAACTGGGATGTGCTAGAGGTTTATGCCAATATCGAAAATGGCGCAACCGTTGAGCTCAAATAGTTAGCAGTTAACGCAAATGAATAAAAAAGACCTTGATGCGTAATCAAGGTCTTTTTTTGTTTAAAGCGATACAAACTTTTAATACAAACTACATGCCAATAAAAAACAGCCTCTTTATTAAGGGCTGTTTTTTTACTTTATACACGATCAAATACACAGTCAAAAACTAAGCATCAATTATTTTTATTATTGATAGCTTTTTGAAATCGATTGCTTTTGAAAAATTACGCTTTATAACCATCTTCTTTACCAGTGATACTACCGACTTTTTTGGTAAAGATGAGTGCGGCAGGAATAGACGCCAGGAAACCTGCTGCTACCGCTATTTGAATATGCGGAATCTCGTTAAAACCCGTGACCAATGCGCCAATCATAAATACGCCGATGGTAACGGTTGCGGCTATCGAATAGATGACAGAGAATAGTGGCCAGTTCATGATATATTCCTCATTTATTGTGTGGGTATAACACCTTTATACACTAAATCCACACAAAAAGTAAGTGTTTTCTTATAGACCCGCAGCCCATTCATAGCAAGTGATTCATATTAAAAGCCATATTATAATTGTTGATTTGCGCTATGCACTTTCAATAAGGAGAAAAGCAGTATATTGGCTATTTTTTGCCTGCTCAACTTCTCTGTACCTCTCATCCTTGAGTCGCAAAAAGTTCATACGCTATGATGCATTTATCATTACAATAGTGGGTTTCCTGTACTCTTACATGCACTCTGCCACTTGCATTTGCTAGTTTGCACTCTTCTATACTTACTCAATACCTAAGCTTGCTTCTATGACCTCATCTAATACTGACACTACTAACGGTTCACTGCCTGTCGATAAATCCCAAAACGATTTTAAATCTAAAGTCGTTAATAACATTGATGACATTGATGACAACATTGCTGAACCAGCAGCACAGGATGCGGCTGTTGAAAATGTTGATGCCGACAATAACAGCGATAAAGAAGTTGCCAAAGAGTCGGCAGCGGCGCAAGCACCAGAAGCGAAGATAAAGATGGAAACCGTTGCGCCTGATGTGGTGGTTGCCTCATTAGAAACCCCTGAAACAGAATCTCAAGCCGTGAATGATCATACAGAGTCGGATTTTCTAAGCACTGAAGAAGATTTTTTTCAGGGCGACTCAGATGCGCAAGTAAGCGTAGAAGCTGATGAAACGGATTCTAGTCAACAGCATTCAAACGATGCACAAGCTCATAAGCTGACAGATGCAGAAAGCTTGAACAGCGAAAACCCAAACGAAAAAGAAGCGCTCAATCAGGAACAAGCGGCTGTTCCTACGGCTAAGCCTCAAGCAATGAACGATGAGAAAAACATCAACAAAAATAAGCCGCCAATTAATAAAAAGCAAAACAGTACTCAAACCGCTGATAATGTTTTAGAAGAAGATGAGGTTAGCGATGATAACCATAAGAGCGATGAAGAAGACAATGAAGAAGGCGAAGAGGTAAAAGAAAAAAAGGAAGCCAAACTTGAATCTTATAAGCAGTTTGTCGCTGAACAGTTTAGTAATAAAAAAGTAGACTATCCAGAAGTGCGCGTTAGGATTGAGGCCAATGCGCTGCCGAGCAAAATGTATTTCATCATGAATATCCTCTCGGCTATTATCGCAAGCTATGGACTGGTGACCAACTCAGCGGCGGTGGTCATTGGGGCCATGCTAGTTGCCATGATGTTAGGTCCTATCACTGGGGTGGCATTAGCGATTATCGACCATCGTATGCCGCTACTACGTAAATCACTTATCACCGTGTTTCTAGGTATCTCTTTGGTGGTATTGGTGGGCTTTATCGTTGGTTGGCTACACAAAGACCAACTGCTAACGGCAGAAATACTATCGCGCACGCAGCCGACGTCGATGGATTTGATGATTGCCCTTGCTGGTGGTACGGCTGGTGCTTATGCAATGGTTTCTCCGCACCTGTCGGTGGCAGTGGTTGGCGTCGCGGTGGCGACAGCGTTGGTGCCGCCCCTTGCTGCCAGTGGCATTTTATTTGCCAATGGCGAGCTTCAGCTTGGGTTTGGCGCACTCTTGCTGGCTATGACTAACATCCTTGCCATTCAATTTACCAATGCGCTGGTATTATGGGTTTTGGGCTTTCGCCGTTTGGTTAAAGACGATTATAAGTCCAACACCTATTTGACTTTTTTGCAGCGTAATGCGGTGACCTTATTGTTATTGGGCGGATTAGGAACCTATTTGACCATTAATCTACAAACCAACGCCAAACAGCAGGTGTTTGAAAGTAGCGTCAAAGAGACGATTAATAGCTATTTTAGTGATAAAGGCAATGTACTGACCAATACGCAGTTTGATAAAAGCGACACCAATCAAGTCGTGCGCGCGGTGATTCGCGGCGAAACAACGCCCAGCTCCTACGATGTCCGTCAAATCGAAGCGATTATCAGCCAAGATATGGCCGATAATTTCCCTGACTATCTACCGATTCGCTTGCAGCTGCGCTATATGCCTGTACAGGTGATTGAGTCGCATCCACTCATTCAAGATAAACTCGATAAAACCGATGTGACTATACTAACCAACTGATTTATTTAACCAGCAATTTATTTAACCGATTAATTTACCCTAGTCGGTTAATGCAATAACGATAATGCGACAATCTTTCTATAAAACCTAAAGTATTTATTCAATATATAGCGATTTAATAAGAGCAGATGTTCAATGCAAACGCCTGCTTAACAATGAAACTTAAGCCGTATTTACCTGTTGTTTGCTTATGAATCTTCAACACCCTTGGCACGTTTGTGCTAAAATCGCTTGCAAAATTATTTTACTTATTTTACTCAATACATCCGTCAGTAAGGAGCCGCTGTGAGCCAGCCATTTCGCTCAGCCGATATTCGTCAAGCTTTTATCGATTTTTTCATAAGCAAGCAGCACACCCCCGTCGCCTCGTCGAGCTTGATTCCGTACAATGACCCGACATTGCTATTTACCAATGCCGGTATGAATCAGTTTAAAGAAACCTTTTTGGGCATGGAGCCGCGTGACTATACGCGTGCCGTGAGCTCACAAAAATGCGTACGTGCCGGCGGTAAACACAACGATTTGGATAATGTTGGTTATACGGCGCGCCATCATACGTTTTTTGAGATGCTTGGTAACTTCTCTTTTGGTGATTACTTTAAGCAAGCTGGTATTGCCTATATTTGGGAGTTTTTAACCTCAGATGAATGGTTGGCAATCGATAAAGACCGTTTGTATGTGACCATTTATGCAACCGATGATGAAGCCTTTGATATTTGGCATAAAGACATTGGCATCCCAAGCGAGCGTATTATCCGTATTGGTGATAATAAAGGCGCGCCTTACGCCTCTGATAACTTTTGGACGATGGGTGATACCGGTCCATGCGGTCCTTGTACCGAAGTGTTTTATGACCATGGCGCTGATATCGAAGGCGGTTTGCCGGGTACGCCTGAAGAAGATGGCGACCGTTATATTGAGATTTGGAACTGCGTCTTTATGCAGTTTAACCGTCAAAAAGACGGTACTCTGCTGCCGCTACCAGCCCCAAGCGTCGACACTGGTATGGGTCTTGAGCGTATCAGTGCCATTATGCAAGGCGTCCATGGCAACTACGAGATAGATTTATTTGTCCATCTAATGGATGCGGCGGCTGAGATTTTAGGTATTGAAAACGAGCAACAATCTTCCTTAAAAGTTATCGCCGACCATATCCGTGCCGTGGCATTTTTGATTGCTGATGGCGTCACTCCAAGTAATGAAGGTCGCGGTTATGTACTGCGCCGCGTTATTCGCCGTGCGGTACGTCACGGTAACAAGCTTGGTGCCGATAGCGACTTCTTTTATAAAATGGTTGCGCCGCTTGTCGCTGAGATGGGCAGCGCCTATCCTGAGCTAAAAGACAAACAGAGCGTCATTGAAAATGCCATTCAAAAAGAAGAAGCCCAATTTGCTAAAACCCTAGCACAAGGTTTACGCCTGCTTGCCAGCGAGCTTGAAGGCTTGCAAGATGGGGATACCCTTTCTGGCGAGGCGGCATTCAAACTTTATGATACTTACGGCTTCCCCGTTGACTTGACCGCTGATATCACCCGTGAGCGCGGTATTGTGATTGATGAAGCGGAGTTTGATGAACACATGCAAGCACAGCGTGAACGGGCGCGTGATGCCGGCAAATTTGATGTCGATTACAGTAGCGTTATCCAAGTAGAAAACCCAACGACCTTTATCGGTTATGAGCAGCTTGAAGAAGATGGCGTGATTATTCATGCCCTTTATCAAGATGGCAATCCAGCCGAGAGCTTAGCTGAGGGCATGGAAGGCGTTGTTGTACTTGACCGTACACCGTTTTATGCTGAAGGCGGTGGTCAAGTAGGTGAGCTTGGCGAAATTCGCACTGCAACGGGTGTTTTTGAAGTGCAAGATACCAAAAAATCTGGGCAAGCTATTATTCATTATGGCGTGGTTACCATGGGCGAGATTAACGCCCAGCAAACAGCCGATGCGCAAGTATTATCAAGCATTCGTGCGGCTAGTGCCAAAAACCACTCGGCCACGCATCTATTGCATGCCGCGCTAAGACAAGTATTGGGCGATGCAGTCACACAAAAAGGCTCATTAGTCTCAAGCGAAGTATTACGTTTTGACTTTTCTTATGACAAACCGGTTAGCGCTGCTGAAATCAGCCGTATAGAACGCCTTGTCAATGAGCAAATTCAAGCCAACACCCCTGCCCGTATCGAGCACATGTCTATCGATGAAGCGATGAAGCAAGGTGCGATGGCGTTATTTGGCGAAAAATATGGTAGTGATGTGCGCGTACTGACCATGGGAACCGACAGTATCGTTGATGGGCAGCGTCAGCCGTTTTCTATTGAGCTGTGCGGTGGTTTGCACGTTAAACGCACTGGTGATATTGGGGTGTTAAAAATTACCAGCGAATCCGGTATTGCGGCGGGCATTCGCCGTATTGAAGCGGTCACCGGTATGAATGCCATTAAAAACATTCAGCAAAGTGAGCAACAACTCAGCGAGCTTGCCAGCCAGCTAAAAGTCAAACGTCCTGAAGTAGCACAGCGTGTGCGTACCATGGCCGATAAGCAGCGTGATTTGGAAAAACAGCTCGAACGTTTAGAGCAAAAAATCGCCAGCGCCCAAGCCGCTAATTTGCTTGATGACGTGCAAACCATTGCTGGTACACCCGTGCTTATCAGTACTTTAAGCGGCGTTGATGGTAAATCCATCCGTACCCTGATGGACGATATCAAATCAAAACTTCCTGATAGCGTGATTGTATTGATTGGTGATAAAGATGGGCAATTGGCATTAGCCGCTAGTGTGGCAAAATCTGTTACCGCTAAAGTAAAAGCCGGTGATATCATTCGTCATTTGGCAGGTGAGCTGGGTGGTAAAGGTGGCGGTAAGCCTGACTATGCCCAAGGCGGCGCACCAAAAGCTGCCAACACCAGCGCGGTTATCAATGCGTTACCTGCGTGGATTGCAGAGCAGCTTGGTTAAGTATTAAGCTGAGGCTAATAGATGATTGGTTATAACGGTTATAACGGTTATAACCAATCGCCATACATCTAATGCTTGCTAGCACTTAAAGTTATGGCGCTAATATGGTATAAAGTACCACGCTTAGATGCAGGTCAGCATATCTAGTCTCTAGCTATAAATAGTAAAACAGCAGAGCGTAAAACAGCAGAAAGTAAAATACAGGGCGCAGTTTTTATAATCCGGCTTTATCGTTATTAAAATGAATCTAGCACTGTCGTTGCAAACAGCGCCATGATGGATTGATGTCGATAAGTAACAGATGGCCATTGGTGAATAATAGGTAGATTTTTATGGCGTTAATAGTACAAAAATACGGCGGCACCTCGATGGGCAGTATCGACCGCATCAAAAATGTCGCCAAACGAGTCAAACGCTGGCATGACAACGGTCACCAAGTGATTGTGGTGGTGTCTGCCATGAGCGGCGAAACCAACCGTTTGATCGATTTAGCACGCCAAATCAGCAGCCAACCTGACCCGCGCGAATACGACCAAATGGTCTCAACGGGCGAGCAAGTCTCTATCTCTTTACTTGCGATGGCGATTAAAGAGTTGGGGGTTGGCGCCCGTTCATTCACCGGTCGCCAAGTCGCCATTAAAACCGATAGCGCCCATAATAAAGCGCGTATCGAAAGCATCGATGATAAAAACATCCGTGAGCAACTAGATGCGGGCAACGTCGTTATCGTCGCAGGCTTCCAAGGTATCGATGAAGAAGGCAACGCGACGACATTAGGTCGCGGCGGCTCTGATACGACAGGTGTTGCCATTGCAGCAGCCTTGGGCGCTGATGAATGCCAAATCTATACCGATGTCGATGGTGTCTATACCACCGACCCACGCGTCACCTCAAAAGCCAAAAAACTTGAAAAGATTACCTTTGAAGAAATGCTTGAGATGGCAAGCCTTGGCTCCAAGATTTTACAGATTCGCTCAGTAGAGTTCGCTGGCAAATACGGCGTGCCACTGCGCGTATTATCTAGCTTTGATGAAAACAACGATGGTAGCTTCGACCAAGACTTTCAAGACAATGTCGGCACCCTAATTACGATAGACGAAGGAGACAACATGGAACAGGCAATCATCTCAGGTATCGCTTTTAATCGCGACGAAGCAAAAATAGTCGTGCGCGGTGTGCCTGATCACCCTGGTATCGCCTCTGCCATCCTAAGCCCTATCGGTCGCGCCAATATCGAAATTGATATGATTGTCCAAAACCTATCGACCAACGGCACCACTGACTTTACCTTTACCGTCAACCGTACTGACATGGATAAAACCATGAAAGTGCTAGAAGATGAAGTAAAAGATGAGATTGGTGCCAAAGAGATATTGGCCAACAACGAAGTGGTTAAAGTGTCATTGGTCGGTGTTGGTATGCGCTCGCACGCTGGTGTTGCTAGCCTGATGTTCCAAACCTTGGCTGAAAATAACATCAATATCCAAATGATATCGACCAGTGAAATCAAAGTGTCTGTACTTATCCAAGAACAGCATTTAGAAAAAGCGGTCAAATCATTGCACACGGCCTTTGGGCTTGACCGTGAAGACGGTGACAGCAAAATTGCTGGATTATAATATTTAATGGCTAGCGTTTATACAGTATAAGCATTAGCGCTTTAATAAAAACCAAAGCGGGTTGCATACTTATTAAGCAAATAACGATTGATTATTTTTAGCAAATTTTAATTAAATAGAGTCTCATTAGGCTCTATTTTCTTTTATTACTATTGCTAAGGTAAGTATATACCTAATAGTTTTGTGAAAACCCGTGACAGTATCTGTTATGCCCCCTATAATGGGGCTTTCATTTGGGCTAAATGAATCTACCTATCATTACCGCTATTGGCACCACCTTAAGCATTGTTTTTATGATGAATACCTTGCTTATTTAGTGCTGCGGTGATGTCCTGTAATTGAGACGCAATCTGATGAGTAATAATCTGTTGATGCGACATAAGGAGTGTGACGCATGTTAATTTTGACACGCCGCGTGGGCGAAACGCTAATGATTGGCGACGAGGTCAGTGTGACTGTCCTAGGTGTCAAGGGCAATCAAGTACGAATCGGTGTGAATGCACCTAAAGATATTGCCGTACACCGTGAAGAGATTTATCAGCGTATCCAGCATGAGCGTACGGTACAGTCGCAAATGCAACATCTTGAACAAGGCAGCTTTGCGCCTTCATTCGATGATGAAGACTATTTCAATCGCTAAATGGTTCGCTTACTATCTAACTATCAATAATTATTGGGCATAAATTAAGCACCCTATTTTTGCTTTCTAATCTGCTCTGAGGTCATGTATTTATGAGTATCCGCCAATCAGATGTATCGGCTCTACTTAATGGTTTGAATAAAAAAGCCATTGGATTCAATGATGTCATCAGCTTTATTGATGATTTTTATCGCTATGCACCAGCGCCTTTTGTCAATGGCTTGATCCATAACGCTGCAGGCGAAAACGAAGGCAGCGCCAAGATTTTTGGCTTTGCTAAGCACCATGGCTTAAATCAATTAGACACCCTAAAGCTGTTCGGTGAGCATTATGCCAAGGTTCAAGCGACCCCAAAGGGTACCGACCATGCCAATATCCGCAATTTCTTACATTGGGGTTGGCAAGGGTTTTTGATGGAAAAAAATCCATTAACGCCGCGTCCTAGTGTTGATACCAGCGCGCTATAGTGATCTAGCTATGTAGTGATGCCATATTGATACATAAAAAAGCCACGCTATCATCATAGCGTGGCTTTTTTATATGCATTATTTTTTATCCGAAAACTTCGATGTTAGTCTATTTATTGCGAAATTTGACCGGCTGCACCGCACCTTTAGGATTGGGCATATTGGGATAATGGTGCTCGTGTTCGACATCACATTCAGCGCCCACAATAGAGCCATCGTCTTTTACAGGTTTATGGATATAACCGGTACGCTCGGCTGGCGGCAGATGCTCATGCTCCCAAACCATCACCGCTTGCATACAAGTTTCGCGCTGCTCAGGCGTGAGCTTACGACCATCTGGCCACTTACCTATCTCAATCGCCAAACGGAATTGATCGACCACTTCTGGGGTGACACTTGCTAATATCGTTTGTTTGTCCATCGTACCTACTCTCCACTACTATATTTTATATAAAAAGCCTTATCAGACAGACTTTTTATCATCGATGCGCTTATTCTTCTATAATATCATCATCAACATCCATACTGAATTCTTCGGCATGGACGTTCCAGTGCAACTTGGTGCGGCAGGCCTCATAGAAATCAAACCCTGGTGGATGTAACAAGGTAAGTTTATCAGGGTGCTTGCGAATGTACAGGCGTTGCTCTTGGTCGAGCGGTATACTGGGCTTGCCATCGGCGCTCACCTGCGGCTGGGTGCGATTGTCCTCATGGATACGAATACAAATCTCACTCGTCCCACTCACCACAATCGGGCGACTAGACAAGGTGTGCGGGTGCATCGGCACCAAACAAATCGCATCCATACTCGGGTGAATGATAGGACCACCGCCAGAAAGTGCATAAGCCGTTGAGCCCGTTGGCGTCGCGACAATAAGCCCATCACTATGCTGGCGGTAAACATCATGACCATCAATTTTCATCTGAAAATCAATCATGTGCACCGATTTACCCGCATGTAATACCACATCGTTAAGCGCCATATCTTCATGAATAATCTTGCGACCTTCACGAATCTCCATGGTGAGCAAAAACCTATGGTCTAACTGATAATCGCCCATCAATACTTGGCGTAATTTAAAGGCGGCTTCATCAGGCTTTACATCGGCCAAAAATCCCAAACGACCACGGTTAACCCCCAATACAGGGACACGGTAGCGTGCCAGTGCTTCAGCGGCATGCAAGATTGAGCCATCACCGCCTACTACGATGACCAAGTCACAAATCTCGCCAATTAAACTGCGTTTAACGATTTTGACGCGCTCAATCTCAGTCAGGTTTAACGTCGGTAAATTGGCCGTTTGTACATCCATAATCAATGTCAAATTCATGTCATTGATGGTTTGGGCAATCTGCACCAAACTTTGGGTCACACTACGTTTTCCCGCGCGGCCCATCAGACCGATACGCCTGAAAGCAGGATTTTTGATAGCGTGGAACAGCTCTGATTCATGTAAGTGCGGCAATCGGGCGGACTGCGCTGAGTTTTCCATAAAACGACTCGGCATAACGGTAAAGTACAGGGCAATGATAGCGAGAAAACAGCGCTTAGACTAGCATGTTTATCAATTATCGTTGTTAACTGTCGTAATTGACCCCATATATCTTCTATCATACGCCACTTTTAGGCGTGTTTGTTTAGCTACTCACTATCGCACCCTATTTCTACATACATGAGCGAATCACCGGCGTAATAGTCGCTGAGAGCCTTGTATGCTGTCACGCAAACACAGTTGACAATAATAGCGGTTTTGCTAAAGTAGCTGGCATCTCAGTTATTTATATTTTATTAAGGACATTTTTATGGCCAATCCTATTGTCAGTCGTACAGAGCTTGCCGTTGGCGGCGCGCCGATGACGGTTAAGGGCGTGATTCAAAAAACCAGTCTATTGCTTGGCTTATCGGCGATTACTGGTATTGGATTTTTCTTTTATGCGTTAATGGCAGGCCTATCACAAGGCTTTATCACCATGGCGGCTTTTGGTAGTATGTTTGCCGCCTTTGGTCTTGCTATTTTTATCACCTTTAAACCACAAAAAGCCAAAACCTTTGCGGTGCCTTATGCTTTATTAGAAGGTATCTTTTTAGGTGGTATCTCGCTATTCTTTATGCGCATGTACCCAAGCGTGCCAGTTACTGCGATGTGTGCGACCTTTGTCACCGCAGCCGTAATGCTAGGGCTATATCGCTCAGGTTTGGTTAAAGTGACTGAAAAATTCCGCTCAATCGTCACCTCAGCATTGATTGCCATCATGCTTGTTTATGTGGCGCAGTGGGTACTGTCCTTAGCGTTCGGTTCGAGCTTACCTTTCTTATTTGAAGGTGGCGCTATCGCTATCGGCTTTAGCTTATTCGTGATTGTTATCGCCTCTTTTACCCTGTTATTAGACTTTGATAATATTGATCGCGGTGTGGCGATGGGTGTATCTGAAGACTACGAATGGTTATTTAGTATTGGTATCCTTGCCACGCTGGTGTGGATGTATATCGAATTTATGCGTCTGCTAAGCTATCTACAAGACTAATCTAAACCCTGTTTAGTAGTTATTTAAATAAAAAAACCGTCTTTTATAAAGGCGGTTTTTTTGTGGGTAATTTTCAGAAATTTATCTAAATGAGTTTAAGCTGGCTTAAATTAAGCACGCTTTAGACGCAGCGCATTTAATACTACAAATAATGAGCTTAATGACATGCCAATCGCCGCAAGCCAAGGTGGTACATAGCCTAAAGCCGCTGGTATCAAGACACTACTATTATAAATGAGCGCCCAACGCAAGTTTTGCTTAATAATACGCTTGGTCTTATCAGCGATACGTTTCGCCGCAGTAATAGCTTCGATTTGACCATTTAGGATAATACTGTCGCTCGATACTTGCGCCAAATCTGCAGCCCCCGCAATCGAGGTGGAAACATCGGCTGCGGCCAATACTGGCGCATCATTAATACCATCGCCGACCATTAACACGACTGCGCCTTTTGCTTGTAGCGCTTGAATATGATTGACTTTGTCGGTTGGAGATAAACCGTTATAAGCGGCTTTCATGCCTAAGTCCTCAGCCATTATTAGCGCTTGCGGGCTTGGGTCACCTGTCAGCATGACGGGTTCAATACCAAGCTCTTTCAGCGTATCAAGCATCGATTTAGCACTATCACGCACCTTATCGTTAAAGTAAAAACAGGCCAGCGCTTGCCATGCATTTGACTGACTATCCTGACAAGATAATACCACAGCCGAGCTGGCTCGCTGTGCAACCAAATCAATAACTAAGTCATGATTATCACTATTCGCTTTATTCAAGGCAAAATCCACATGACCAATGCGATATAGCACCCCATCAATCATCGCTTCTACGCCGCCTGCTGGATAATATTGCAAGGCTTGCGTGGCTGGCAGGTGCAATTGATAAGCTGCTGTGAGCAGCGCATGAGCAATCGGATGGCGACTACCGACTTCGAGCGCGGCGGCAATGGCTAATAGCTTGTCCTTTTCGTCACTAGCATCATTTATGGCTGTTGCCACATTATTAGTAGCTATTAGCTCGATATTTAATAAATTGGGCTTACCGTAAGTGAGCGTACCGGTCTTATCAAACGCCACATGGGTAATCTCAGCAAGGGTTTGCAAAGTATGCCCACGTGTGGTTAAAAAGCCATAACTCGCCAATCGATTGGTCGCTACCGTCAGCGCAATCGGTGTCGCTAAGGAAAGCGCACAAGGACAGGTCGCCACCAAGACTGCAACCGTCGCCCAAATCGCTTGGCTTGGGTCAACGATATACCAACCGATAAATACCAAAGCTGACAATACTAAAATCCGTGCCACAAACCAACGTGCCAGCTTATCCGCTTGCTGAGCAAGTTTTGGTTTTTCGCTCATGGCACGGTTCATCAGCCTGTCTATCAAACCTATCTGGCTGTCTTCTGGCAATGCAGTCACTAGCATCTCAAACGGCTGACTGTCATTTTGGGCGCCGCCAACGATATAATCGCCTTGGGTTTTGATGATTAAATCACCCTCACCTGTCAGCAAACTTTGCGAAACGGTAGCGGTTTGGCTGAGCAAGATACCATCGCTGATAATCTCTGAACCAGCCTCCACCATAATGATGTCACCCACTTGCAAGCTATGAGCGGTCACCATCTGTTTGTCTTTTTGCTTGTTATTTAGCGTATGCTGCGTTTTTGAGAGACTGGCGGGCGTATTATTGGATTGCTGCCAGTCTTGAGCAATACGCAAGGTCAACTGCTGGATATTGGCATCCATGCTTTGCATAAAGTTGGGCATCGATTTTGCTACAGCGCTTGTGTCATTAGTCGCTAAATCATTATTTGGGTTAGCAACTTGTTCAGTGTCATTATCAGCAAGGGTTTCATTAAGGGCATTTTGTTCTAAAAGCTGCAAGATACGCGCAGCTGCGTCTTTATCTTCGGCAATTTTTTGTACTAAGACAGGCTCGACCACTACCAAGTCATTGGCCATGGTGGCTGCTTTCAGGCGTGCATTATGCTCAATATAACGCCCAGCCAATAAGAAGAAAATAAACATACTGACCGAATCATAGTACGTCTCCCCTTGCCCCGTGACGGTAGCGTAAAGACTGGCAAAGAATGTCACCACTAAGGCAATACTAACCGGCACATCCATATTGACTTGACGGGCACGAATCGCTGACCATGCTGAAGTAAAAAACGGCACACCCGCATAAAAGAACACCGGCGTACTCACAAATAACGACACCCAACGTAGAAAGTCACGTTGGAAAATAAGCATGTCGCTATATTCACCAAAGTAAATCGCGACCGCATACATCATCGCTTGCATCGACCCGAGCGCCGCGATACCAAGACGCAATAGCATCTGACTGTTATGGCGTGCCAGCATAGCCTCATGGGTATCTTGCCGATAAGGCTTGGCTTCATAGCCAATCTCATTGATAACGCCCAAAATACGACTAATCGGCAGCTTGTCTTCGTTCCAAATCACCCGCATACGCTGATTGGTTAAATTCACCTGACATTGACTGATGCCATCTAACTCATCTAGGCGCGACTCAATCAGCCACGTACAAGCAGCACAGCGCAGATTATTCACCGACAGCTCGGCCACCGACAGACCATCTTGTGCGTAGACAAACTGCGACTTTATCTCGTCGTGATCATAGGCTTCGAGGCGAGTCAGCTGGGTGGGCAAACTTGCCGTACGGTTAATCTCTGAGCGGTCAAGATAATATTGCTCAAGCCCCGCCTCGACAATACTTTGCGACGCCAACTGACAGCCCATACAGCACATCTCACGCGACTGACCTAAAATATCCGTATGAAACGGCGGCTGCGGCACAGGATCGCCGCAATGAAAACAGTGACCGGCAAGCGGCAGCACCAAACCCTCAGTAATCGAGTGGTCCTGATAATGACGGTTGCTGCTTGATGGCATTGATGAAGGAACACTGGACATAATCGCGCTTATTTCCTTTCGACAGGTTTACTTACAGCCGACTGGCCTTTAGTAAACTTGTCATGATTAACTAGAGTCAACCCCTATGTAAAAGAGCTGCTTAACAAGGCTGTTTTTTAACACAGCTACTTTACATAGATATTGGCATGACTGGCATAAACAAAATACCGAACAAGAACGATAACGGCTCATTAATAGCATTGGCAGCATAGATAGCATTAATAAAAATCATCATAAAACAAATGGTGGGAAAAGTATGATGCCACTGCTTTCAATGATATAAGTAACGTAAATGGTAAATTGCTGGTTTGGCTAGTGCTTTTAATACAGCTTATATAGTTTATCCAATTCAAAAACGATACAGTAAAGCTGGGATAAGTTTTTCGAAGCCTCTGTCGGCATCGGCACAGCAAGCGAGAAAAAGTTATCCCAGCAGAATCCGCCTACCAACCTATTGCTTTTGTTTGTTATTGCTTTCAGGTAATAGCAACTATATGGCATCAATACGCTCTATTAAAAGAGTCTAAAGCTTGCGTAAAAACCTATTAATATACCATTAAGTATTAAGATAACCATTATACTATAAGCAGGTGCGCTAAGCAGCATAACCCTTAGTCGCATATAGTCGCGCCATCTCAATGTATCCAAACCCCGTATAACGAATCCCTAACGAACGCCCGATGAATGCGCGCGTTGACGATGATAGATTGAAAAAATTGTCAATTTGCGTCATTATGAGGCAGTTTTTTATCCCAGAATGGTGTGTCATCAGTGCAAAAATCTAATTCTAAGCAACCACAGTCCTCTAAGCCTGCTATCAATACGCTACCTTCACAGCAGCGCGGCATGGTGTTTAGTAGTATTTTATTAATTGTCATTATCGCCGGTATGGTGCTGTTGGCGCTGTATTTGGTCAAACTTGATCGCACCATTACCCACAAGTTTGAGGGTAAACGCTGGGATATTCCTGCCAAAGTGTATTCGCAGCCGCTAGAGCTATATCAAGGCGCGAACGTCGATACAGACACGATGAAAAAGTGGCTCGAGCTACTTAATTATCAAAGCAACAAGTCTTATGATCGTACGGGTACTTATCATAAATCCGGCAATACTTACTTTATCCATACGCGCGGCTTTACTTATAGCGCCAATGATGTCGATAAAGAGCAAGTCATCAAAATGACCATTGCTGGCAATAAGATTGAATCGGTACAAAGTACCCAGCCGGCCAAAACTGGCATTATTCGTCTTGAGCCGGTTAATATCGGTGGGATTTATCCAGACAGCAACGAAGATCGTATGGTGGTGTCGCTAGACCAAGTGCCGCAGCCACTGATTGACGCCCTAATCGCTACAGAAGATCGGGGATTTTATGAGCATAAAGGCGTATCGATACGTGGTATCGCCCGCGCCGTATTAAACAACTTTACCGGTGGTTCTAGGCAAGGTGGCTCGACCATCACCCAGCAGCTGATTAAAAACTTTTATCTAAATTCAGACCGTACCATGAAACGCAAAGCCAATGAAGCTTTGATGGCGGTACTACTTGAGCTGCATTATAGTAAAGATGAAATTCTGCAAACCTATTTGAACGAGATTTACTTGGGTCAAAACGGCAACCGCTCTATCAATGGTTTTGGCCTTGCCTCACAATTTTACTTTGATAAACCACTCAAAGAGCTGCGTTTAGACCAACAAGCGCTGCTGGTCGGTATGGCAAAAGGACCGAGCGTTTATAATCCACGCCGCCATCCAAACGATTCAAAAGCGCGTCGAAATACAGTACTAAGCAATATGTTGGCGGTCGGCTCGCTCAGTCAAGAAGATTACGATAAAGCCATCGAGCAACCACTTGGTGTCGTTGATAAACCCGTTGAAGGCAAAAGCCAGTTCCCTGATTTTCTAGATATTGTTAAGCGCGAATTAAATAAAGTTTATTACTCGGATGACCTGAAAAACGAAGGTCTGATTATCATCAGTACCTTAGATCCTATTGCCCAGTTAGCAGCGGATAAAGCGGTTGAGAGAAAACTTGGTGAGCTGCGCCGCCGAGGTAGTAAGACCAAGGATTTACAAGGCGCTTTAGTCAGTGCCAACCCTGAAACGGGCGAGCTGGTGGCAGTGGTCGGTAGTGGCAGTGAATTTACGGGCTTTAACCGTGCTGTCGACGCCAAACGCCAAGTTGGTTCATTATTAAAGCCGATTATCTATATGACGGCGCTTGAAAGCGGGCGCTATAATTTGGCAAGCTCGGTTGATGATTCGCCGATTACGGTCAATCTCAGTGACGGTACTGAGTGGAATCCTAGAAACTATGACAATCGTGACCATGGTTATGTGCCATTTACCACCGCTTTGTCGCAATCTTACAATCACAGCGCGGTACGTTTAGGCATGGAATTTGGCGTTCCTACCTTTGTTAAGCAATTGCAGCGTATGGGTATTAAAGAGAAAATCCCGCCTTATCCTTCAGCTTTATTAGGCTCGGTCAATCTTAGCCCGATGGACATGCTTGGGGTTTACCAAGTGTTTGCCACTGGTGGTTTCCGTACGCCTATCCACAGTATTCGTAGCGTGATTGATGATCGTGGGCGTATCTTGCAGCGTACGGGTTTAAATACTCAGCGCAGTATCCCGCCTGAAACCAACTTTTTGATTAATTATGCGTTACAAGACGTGGTTAAAAACGGCACGGCTAGACGCATACAATCGCTTGGCAGCAATTTAAATCTTGCTGGTAAAACGGGTACTACTAACGATTACCGTGATGCTTGGTTTGCCGGCTACAGTGGTAACTATGTTAGTGTGGTTTGGGTTGGTCGTGATGACAATAAACCGATTGGTCTGAGCGGTGGTAGTGGCGCTTTACCAGTTTGGGTCGATTATATGAATCGTCTAAAACTGACACCTGTAGCCCTGCCAGAACCCGAAGGTATTGAATGGTTGTGGCTTGAGAACAACTCAGGCAAGCTGTCTAATGAACGCTGTGCCGATGCGCGCTACTTGCCCGTTATGTCAGCGTATCTACCAGAAGAAGCCAGCAGTTGTGCGCTGAGCTTATATCAACAAGATCGTGCCCGTGAGCAGATACAGTTGCAAAATCAGCAAGGCTCTATCAATCAGCAGCGTCGCCGTGAAGGCTTAGACATTCCTAATGGCGCAGCAGTTGATGCGGATAACGAAGAGAACAATGCTGAGCAAGAGGGGGATTCAAGCAATCGTACCGATACTTGGTATGATCGTGCCGTTGAATGGTTCTAGAGTTTTTAAAACTTAAAAAAGGGTTTTAACATGGCATTATTTATACAGCAAACTGTCGCTACTAAGCAGGCTATCACGGCCCAAGCTACTACGCAGATAAAACAGACAAAGCTTATTAATAGTATCGTTACTGTCAGCGCCCTTATCGGCATGCTGAGTTTAAGTGCCTGCCAGACGGCGCCGACGGTGATGACAACCTCTGCTGTACAAACTTCACAACCAATAAATAAGCAAACTACAGCGAAGCAACCGTCAACAGCGACTCAAGCACCTATTGTTAAAAACAGTACCCATGCAACCAGTCCTTATGAAAGCAATGACTATGAAGATGAGGCTTATGAATACCCTATCGAGCCTTATACGCCGCCTGAGCAGCCCACGGCAACCAACCCATTAACCGAAGCAACATCGGTTTACACACCGTCTACGCAAAGTCCGATAGTCACTCAGCCTGATAGCCCTGACAGCCATGATGCCATAATCTTTACGCCTTCTCGTGAAGATTACATGATATCTGAGCCATCGATACCCTCACATAATGAGCTATTGGAGCGGGCGCGGCAGAACTCACAGCAGCGCAGTCAGCAAAGCACGACCAATAACAGTAACTTGCCCGCCTTTCGTAATCTTATGCAAGTGGGTACAGAGCAATTAAAAGCGGGCAATCTAAATGGCGCTGAAAGCAGCTTTACGCGCGCGCAGCGACTCGCGCCCAAGTCATCAGCCGTCTATTTTTATTTGGGACAAGTAGCCCTTAAGAAAAACCAACCTCGTAAAGCTGAAGCAATGGCACGCCGTGGTCTGACGGTCTCTCAAGACAGCAGTCGCCGCCGTGCGCTGTGGCAAATTATTTTGCAATCAGGACAAGCTCAAGGCAACGCCCGCGTGATAAAAGAAGCCAAACAAGCACTGCGCTAATCACACACGCCCTCGTATTCACCATGACGACTGACTATATAAGCGCTAAAATAGGCTTATATAGTTAGTCGTTAATTTTTCATCCCATTTAATGATTACTTTCTTACCCCCCTTTCATTATCCATTTTTAATTTAACATTAAGGTTACCCTTATGGCATGGCAACAACTGCACTTACAATGTGAAAAAAATAACGTCGATCTTGCTGAGGCACTGTTATTAGAGGCAGGCGCTCTATCAATTGCTTTAGATGACGCCGGCGACCAGCCTTTATTTGAACCACTTCCTGGTGAATCACCGTTATGGGATGAAGTCATACTCACAGGATTGTTCGATGCCAGCACTGATGCAGGCAGCCGCCAAGCGATTGAGCAATTAAGTCATGAAATCGGCGCACAAGTACAAGCTAGCCGAACGTGGGTCAGCGCTGTCGATGATAAGGATTGGGAACGTGAATGGATGTCCAATTATCAGCCTATCGAATGTGCCAATAACTTATGGATTGTGCCTAATTGGCTGACACCGCCAAACCCTGAAGCCACCAATATTATTATGGATCCAGGTTTGGCTTTTGGTACCGGCTACCATGCCACTACCCGTTTATGCCTTGATTGGCTGACAGAGCAAGACCTGACCGATAAAGTCGTCATCGACTATGGCTGTGGTTCGGGTATTTTAGGGATTGCTGCGCTTTTGTTGGGCGCTCGCCAAGTTTATGCCGTTGATATTGACCCACAAGCCGTGCTGGCAACCAATCAAAATGCGGAGCGTAATCAAGTTGATAATCGCCTGCAAGCATTTCTGCCAGAAGACTTCAATAACTACTGGCAACAAAACGATATTAAACCCGTAGAAGTCATGGTTGCCAACATTTTAGCCAAGCCGCTTATTGGCTTAGCGCCTTATTTTGCCACCTTAATGGCACCAAAAAGTCGCATCGTATTAGCAGGTTTGATTGAATCCCAAACCGAGCAAGTTACCGAAGCATATCAGCCCTACTTTGCCCTTGATCCTAAGCACGCTTTTACGGCGCAAGAAGATCAACATTGGCAGCGTTTATCTGGTACATTTACAGGCTAGCAACATTTAATTACATCTGTTACGATAGAGGAGCAGTTAAATGTTGTGTATTTAACGCTGCTCTATAGTTGCCTGTGGGTTATGATGGTTAGCATATCTAAATTGACATTAGAATGATTGGCAGCGGTTGGTGAGTGGCTATACGGTATTAACATGCGGTATTAACATGCGGTATTAATACTTATACCTTTTTGGATTCTGACCCTATGACTACGCCAATAAAAACCCAGTGCCCTCATTGTCATGCTATTTTTAATATCAAAAAAACTCAGTTAGACCAAAAAACAGCAAATGTCTGCTGTGAACATTGTCAGCACAGTTTTTTGGTCAATAATAACCTTATCGTCACCGCGGACACAGAACGCCCGCTTGAAAATATAGCAAGTGAAGATAAAACTGCCGCAGCCGCTACGCCTAATATTCCTATCAATAAGCAAAATCCTTCTGTCTTATCAAAGACAAAATCAAAGCCAAACGTCACATCAGAGCCAGCAGAAGCAGATATTCTTATTCATGATGATATGATTGAGGATGAGGTGATTCATGATGGCTTAATTTATGACGACATGGACACTGATGGTTTTGAAGATAAAGATGAACATGTAGAATATGACTCATTAGACAGCATGGATGCATGGTTGACTCAAGCCGCAAATAGCAACTCTGCCGCTATTATGGGTAATCAACATGCAAAAAACACGCCTACCTCATTGAATAAAAGCACGCACTTCTCTATTAATCCAATAGCAAATCCTGCTTTAGCAAGTGCTGCCTTAAAAGAGCCGCCATCAGCCGCACACGTTGCTCTGAGCTCAGCCGCAGCCAATGATATTCATGCCAGTATCGACGAAAATGCTGATGAATCATGGCTTGAAAAATTACTTAAAGAACAAAATAAAAGTGAAGATGCGCCAAAAGACCAGACTGATTTATCAGAGCTGCTTGCCAGTATGGGTGTCTCCCTCAAAGACGAAGACCATAGCAAGGCTGCACGTTTTAAACAACAGCAGGCACAAGCAAAGTTTTCACCAACGCCTGCTAGGCGGTCGATTGCCTCGTTGTTATGGACACTTGGCTGTCTGGTATTAGCGCTGCTACTATTTGCCCAGTATGTCATTTTTAATTTGGATAACTTGGTTAAAAATCCTGCCCATGCAGAGCGCTTGCAAAAAGTATGTGCTATCGCGGCTTGTAGCCTACCCAGTGCTAATTTAGCGGCTTTGAGCACAAGCGATGTTAGCCATCAATCCAGCCGTATTAAAACAGCCAGCTCATTTAGCGATATCAGCATCACTTTAAACAATCAAAGCCCGCAAGCACAATTACTTCCTCATGTAAAAGTCAGTGTCTACGGTAACAAGGCGCTTATCGGAGAGTTTATCGCAGCGCCACAGGATTATTTATTGAGCACGCAGAGCCAATTAGGCGCGCAAAGTCGCAAACAGCTATTATTTACTGTACCGGTTGCTAATGCTCAAATCAGTAAAGTGAGTGTTACTCCTGTTTATTAACGATATTATTTATTAACAACACCATTAATAGCCACATGACTTATGCAAGAATAACCACATAGTTTATGCAAAATTATCTTTTATAAAAAGACAGCTCTTATTACAGAAAGTTCTTAGTAAGGGCATCATTTATCAAAAATACGATGCTATCCAATAACATTAAAGCCAATCGCTCTAAAACAGTCTATTAAATAGAAATAAATAGCTTCAATGCTATGGTAATGCCCAATCTATTGCTGTGATAGGCGATGACTTTGTTATAATAGCGCTCAAACGCCTTATGGTTTTTCTTTACGCTCAAGGACATTATCTTATGGCACCACATGCACAGTATAATGCCAATCATTTTGACAAAAATGCTGAGAATCCTGCTGATTACTATAAAGAGGACTACCATCGCTCAATTCACGAGGTAGAGTCTTCTTTAGACAATAGCATTCATGTTCATGAACCCCTGCGGGTGCATGTAGAACGTGTGGTGCGGCAGTATTTTGCGATGTTAGGTGATGAGATGCCAACAGACTTATATGAGCTTATTTTAAAAGAGATAGAGCAACCGCTGTTGTCTGTTGTCCTTGAAAAGAGCCGAGGCAATCAAACCAAGTGCGCGCAAATTTTGGGGCTCAATCGCGGTACGCTACGCAAAAAGCTAAAAATCTATGGTTTAATGTAGAATGGCTTAGCCTTGCTGCCTCTAATTTTGCTTAGATGACCCATACTTTTGCTTAATAGTGCTAAAACCATGGGCGCGCTGCCTTTATTTTCCAGTGCTTTTTAACGGCCACTTTTAATTATCATTTTTCAAAGCCGTTTTTCAAAGCCACTTTTCACAGTCATTATTTATGGCAAAGCTAGAGTTTATGATCTTATCAATCACGATACACTCTGTACTACTTGCCATTATTACCTTGCCAGGCGTTTACGTCAGGCTTTTTTTTATGGAACTTTTTTTATGAGTACAACCCCACTTGCCCTACTCTCGGTCTCCGATAAATCTAACATCGTTGAATTCGCTCAAGGTCTGCTAAAAGCAGGTTTTGGCTTACTATCGACCGGCGGCACTTACCGCTTACTGACCGAGCACAACGTCGCTGTGACCGAAGTATCAGACTATACCGGCTTCCCTGAAATGATGGACGGCCGTGTTAAAACCTTGCATCCTAAGATTCATGGCGGCATTCTAGGGCGCCGTGGTACCGATGACGCGGTGATGAGCGCGCACGCCATTGAACGTATTGATTTGGTCGTCGTCAACCTTTATCCGTTCGTAGAAACCATTGCGCGTCCTGACGTGACCATGAATGATGCGATCGAAAATATCGATATTGGCGGTCCTACTATGGTGCGTTCAGCAGCAAAAAACCACGCCCATGTTGGTATTGTGACCGATCCTGCTGATTATACGCGCGTACTCGAAGCCTTAGGCGAAGGTACCACACTGACCCATGCCCTACGCTACGATTTAGCGGTTAAAGCCTTTGAGCATACCGCACAATACGACGGTATGATTGCAAACTTCTTGGGTAGCCGAGTTAATGAAACTCAAACGCCAGAGAGTTTCTCACGTACCTTTAACGTTCAACTTGAAAAAGTACAAGACCTACGCTACGGTGAAAACCCTCATCAAAACGCTGCTTTTTATGTTGAAAATCATGCTTTAAAAAGCAAGCAAGCGTCTATTGCAACCGCGCAGCAATTGCAAGGTAAAGAGCTGTCTTATAACAATATCGCTGATACCGATGCCGCGCTTGAATGTGTTAAAGCCTTTAGTGCACCCGCTTGTGTTATCGTAAAACACGCTAATCCTTGCGGTGTGGCCGTAGATAGCGATCAAGTAGCGGCTTATCGCACCGCCTTTAGTACCGACCCTGAGTCATCTTTTGGTGGTATTATCGCCTTTAACCGCCCACTAACGCTTGCTGCTGCTAAAGCCATTATTGACAATCAATTTGTCGAAGTTATCATTGCTCCAAGTATTGAGGATGGCGTTCTTGAAGCAACTGCGAGCAAGAAAAACGTGCGCGTCTTGGTTTGTGGTGAATTACCAACGCCTGAGCAGCGTGAAAGCCAGCTTGATTATAAACGCGTCAATGGTGGTTTATTGGTGCAAGAGCAAGATTTGGGCTTAATTACTGCCAACGACTTAAAAATCGTCACTGACGTCCAGCCAACGGAAGCGCAAATTGCTGATTTGCTATTCAGCTGGAATGTCGCTAAATATGTCAAATCTAACGCCATTGTTTATGCCAAAGGTCAACGCACTATCGGTGTTGGCGCAGGTCAAATGAGCCGTGTAAATTCAGCGCGTATCGCCGCTATCAAAGCTGAGCACGCAGGTCTTGCTACTGAAGGCGCGGTAATGGCATCAGATGCCTTCTTCCCGTTCCGTGATGGTATCGATAACGCTGCTGAAGTCGGTATTGCTGCTATCATCCAACCGGGTGGTTCTATGCGTGATGACGAAACGATTGCCGCCGCAAATGAGCATGGTATCGCCATGGTATTCACTGGTATGCGTCATTTCCGCCATTAATCTGCTGTCAAGATAATGCTGTTAAGACAAAATCATTAAGAATAAATAAGAATCGTATTACATAAAAAAGCCACTATTAATAGTGGCTTTTTTACATTTAAGATTTGATAAAGCTTATTAAAACAAATGGTTTAATAAGTGCCCTATAGGTCGCTTAACGCCCTTGCGCATTGGCCATATTGGTTTTATTAATTTCAACTTTGTACACCATACGTAGATAATCTAGATAATCTTGCAGCTGATCTTGACCTAAATTATCACGAATAATGGCGGCAGTTTGGGCTCTTTGGGCATCAGATAACGGCGATTGCTGCTCTGTTTTGATGCGATCACCGACCAATAACGTCGCACCCATCTCAGTCTCGCTCGCTACTGCCACCACACCATTGGCGGCTGCTTGCTGACTAAAGGCTAAGCCACGCTCTTTTTCGGTCAATTGCGTGGTCTGACGGTTTATTTCGCCTAACGCTTGTAGCTTAACTGGTTGTTTAGCAATATCAGCAGGCGTCTTAATACCAGCGGCCAGTTTCTTCGCCTCTTTTAGTGCTAGTGCCGTCGCTTTTTGTTGACGCAATATCTGCGTAATTCTTGGCGTCGCTGCTGTCAAAGATAGCGTTTTCGTTGGACGATAGTTACTTGGTTGTACCCATACCGTGCCATTACCGACCTCAATACCTGCCGTCACTGCTTGGTCTTGAATGGTAAACTCATCAAACGCTTGCTTAATCACCGCAGGCTGCGCCAAAGCAGATTGATTGTTTTCTTTACGATAGTCTTTGATACGTTTTAATGCGACGTTTTCTTGCTGAGCAATATCTTCAATACTAAAGCCATCTGCCGCCAAATCGTTAATCGCCGTCACTTTATCCGCATACATTTCCTGACGTTTATACTCTTTGGCTTTAGCCGTTAACTCTGCACGCATGCTGTCTAGACTTGGTATTTTGCTACCATTATCTTCAGTCACAGTAAATATCTGATAGCCAAAGCTGGTCTTTACAGGCGCGCTGACATCACCAACACTCAAGCCTTCAAGTGCTTTTTCAACCGCTGGGGCGTCATTACCAAATACCGAGGCATTAAAGCGTCCGATATCGCCACCTGTTTCTCCTGATGGATCATCAGATTCTGTCTTAGCCAGCTTAGCAAATGACTCACCTTTAGCAAGACGGGCTTTAATCTTATCAGCGCGCGCTTTGGCATCTTTACCGGTTAGCAAGATTTGACTAATTTTACGCTCATCAACGACAGCCAGACCTTGCTTATAAGCTTCATACTGCTGCTGCACATCTTCTTTACTAACCTCATTAACTTCAATGGCCTGCGGGCTCAGTTGCAGGTAAGCCAAATCAACCATGGCAGCGCTTTTTAACTTGTCTTTATTGGCATCATAATAGGCTTGGATATCACCCTTGCTCAACTTTACTTGTTCAGCATAGTCTTGCCAATTAAAACGATGCAGCCAAATATTGCGCGACTCTAGCTGCAGGTCAATCAATTGACTGACCGCTTGCATTGGATATACCGCTGTGCCTACGATACTGGCGTTGAGCTGGTCTAAGCTTAACTGGTTGCGGAACTCTGCAAACAGCTGGTCTTTGGTCATATTGCGCTGACGTAAAAAGTTTGAAAACTGATCGTTAGAAAAGTTGCCTTCCGCATCTTTAAAGATCTCTTCTTGGCGCAATAAGCGATTAATGGTGTCATCAGAAACCGTCATACCAAGCTTACCAGCCTGCTGCTCTAGTAAAGTGCGATCAATCAATCCCTTTAAGACTTGCTCATGTAGCACATCTTCATTTAATAAACTGGCATCATCAACTTGGTCTAAAAGCTCGGTACGGCGGTTGTTTACCGCAGTCTGATACTCGGACAGTCCCACGCTTGCGTCACCTACTTGAGCGATTTGGTTGGGATCGACCCCGCCTCCAAAGTAGCTTTCGACACCCAATAGAGCGAGCGGCGATAGGCATAAAATCAATAAAATGCGACCTGGCCAGCTTTTTAAAAAATCGCGCAATTTATCCATAGTTATCTCTGCTTTATTAACCTATATTGATGAAAGACCATTGTAATACTATTAATAATATCAACGCTGTATAAGCAGGCAATGGTAAGAAGAAGAACGTGTGCAGTCTATCGTTGCAAAACAAGGCTTATTGACAAAGCTTATAGCAAGGTTTTTAAAACCTCTTGTTTAAACAACACATCTATCGCGCGCCCTATGATACGTGATTTTTAATGCAGACTCAAAATATTCACGCTACTATTCACACTAATTGACACAAACTATAGCACTAAAAAAAGCACCTAATCTCTAGGTGCTTTTTTGCTACATCACTCATGACTTAAATTGTACTTTGATTGTGCCTTAAGCCACAAGTTGCCATCATCAATTTACTGCCAACAAACGCTGTTGTTATGCGTGTATCACGTCGTCAACGAGCATCTGTGTATCATAAAATAGCTTAAATGAAATGGCGTAAATAAAGCGGCTTGTTTTAAACGGCTTAGTTTAAACGCTCTTTCAAGTTTTTACCCGCTTTGAAGCTTGGTACTTTGCTTGCTGGAATGCTAAGCTCTTCACCAGTCTTAGGGTTACGGCCAGTACGAGCCTTACGGTCTTTTACGCTAAAAGTACCAAAACCAACCAATGAGATGCTATCGCCAGCTTCTAGAGCTTCGCCAACACTTTCCATTACTGCATTCAAAGCTTCGCCAGCTTGAGTTTTATTTAGACCACTTTTCTCGGCGATGCTATCAATTAATTCTGACTTATTCATAAAATTTCCTTCAAGTTTTAGGGGGTAAAAAAACGCTCACGCCAAGTATTGTATCGCTCTCAGAGTACTTAAGCAATAAAAACCACCTGACTGGCGTATAAACAGGTTTCGCTTTGTTAACGTCTTTATAGCAAGGCAGCATAAGGAGCGCAAGCGATTTTACATATTTTTGTGCACTCTACTACGTATTTGACACCCAATGTTACTCAAAACTGCTGCAACTTTTTTGCAAAATCGCTATTTTAGCTTGTGTATTTGGCTTAGGTCTTGTGTCATTTGACGTAGAAAAATCAGCTTAGCCAGTTAAACACTATAATAGCTGGTGCACAAACAATTTAGCTTGCGCATAAACAATGTCATCAAACGCTTATTAAAGCGCTTAATAACCTGACTGCGCTGCTAAAAACCAATTTTTATCGATAAAAATAACTGCCAAGCCATACTAATACATTGTCAGTCATAAATACCAGTGTCTTTATTGACTGGCAAATTGTAAGGTAATAAATTAACAACTGACAGAAACGGGCGTTACTTTTTATTATAAAGGCGTTACTATAAGCGCAATTCTATTGTACATTTTGGGTCGACTTTGATCCCTGCCTGTCCTTTTGTCTTTCATTTACACCATAAAAACGGATTATCTACATGAAGCGTTCTACGTTGTCTCACTCTTTGCTTAATATCATATTGGTGTTTATCGAGTCGGCGCTGACCCTGCTGTTACGCTTAGACCCAGAGCTCCGTAAAGCCGCTTATCCGCTTGCCAAGCAAGAGACTGTCGTCGCGCTAAGATTGTACTTACCGCATGTGGAAGTTTTTGCCACTTTTAGTACCAAAGGCGTGTTATTGGACGACCGCTTGCCTATCGGGCGTACTGAGCCTGACGTTGTTATCAATGCTTATAGCATTCAAGTGATTAATGCCATCACTACCCACGACAGCGAAACCACCGAAAAGCTACAAATGCGTGGTGAGTCGGTGCAAGTACAGTTGGTGAAGCAGTTTATTATGCAGCTGGGTCTTGGTAGTTTGATTCAAGGCCTGATTAAAAAGATTAAGGGCGGCAAAAGCAAGCCCAAGCCTACTGAAGCTGAAAAGGCCGATAAAAAAGAGAGCTATAAGCTACGTATTAAAGAGCAGCAAACTCAAATCACCACTTTGACCATCAAAAACCGTGAGCTTGAAACCACGGTAAAAGAATTACAAAGTAAACAGCAGACCTTTATTATTACGAGCATAGTCGCTGCTGTTATCGCCATTGCCGCTATCATCGCTCTATTTATAATGACTTAACTTTTAATAATCTAATTCGATAATGAATTAGCTTTACAACAATGCACGGCCGCTGATCGCTTATAAATACTGATATTTCATACAAATCGTTTTTTTAAGAATATAATAGCTTCATATCGATGTAGCGTTTAATAATGCTTAGCATTATTAAACGCTTTTTGTCATATACACGCTATTGCACACTTTTCCTCCTCGCTACTCCTCTTTCATATTTACCTTTAATATCTGCGTCATTGTTTTTATCAATCATGGTCATAAGTTGCACTCACCATTCAACCACACTTTAATCTTGACTAAATTACTCGGGATTGATTATAATGACTCTATCGTTGTACACATCGGGTAAACCATCTGCTGTTTAATAGCGACAAGACACCACTTAGTCGATAGATGATTTCCCTTAATAGAAGTGTCAATACTATTAAGTATTAAATGCCGTTAAGTATTAAATGCTATTAGCTATTAATAGTTCGCTGCCAATAAACCACTTATGCTTTATAAATGATTGATGGCATAAATGATTGCAAGCGGCACACTTCTAAAAATACGACATGACTAAGATCGTTGTTAAATAAATTTATCCTTAAAAGGTTTGGAGATAATATATGCGTTTGACTACTCGAGGCAGATACGCCGTGACCGCTTTACTTGATTTGGCACTGCAAACCAGCCAACAAGAGAGCGCCGTCTCTTTATCAGACATTGCTAAGCGGCAATCGATATCTATCTCTTATCTTGAACAGTTATTTTCCAAACTGCGTAAACGTGGTTTAGTCACCAGTATTCGCGGTGCAGCAGGCGGCTATCATCTGGCCAAACCACTTGATGAGATTGATGTGATGAGCATCATTTCTGCCGTCGATGAATCTGTGGATGCAATGCAGTGCGGCGGACGCGGCGACTGTCAAAGTGGTACAATGTGCCTAACGCATGATTTGTGGTGCGCTCTATCTAATCATGTTGAACAGTACTTGAAAAATATAACATTAGCGCAATTATTAGACATGGAACACGTGCAGTCAGTCTCAGACCGTCAGCACCTCTCTTTTCCAAAAGAAACTTCTATGAAAGACATCAATACTATTACCCTATCGACCAGCGAGGCAAACCCAGCATGAGCCAACATAACAACCTTATATACTTAGATTATGCCGCCACTACGCCAGTTGCTAAGTCAGTCGCTGCCAAGATGAGCGAATATCTGACAGTAGACGGCATCTTTGGTAACCCAGCATCACGTTCACATGGCTATGGCTGGCAAGCGGAAGAAGCGGTAGAAACGGCTCGCGGGCAAGTGGCTGAAGCAATTAATGCTGACCCACGCGAAATCGTCTTTACCTCGGGTGCGACAGAATCAGATAACTTAGCCATTAAAGGCGCAGCACACTTTTATCAGTCTCGTGGTAAGCATATTATTACCAGTAAAATTGAGCATAAAGCTGTTTTAGATACCTGCCGTGAGCTTGAGCAAGAAGGCTTTGAGATTACCTATCTTGAGCCGCAGCCAAGCACCGGTTTGATTTTACCAGAGCAAGTGAAAGCAGCTTTACGTGACGATACAATTTTAGTATCACTGATGATAGTAAATAATGAGCTTGGTACGATTACCGATGTTGCGGCGATTGGTGAAATCACTCGCGAAGCGGGCGTTATCTTCCACGTCGATGGTGCTCAGTCAGTTGGTAAAGTATTGGTCGATCTTGAAAAGATGAAAATTGACTTAATGAGCTTCTCAGGTCATAAAGCTTACGGTCCTAAAGGTATCGGCGCATTATTCGTCAGTCGTAAACCACGTGTTCGCCTAAAAGCGGAACAACATGGCGGTGGTCATGAGCGCGGTATGCGTTCAGGTACGTTGCCAACGCATCAAATCGTTGGTATCGGTGCCGCATTTGCTTTAGCCAATGAGCGCTATGCAGAAGACCATGCTCACGCGGCAAAGCTACGCCAAAAACTGTGGGACGGTCTACAAGATATCGAAGAGATTTATCTAAACGGTGATTTAGAAAACAGTGTGCCAAATATTGTTAATATCAGCTTTAACTTTGTTGAAGGCGAGTCGCTCATGATGTCGCTAAAAGACTTGGCGGTATCATCAGGTTCAGCCTGCACCTCAGCCACGCTTGAGCCATCATACGTATTGCGTGCTATTGGTCGCCCAGATGAGTTGGCGCATAGCTCAATCCGCTTTAGCTTTGGTCGTTATACCACTGAAGAAGACATTGATACAGTTATCAAGCAAATGCATGAAGCGGTTGATAAGCTACGTGCCCTATCACCACTTTGGGATATGTATCAAGAAGGCGTTGATTTAGACTCGGTAGAATGGTCTGAGCATTAATATTTACCAGTAAAACTTTTAATAGTTAAAACGTCTAATGGTTATCAAATATAACCATTAGCTGAACCATTAATTAGATAGTCATACATTTAGTTTTTATAAATACAGTTTTATGAACGACATGTTTGACCCCAATTATCGATGAGTAGACAAGCATTTAGCGTTAGTAAGTGACTAATTCAGTTTCATCGTCTAAATGCTTACTCATCATCTAACTAGGAGAAAATCCCATGGCCTATAGTGACCAAGTTATTGATCATTACGAAAACCCACGCAACGTCGGCAATCTTGACAAAAATGCCAAAAACGTTGGTACAGGTATGGTTGGTGCGCCAGCATGTGGCGATGTGATGCGTCTACAAATCCAAGTCGATGATAACGGTATCATCGAAGATGCACGCTTTAAAACCTATGGCTGCGGTTCAGCAATTGCGTCAAGCTCACTCGTCACCGAGTGGCTAAAAGGCAAAAGCTTGGATCAAGCTGGCGAAATCAAAAATATGGATATTGCTGAAGAATTGGCATTGCCACCAGTAAAAGTGCATTGCTCTGTACTTGCAGAAGACGCCATTAAAGCCGCGATTAGCGACTATAAAGGCAAACATAGCGCTGCTGCGGTAACTGAAGAAGCAACCAGCTAATTTAGAGCGTATGCGCTTATTAATGTAATGAGCGTTAGTAGCCATATTTTAGTAGCAGTGCTTTAGCAGCAATACTTTAATAGCAGTATTTTAGTAAAAGCCATGAGCAGTAACGTTAGAAGCTACTAACGCTAATAAGGTGACAATAACGCTCATGTAATTGTCACCTTTTATTTATTTTTTAACGCTTTATTGGCAAGTTATTACTCGCAACGCTTTATTCGTACTAAGCTCTACACAAAATAAGCATTTTGCGTGAATTATTATTATCGATTTTGAGAGTCAATGGGAGTTGGCATGATTGAAATGACAGAACGCGCCGCTCAGCATGTTCGAGATTTTTTGGACAATCGCGGTAAAGGTGAAGGCATTCGAGTGGGTATCCGCACAGCGGGTTGCTCAGGCTTGGCTTATGTCTTAGAGTTTGTTGACACACCTGACGAAAATGACACCCGTTATGAAAGCCTTGGCGTTAATATTTTTATTGACCCTAAAAGTTTGGTCTATTTAGATGGCTTATTGATGGATTATGAAAAAGAAGGTCTTAACGAAGGCTTCAAATTCACCAATCCCAATCAAAAAGGTGAATGTGGCTGCGGTGAATCGTTTACGGTTTAAAGGCTTAAACGAGAGTGCGCTAAACGATTGACACTCAAGCGATTAGCGCTTAAATACTGAGTTATTAAAAAAGTATTTGAAACGACCATCAAAACAGTAAAGTCCTCACAATAATAAATAGAAATGAAGGCAGACGATATGACAGACATCACCTCAGAAGCACAGTTTGATAACTTCTTTGCCTTATTTGAACAACCTGTACAATTTGCGGTCAATCAAGAGCATCTTGATCAGCAGCTGCGTCTGCTACAAAAACGCTATCATCCGGATAACTTATCGGTAGCAAATGATAAAAATGCGGCAGATAGCGCGCAAGCTAAGCAACAATCAGAGCAGGCATCAGCGCTTATTAACCAAGCTTATCAAACGCTAAGTGTGCCCGATAGTCGTGCCAGCTATTTGTTAGATATTGCAGGTCAAGCCCAAAATTTGGAGCATTCTATTGCTGATTTAAACTTCTTAGAAGATGCCATGCAAATGCGTATTGACTTAGATGAGGCGATTGAAGATAAAGAGCTGACAGCGCTAAAGCAGCTACACCCACAGATTACTGAGCGTTTAGCCAAACAGTCAGAGCGTTTTAACACAGCTTACCAAAGCCAAGACTGGCAAACGGCGATTGACGCCACACAAAAGTTAAAGTTCTTAGTAAAGTTAGATGCCGATGTGACCATAGGACTTGATGAAGTCGCGTCTGCTGAGCATTTAGACGATGATGACTTATACGTTTAACCTCATGCTAAGTAGCACTGTTTAACTTTACGAGTGACAAGTTTATATGAGGGTATGGTTAAAATGATTGCTGCTATCCCGTATAATTGCAGATATTAACTGCCTTTTAACTAACATTTTTACCATGGCTTTCTAAGTCCGTATGTTTTTAAATACCTACGTTTAACTATTTTTGATTATTAATAACAATTAGATTATTAATAGCAGTTAATAGTACAGCGGTTAAATGATAGTCGCCCATATATTGCCTTTGTTCCATTTCACTTATTCATTTTATCTTTGAGTTTTCTTATGTCTTTATTGCAAATTGCCGAACCCAATCAAAGTGCCCAACCTCACCAGCATCGTTTTGGTCTAGGAATCGACCTTGGTACCACGCGCTCACTGGTCGCTGTGGTACGCTCAGGCAAGGCGCAAGTTTTGCAAGCAGCGACAACGACAGATACCTTGTTACCGTCTGTGGTCTACTATCCAAGCACAGGTAATCCAGTGGTTGGCTATGATGCCCTTGCTCACTTAGCAGATGATCCAAAAAATACGATTATCTCGGCTAAGCGCTTTATGGGTCGTAGCCAAGCAGATATTAAATTCTCCCATCCTTATGAGTTAAGTGGCAGCAAAGATGCGATGCCTGCGTTTGTGACGGCGCAAGGGGAAGTATCTCCTGTTGAGGTTTCAGCGCGTATTTTAGCAGCGCTAGAGCAACGTGCCGCAAGTGCCTTGCCCGATGAGAGCATACAAGGTGCGGTGATTACTGTGCCAGCCTATTTCGATGAAGCACAGCGTCAAGCCACTAAAGATGCGGCACAGGCGGCAGGTATCAATGTATTACGCCTATTAAATGAGCCTACCGCTGCGGCAGTCGCTTACGGTCTCGACCAACCTACCGATGACGATACTGAAAACTACTACTTAATCTATGATTTGGGTGGTGGTACTTTTGATGTGTCTATTTTAAAGCTAAGCGATGGCGTATTTGAAGTATTGGCCACAGGCGGCAATAGTGCGCTTGGTGGTGATGATATTGACCGCTTATTGACCAATTGGCTGATTAAGCAATTAAACATTGACCCCAAAGACGTAAGCTTGCATGACAAATCAATACTTGCGCAACAAGCTAAGAGCTATAAGCAAGCATTGACGGATGCTGAACAAGTCGATATCGACATTGTGGTCAATGAGCAATCTTATCAAGGCGTCTTAAGTCGCAAAGATTTGATAACGATTGCAGAGCCTGTCAGTCGCCGTACGTTGAGCGTCTGCGAGCAAGTACTGCGTGATGCCAAGTTATCTGCCGCTGATTTAGATGAAGTGATTTTGGTCGGTGGTTCTACGCGTATGCCAGCAATTCAGCAAGTGGTTGCAGACTTTTTTGCTAAAGAGCCGCTTTGCCGCTTGAATCCAGATGAAGTCGTCGCTTTAGGTGCGGCACAGTCTGCGCATCAATTGGTCAATGGCGATGGTGACAATGGCTTGTTATTACTTGATGTGACACCTTTATCGCTTGGTCTAGAGACCATGGGCGGGTTGGTTGAAGTACTGATTCCGCGTAACACCCCTATTCCGGTTAAAAAACGCCAAGTGTTTACCACTTATCAAGATGGTCAAACCGGCATGGTCATCCATGTGGTACAAGGCGAGCGTGAGACGGTCGATAACTGCCGCTCACTTGGACGCTTTGAGCTATACGGCATTCCACCGATGAAAGCAGGCTTTGCACGTATTGAGGTGACCTTTAGTATTGATGCCAATGGACAGCTAACCGTCAGTGCGCAAGAAACCACCACTAAAACTGAAAGTAAAATCGAAATTGTGCCATCTTATGGTCTGTCTGATGAGCAAAAAGAGCAGCTATTGATTGCAGGCTTTAAATACGCTGAAGAAGATAAAAATGTGCGCTCTTTAATTGAGACCAAAGTAAAAGCTGAACGTGAATTATTGGCACTACAATCGGCGCTTAACGAGTTTTCAGCATTAGTGTCAGCTGAAGAGCAGCAGTCATTGGCGCAAACCATGCAAGACCTGCAAAGCGCGCTTAACACTAATGATTTAGCCATTATCGAAGCCAAACAAGCCAAGTTAAAGCCACACAGTGATGCCTTTGCCGCCCGCATTATGAATCAAAGTGTTAAAGCCAGTATGGCAGGCACCAGTGCCCAAGATTGGTAGCAGATACCATTAACAATATATACGCCTAAGAAAATTACCTAGCAGTTGAACTAGGCGGACCCTTTTTATTTTTTTAATTGATTAGCAGCGGACAAACAACTTATGCCAAAAATTACTATATTACCCCATCATGAAATTTGCCCTGAAGGTACTGAAGTCGAACTAGAGGCAGGCAGCAACTTATGTAAAGCGCTGCTAGAAAAAGGCATCAAGATTGAGCATGCTTGCGAGATGTCAAAAGCTTGTACGACTTGTCATGTGGTGGTACGTAAAGGTTTTAATAGCTTAGATGAGATGGACGATATCGAAGCCGACTTACTAGACCGCGCTTGGGGTTTGGAACCTGATTCGCGCTTATCGTGTCAGGTCATGCTTGATGATGAAGATTTAACCATCGAGATTCCTAAGTACACCCTAAACCATGCCAAAGAAAACCATTAAATACTTGTAGTGTTTTATGACTTAGCTTGATTATCCAAGCTCATTTAGTTGAAAACACGCTGACAGTAAACTAAAAAAGCCAGTTATTTATCATAACTGGCTTTTTCTATTTTTACTGCTAGTAATCCTGCGTGCAAATTTAACTGTCATGCTATAAACATTCATTTCTACAAATCACTCAAATCGGTTTCATTCTGCGCTTATTAATGACGATTGTTTTCTTGCTTACTTGCCTCTAACATCTCAAGCGCTATCGTCTGCTCTTCTTTTTCAATACGCGCCAGCGCCAGATTTAAGCGATTTCTGATATCCTGATAATCATTGTCTTGCATGTCTCTAAAATTCAGATGCAAATTAAAACCTGGTAAGGTGTGGTCAACCCACTTTGATAACTGACCTTTATTCTCATCAGGATCGAGTACTTGCCAAGCGTTTATTTTTTTATCAAAACCTTTAAGCTGAAAAGCACCAGCATATTCGCAGTCGTAATCATGCGAGATATAATCATAGGTACTGTCGCTGATAAATATCTGTCCTTTGCCAGCGACCGCCTCAAGCCTTGACGCTAGGTTGGCTTCTTTCCCAATGAGGGTATAGCTTAGGCGGCTATTACTACCAAAGTTACCGACATGACAGTAGCCTGTGGTAATACCGATGCGAATATACAAACCCTCAAAGCCCAACAAACGCCATTTTTGCCGCAAGGTGCGCATCTCACGGCGCATATCTATGGCCATTGCCACGCAGTCTAGTGCATCTTGACGCGGTCCGCGGCTGTTTGGTTCGCCAAAAAAACACACCATACCATCGCCAATAAATTTATCCAATACCGCACCATGCTTATTGGCAATTAAGGTCATACAGTGCATATAGGTATTTAAGATATCAGCCAAATTGTCTGCGCTCAAACTCTCAGACAGTTCGGTAAAGCCGACAATATCTGAAAACATAATCGTTAGCTTGGCACGTTTATTATCGACGTTAACGGGACTGTCAGATTTTACAATTGGCTCCCAGACTTGCAGCGGCACAAAGCGTGTTAACTTATTAATCACAGAAACCATGGTATTGAGACGCCCAACCGCTTGCTGCGCTCGTGCTTCATAGTTTATATAGTCATGATAAACGTGGCGAAAATGGCACAATAGCACCAGCATACTGGCCAATAAGATAACGGGGGTAATCAAGCCTTCGTGGCAATCTATCTGAGCGCTACTTAAGGTGACACTCACATAATAAAAAACAATGACCGTGACTACGGAAACCGCTATGAGTTTTAGATGGTTTTCCGGACTGCTAAGAATAACTCGCAAGCCGATGAGCGCCGATAAGCTGAGCGAGATAATGGGGCAAAACTGTATCGAGCCGATGACCGCCGATAATAAGATAATGACAATGTTCGAGGTCCAAAAACTGGTTTGGCGACGATAGTTATAAATTAAAAGCATCAAGCTCGGCAGACAGACAATGACCACTAGCGCCATTGAGGTTGGACTAAAATTAAAATGTACAGCGAGTAATATAACCGTCAGTATTAAAACGTAGATTTCCGGATAGTCAAAGCGATAGGCATTGCTATTACCATCCTGTAGCGGAATCTTTGCGCTTGAGGTTTCTAAAAATGCCATGGTCGCTATTCGCCTAAAGATAAACCATCAGAAATTTTAATGAACATTAAAATAACGCTCATATTATCATTGAGGTTTAGGTAGCTCTTATTAAGCAGCCCCTATTTCGGGATAAAAGATCGATCACTAACGCTCATCTTTATAAACCACTGATAATATAAGTAGATAGTAAATCTATACATTATACTGCCTTATTCCCATAGCACCTAGGTCACTGGTAGGAAAAAGTATACCACTTATCGCTCATTTGCCTAAAAAGCTCTTTAAATCCAAAGCTTAATAGCTCTGATTTAAATTAACATTCTTAAAAGACACAAGAATACATAGCAAGAAATAAAGACCAAAAAGCCAGATAACTACTATCTGGCTTCTCTATATATAAAGATTAAGTGGAAAGTGAATTGATAAAAACATAATAAAATTTATTACTGAACGATAAAGCTATTAGAAACGCCTGAATACGGCTTTATTTTACGTGTCCAGCCACTTTTCCAATCGCCTTGATGGGTCAATCGATACGTACCCGCTGGAGTATCATTACTGATTCGCCAATCGATAATAGCTTTACTATAAGCCGCCCCTTCACGCTTCCAAGTATAGGTGGTCTCAAAGTCACTATCACTCAGATAATCGACCCACTGGCCATTCTCAAAACGCTGCACCTTTAAAAAACTGTCTTCGGTCCGTAGATTGTTTTTAGGATGAGCACCGCGGAATACCGCTGTGGCAACCTGACTTTTTTGATAACTGGCTTTAGGCTGAGTGAGCGTTTGTCCCCAAGCTTGTTTTAAAGGCTTATCATCAAATACCACACCCGGACGCTCATTAAACGACTTAGCTGAGCGATCAGGCGGTGTGGCACTGTCATAAACCTCTATGCCATCCCGTAGCGCTTCGGCCAATTGGGTATATTCTTGTATATAAGCAGCTGTTTGATAAGGGCCATATTCAGTAGATGCCCCTTCGTAATGCTGGGTGGCGAACTCTTCACGCGTGCTCAAATAACCGCTATAATTATTAGCCAAGCCATTAATGATAACGGTATCTACGCCTGAATCTCTTAGCTGCGCCAGCACGGCAGCGCGCATCCGCCGTCCGACCATGGTCGTAGGTTCACCAGGGATAGCAACGATGGCGATATTACCAATGCGCATCAGCTGAACGGGTTGCTGAGTATTAATCCAACCCCAGCTGCCAGTCGGTAATAATACTTGTTTTTCAGCCTGACAGTCATCTTGGCTGACGGTTGAAACAATCCCAAAGGCGCCGCGCGTCAAACTACCTAGAAAGGATTGGTCGACTTTATTGATATCATCATTAATGCGGAAGTTTTCTCGTGTCATGCCCTCATACATCCCCGGTATGTTCGATGGGCCATTCTCGCCGCCAGCAGCAAACGAGTAACCGCGGGCTGGCATACATAAGACTTTATTGCCTGCGCCATCGGTAAATTTACCATCGACTTGGTAGCCCTTTAAATCAACCCAACGCGCGCGTACATCCACGGGACCAGCAACCGGCACACCTTGATTCCAAAGCTCAACCGCCTTATCAAGCTGCAGTTGTCCATCACGCCTGACGTTTTCCCACTCATTGTCGCTGCCTTGATAGCCAGGTTTTGAGTTGGCATTACCACCTGCGGCTAATACATCACCTTCATCAGCATTGGCAAAAGCGGCAACAAATGGCTTATCTGCATTTCCACCGAAAATCTTTTCAGCACCGCGCTGGGCAAAGCCTTTATTATCAGCGCTGAGATGCATAAACTGATTACTAAAACTGGTCGGATGCAGTGCAAACCAATTAATCAGCCCCACTGGCGTGCCATCGGCAGTATTTAGGCGCAGCTGAGTCATGGTCTCATTAACATTACTATCAAAGTCTTTTGCATCGGCATTATTGTTATAGGCAAACTCTGAGCGATTAAGTGTTGCACCTTTTAGCTCGCCTTGCGCCAAAGATAGCGTCCCGGGAGCCAAGGTATCGTGAGCACGCTTAATCGAGGTAACAATCCCATTGACAATAGCATTGAAGTTTTGGCTGCTATAGCCTGAGAGGGTGTCGTCGGTACTGGCAATTTGATATAACTGTTGATGCGAGTAGCCAGCATTGCCAACGTGGGTGTGAGTAGCAGTAAGCATGACATTATCATCATTATATAATTCGCCATAATCCGCTTTTAAGCGCTTGATGACCTCAAGCTTTACCGCGGTAAACATCGCGCCCATATCTGCTGAGACATAAACGACGCGTTTACCTTGATTTTGACTATTCGTATCCTCTCCTATAATAAAGGCATGAGAATATAAGCGGTCATTAATACCTTGCACAACCTGCCCAGAAGCATAACCAAACATGCCGGTTTCAGCAGCCGCACCGGTGATATCTGCCTTACCACTACCAACGAGATACTGACTTGTCGGCATTGCTCTCATAGACATAGCAGAAGCGCTACGATTTAACGTAACAGAGCTGTCTGATGAGGAGGTTGTATTTTCGGTAATGGTTTGCTCTGAATCAGACAGGACTGAATCGGACTGCACGGATGCAGACTATATTGAGTCAGCCTGTACTAAAGCTGACTCCGTTGAATCTGTCTCGCAGGCAGTTAAACTGAGAGCGACGGTACAAATAGAGATAAGTAACATAGAAGGTCGTAATAATGGAGGTGCAATAGAGGAAGTAGCCATCTGTTATCCTTAACATAGAGTAAAATCTTAGACTGAAAGCTTCCAATCTAAGATTAAGTACCTCGAAGCGTTTTCAATGCGGCAAATCAAGCATACTGACTAATACGCAAAAAACGGCTGCGAGTAGATAAGTTGGCTATATCCATTTAACCAACCCACTCTCTAATATAATGAATAACAGACAAATGTAAAACACTTTATGGTTAAAACCACTTAAACCCTCATTAAATCTGGCTTTACAGTTTGTTTAAATAAATGTATTTAGATAAAAATCGTTTGGAACAGAACATTTAAATGCAAAATTATAAATAGTTCATTTTAAATTTTACTGCTCAAGTTTTACTGCATTTGCCAATCGAACGGCATTTGATGGTGACCACGTAGCGCCATCATCAATGTCTGCTGCATCTGTGCCAATACTTCTTTGGTATAAGGGATGGCTGGCACGCCCCATACTGGATTTGGCCACTGCATGTCGTTTTGATAGCGAACGATATGATGGAAATGTAACTGCGGCACTTGATTGCCCAATGCCGCCACGTTCATTTTATCGGCTTGGAAGGTCTTGGCCAATTGGCTTGATAACCAGCTCGATTCACGCAAAAACTGCGCTTGGTCTGCCTCAGATAGCTCGTATAACTCTTTGATACCTGATACCCGCGGCACCAATATCAACCAAGGAAACTGACAATCATTGATTAAACGACAGGTCGATAATGGGAAATCACCCACTAAAAAACTATCAGCAGCAAGTTTATGATGAAGTTGGAACATAATGACGGTTCTCTTGTTATGACGCTTAAATAAAAGGAATGGAAATCTAGAAAAGCAGAATTTAATTTACTAAAGAATAATACGCTTAAAAACATTGTGCTATAAAAATAGTAGGCTAAATATAGGGTGTCGCTATTTTATCAGTTATCTAACCGATAAAATAGCGCCATGACTGATTGTCTTAGGATGCAACATTCACCTTATTTAAATTATTTAGCGAATCTGTTCAGTTTAAAAATATAAATCAATGAAGCTAAGCTGACTCTGCCACCATATGCTCACTAAAATAGCGTAATAGCTCTTGAATTGCGCTGACGCGCTGCTGCGGTGTTGCCAGTTTATCGGCATCCTGATAACGAATGCCAGAGGCACCATTCATACGATAGCGCTGCCCATTGCTCTGAATCAACTTAATAATTGCTAAGGCGTCGACTGGCGTATCAGGTGCAAATTCTAACGTCATGCTATTGCTGTTGGCATCAATCTTATTAATCTTTAGCGGCTCAGCTTGTATACGCAGTCCGTGGATGGCAAATAACTGCTTGGTTTGCTCAGGTAATATGCCAAAACGGTCAATCATTTCGGTACGAATATCGGTCAGAGCTTCTTTGTCATCAGCATTACTGATGCGCTTATAAAATAACAAACGCTGATGTACATCGTGTAAATAATCTTCTGGTATCAACGCCGAGCTATGCAGATTAATCTCGCTGGTCAGCGACAATGGTGTGCTTAAATCAGGCTCTTTACCCGCTTTAATCGCCTTAGTTGCTCTCTCCAGCATATCCATATATAGGCTAAAGCCAATCGCCTGCATATTACCACTTTGCTGCTTACCAAGTATCTCACCGGCACCACGAATCTCTAAATCCTCACTTGCCAGCATAAAGCCTGCGCCCAGTGTGTTAGCGCGTTCAATCGCATGTAATCGGCGCTTAGCATCGCCTTTAAGCCCTTTGATAGAAGGCACTAGCAGATAACAATAAGCCTGGTGATGACTACGGCCAACACGACCGCGCAGCTGATGCAATTGCGCCAAGCCAAACTTATCGGCGCGCTCAATGATAATGGTATTGGCATTGGGTACATCGATACCGGTTTCGATAATGGTCGAACAGACTAGCACGTTGAACTTTTTATGATAAAACTGCTGCATGACTTGTTCAAGTTGGCGCTCTTGCATTTGTCCATGAGCGACCCCTACTCGTGCTTCAGGCACCAGTTCACGGACGGTTTCTGCCATGCGTTCAATGCTCGCCACATCATTATGCAATAGATAAACTTGTCCGCCGCGCAGTAGCTCACGCAAGATGGCCTCTTTCATTAGGGCTTCTGTTTTTTGCATGACAAAGGTTTTAATAGCCAAACGACGTGCCGGTGGCGTGGCAATAATCGACATATCACGCATACCCGAGAGCGCCATATTAAGCGTTCTAGGGATTGGCGTCGCTGTCATCGACATACTATCCACATCGGTCTGAATCGCCTTGATACGCTCTTTATGACGCACGCCAAAGCGATGCTCTTCATCGACAATCATCAAGCCTAAATTAGAGAATTTCACATCAGGCTGTAATAGTTTGTGCGTACCGATAACGATATCAACCTTGCCTGCTGCGAGGTCTGTTAAAACCGTTTCTTGATGCTTTTTGCCGCCGAAGCGCGATAGCGTTTCGATACGCACTGGCCAATCAGCAAAACGGTCACGGAAATTGTCTTCATGCTGACCGGCTAGCAAGGTTGTCGGCACCAATACTGCTACTTGATAGCCGGCGCTGACCGCAATGAACGCCGCACGCATGGCGACCTCTGTTTTACCAAAGCCGACATCACCGCAAATGAGACGATCCATTGGCTGGTTTTGCCTCATGTCTTCCATCACCGCATGGATGGCATTGGCCTGATCGGGCGTTTCTTCAAAAGCAAATTGACTGGCAAACAGCTCATACTGTGATGAATCTATTTTAAAATGAATACCGACTTTGGCTTCACGCCGTGCTTGCATATTAAGTAGTTCAGCCGCCACGTCATGGATTTGCTCGAGGGCTTTTTGCTTGGCTTTATCCCATTTGCCGCTACCGATTTTATGCAATGGCGCAAGCGCAGGATCACCGCCGCTATAACGGTTAATCATCTGTAAATTGGCAACCGGCACATAAATACTGGCATCATCGGCATATTTCAAATGAATAAATTCTTGTTCACCATCGCCGACATCTAGCGTAATCAGCCCGTGATAACGTCCGATACCATGCTCGATATGCACCACTGGACTGCCTTCGGTTATTTCGGTGACACTTTTAACCAAAAACTCTTCTGACACACCGCTTTGACGACGGCGGCGCGTTTGCAATACTTGCCGACCAAATAACTGTGTCTCACTAATTAATACCAAACGTTCAGGAACATAAACCCCGCGCTCAATAGGTGCAACTGTGAGACCAACCTGCGGCAGCTTTTTAGCATTAAGACCAGTAGTTTTATCGGCGGCTAAAAACGCCTCAAAGCTGTCATAAGCTTTGATATCGATTTTGCCTTTAAACAGCTCGATGAGAATCTCACGGCGACCCGCTGTTTCAGCGACAATCAATACAGGTGTTTCTGTTTGCGCTTGCAGCGCTAAAAATTCTAACAGTTCGGTAAGAGGCTCAGCTTTTTGATGATTGACTGATAATTGCGGCGGCTCTTGCGCACTTAACGTCACCAAGCCTTGCTGCTTATTTGCCGTAAGCGGCAGTTGTGGCTGTGAATCTGACTGCTCTTCAACTTGCAGCAATGATTTGTCTGCTAACAATGACGCATCTTCTAATAACGAAGCATCGCTATCAATCGTAGCAACATCGGTCATGGTAGCCAATTCATTACGCGCACTGAGTATCACCCGTGGATAATGATTGAGGTGCTCGTTTAAAGTATTTGATAATAAATACAACAATTCAGGCGCGACGATGGGTTTATCAATATCATGACGACGTTCTTCATAACGGCGCTGAATCTGTGACCAATAATCTGCCTGTTTTTCGTTAATTAGTTCATCTGTGATAAATAGTGCATCGCTTGGTAGGTAAGCAAATAAGCTACTCTCAGCTTCCCAATCCTTTAAGTCAAAAAATAGTGGCTGATAATATTCAAGTCCACTACTGGCGATACCCGCCATAACATCTTTATGTAGTTCAAACTTACGGCTGCTGGTATTAGGGAACATAGCAGCAAAGTTGGTGCGAAACGTCTCCCGCCCTTCATCAAGCGGAAACTCTTTTGCTGGTAATATCTGGAATTGCTCAATAGGCTTTGAGATATCTGGCAGTTTATGCAGTAGTGACAGCGACTCTTTGCCCATACTGCTATCGTTGCCGCTCATCATCGTTTTGAGGTCATCAACGGTCAATGTGCGCTGGGTCTGCGGATTAAAGAAGCGAATGGTTTCAATTTCATCGTCAAACAAATCTAGACGTAGCGGAAACGGCTGACCCATGGCAAAGATATCAATGATGCTACCGCGTACGGCAAATTCGCCCGGCTCAAAGACGTTCTCAACCGCACGGTAACCGGCCCTTGCCAATAAGCCACGTTGGGTATGGATATCAAATCTATCACCGACACTCAAATCAAAATGCTGCCCTATCAGCCAGCTTGGCGGTGCGACCCGATGCATCAACGCCTGTACCGAGATGAGCAGCACGCCTGACGTTTGCATATCGGTTAATAGATTGATACGTTCGCTGACGATATCTTGATGCGGTGACAGCTCATCATAGGTCAATGTCTCCCAATCAGGGAATACATAAGCATCGACGCCGCAAAATGCCAATTCTGTTTCTATCTGATTAAGCTGGTTTTGGTCACGCGTTACCACAACCTTTAGACGGTCGGCAACATTCCATAGCGATGTTTGCACCAGACTTGCCAGCCACAAACTACTGACTGCCCCATGCACAGGTGCCAGCCAACGGCGCTGGGCATTCTGGATAGGAAACAACTGCTGGTTAATCGGTTCAAAGGCGTCAGTTAAAGCAGTGATAGGCATAAAGAATAGGGTCAACGTTAAGAGTCAGAAAGCTATTATACGAATATTTCAGCAATTACCAAAATTTATGCCGTAACGGTTTGTCACTTAGCATTCTTATGAAAAAACCAATAGCCAAATAGTTGATAAAACTTATATTCGTATATAAAGACAGGATGAGTAAATGTAAAAACCTCAACGGTTAAGCTGAGGTTTTTGAGTTATATGCATTAAGCTGTTTTTAAATTATAAGCTGTTTTTAAATTAATGGTTTGTCGCTAGCGATAATGCCGTTATTGTCTGCATAAACAAACATACCAGAATTTAGCGTTAAATCACCAAAGCTGATTTCAAGATCGGTTTGACCTTCGTCACGGCGATTTGATTTACGCGGGATACAGCCGAGTGCCATAACACCGATGTCCATTGCTGCCATATCATCAACATCACGCACGCAGCCATAAACCACAACCCCCGCCCAGCCATTATCAATCGCTGATTGTGCAATCATATCGCCGAGCAACGCGCAACGCATCGAACCACCGCCGTCAACGACCAATACTTTGCCATTACCGTCTTTATCTTTGCCATCGCTGTTTAATAACGATTTTACGCGGCTATTGTCTTCAAAGCATTTAACGGTCACGATTTCACCGCAAAATCTATCTTTGCCACCAAAGCTATAAAAAGACTTGCCTTCGATATTAGGCAAACATACCTGTGATTCAGGATTGGCATCCAGTAAATCACAAGTCACAAAGTTCTCTTTATTCATGGTCGATTCTGACATGTCTGACGCTCCTTGTTGTGTATGATTAAATTATTTATGTTAAATCATTTATGACTGAGTTTTAATTTTAAGTGTTTTTAATTTAATGCTTAGGCTATTTTTTAACCTTAGTCATCGCTAGCATCTGCTTATTTTCGATGATATCTGTAGTTTGAATCGCAGGCTCATTACGGTATTTATTACGCTGATAGACATCATGTGCACTCATTGCCATCGCACTGGCAACGCGCTTTGCAGAAATAGGATGCAGTGATAATGACTCTGAGACCAAAGGCGAGATAAGTTTAAACGCTTTTTGACCAATACTTTCAAGCGGGCGACCTTTATGTTTGCCCAGCAATAAAGAAGGACGCAGAATCACCAGCTGCTTAAAACCTAGCGCCATAATAGACTGCTCAGTTTCCGCTTTGACCCGATTGTATAAAAAGCGACTGTCGATGTCTGCATTCATTGAGGACAATAAAAAGAAGTTTTCAACACCTTTTTCTTGGCAGAGTTTGGCAAAATTGACATTATAATCATGGTCGATTTTTCGAAAAGCTTCATCACTACCCGCCTGCTTTTTGGTGGTACCAAGGCAGCTAAAAGCATCTGTCTTATTATCAGCGCCAACGCTGGCAAATATTTCAGCCAAGTTATCAAAATCATTGACCTGATAAAAGCGCATGCTGGCATTGATATAGCGAGGCGGACGCCGTGCAATCACAATTAACGTGTCATAAAGCTCACTAAGCTGCTTAACAAGATGCTGCCCGACCAATCCTGTTGCGCCAATCACAATTGCTTTTCGCTGCATAACCTACCCATTTATATAATGTTGGAATATGTATAATAAGAAGAAAGATGAGGGGTAAACGCTTATCATCTACGCTTTCCACCAATGTCTTTGTCCCTTGTATCATAGGTATCATACCTAAATTCAGAGATAACTGACGCTATTCTACACAATTTATTGTAAGAGATTTTATCCGCCATCAAATTGATTGCACCAATCAGCCGTTTTAAGCCGCCACTTTTGCTAGATATTTTGCTCGTTTGCTTAATGAAACGCTTATTAACCACCCTAAAAACCAGCTATCCGTGTGCTAGCATAACTTCTTTACGCATTAATCATCAAATATATTGTTCTAAGCGCAATAATTTGCTAAGATAACCGGCTTTACACGTCAACGCTGTTTAATTATTCCAAACAGTTCTGGCGCTTGCGATGATCTATTACTAATTTAGGTGCCTTTAATAACAGATAGGTATTCTAATATCAGACATCGACATCATGTTTGGCGAGAGGCTGCTCGTCACCGATGATTGTTAAACCCATTATTATTGCAATCAACATTCATATTTTTATCTGTCTTTATCAAGGAGATACGCGTGGCTAATACTGCACAAGCTCGTAAACGCGCCCGTCAAAACACCAAACGTCGTCAGAACTCTGCGTCACAACGCTCTATGGTTCGTACTTATCTAAAACGTGTTGACGCGGCTATCGCTGCTAAAGATTATGACGCGGCTACCGAAGCTTACAAAAAAGCGGTACCGGTTCTTGATCGTATGGCTGACAAAGGTATTATTCATAAGAATAAAGCTGCTCGTCGTAAGAGCCGCCTAAACAAAACCATCAAAGGCTTACAAGCTTAAGATTGGTTGCGTTTAGACCGCATTGCGCTTTTATAGCGTGATGACTAAAACCTTGTTACCAGTTCTAATACTGGGGCAAGGTTTTTTTATGCCTGTTTATTTATCACTTTATTTATCATTTATAACTGCTTAAAAGTGTTTAACAGTTTTAGAAAATGATGTTTAGCAAAAAACACTTAGGTCCATTTTACTTCTGGTGGCAATAGCAGTTTATTAGGATGGAAGCCGGCCGCACGGTAACTGTCAAGCAAAGTATGAATCGGGCGCACATAAACTTCACCGCGCCAGACGAAATAAGCACTGGCCTGCTCAAATGGCTTATCATCAAACCACAAGAACACTCCTTCCATCATCTTTGGCCAGTCATTCCAATCAATCTCAGTCACATCAAACATCACCGCCAAAAAAGCTGACAGCAGCGTATCATGACTGACGGCAAGCATTAAATGCCCATGCTCAGGCTGATTCTGGTAAAATAGCGATAAAAGATCAAGCCCACCTTGATAAGCGTTTTTGGTACCTTCAAGATTACCTTGTAAAAAGCGATTGATAAAATTGAGCACGCCAATTTCTTTAAATATGGGAGTGGCAATCTCAGGTTCTGTCACCAGACTACCGGGTTCGACCAATAATGATTGATGCGAGATATCACGTTGTAGCCCCGCGCCTGCTTGCATCAGCTGCGCGGTATCGATACAACGCCCAATCGGGCTTGAGATACTATCAACATCGAGCGAATACGGCAGATGTCCTGCCAACCAGCGCCCCCAAGACTTCGCTAAAACGCGACCTTTTTGGGTCAGCGGCAACTGATAACTGGCAAAACCATTACCGTCAGAGCGCTCACGTAAAGAATGTCTGGTAAATAAAATCAGCCGTTTATCCGTAGGCAGTAAGCCGACCGAAGACATCATACTGTCAGGTAAGTGTGAGGGCGCTGGTGCACTTGGCGTGTGACTCGCACGCTGCGCAGCGGATAGTTTTGATAGGGTGTTATTAGGCAGTTTACTCATGATAGCAAGCGTAGCAGATTTTTTGACATCAATGAACAAAATATAAGTTCAGTTGCAATATAGCGTATTTTTATAAATATCAGTATAAGTGCTTAGTTAAGACGATTTATCAAATCTCAATCACCTTATCCCAAGCAAATGCCAATGCAGTACTGCTCACCTCATTCGGATAGGCACGCGGATTGACGATGACTCGCGTCTTATTGATTTGATAATCAAAGGCTTCATGGGTATGGCCATGCACCCAAAGCGTGGGCGCCCAATCTTCATACATCCAGCTCGATAAATCACTGACAAAAGCGGCATTGCTTGGCAGCTCAGCATACTTCTCAGACACAGATAACGGGCTGATACTATGATGACTCATGACCACAGTTTTCTTACCCAGTGCTTTAGCAGTTATTAATGCTTGCTGCAACCATCGGCGCTGCTCAGCATGGATTTGCATTGATACTTCAGGTGAAAACAGCTCGCCACCGGCATAAATTTGCTTATAATCACGCATAAAACGCCTAGCCGCTGCCATGGTATCTTCGTTAGCTTGATACCGATAATCCGTCCATAGCGTACAGCCTAGAATTCGCACCTCGCCAATATCGATATGCTGACACTGTAATACGCGCACGCCTTGCTTTAATTCACTATTATAATCATCCCAAGTTGCAAGCTTCTTATCAAAGTGCAGCACATCTTCATTGAAGTACTCATGATTGCCAGAGATGGTAATTAATGGCACTTGTAAGCGCGCTGCTTGCTCTTGTAGCCATGGCATACCACTATCACTGTTGGCAGTGTCCCCCGCTACTAGCACCACATCTGCTTCCGTTTTCGGGATATGTCCCATCGGGTGCGATTGACGAGCATAGCTGTCGATATGTAAGTCACTCAAAATCTGTAATTTCATAGGTTTTACTATTGTCCCATCATGCCATTTGCAAAAACTTGAAGATAAAAAACTGTCTATATCTAGGCTTACTATCAACATAAATTTGACCAGTGTAGCACTTTTTTCATGACTGGCAAAAAGTAAAAAAGACAGCGTGTTAGGCTGTCTTTTCTATAGTGATGCTGCTAAAAACCTCTAAACAGATTATAAGATTTTAGAGATTTTATAATCTGCTAGATACTTTGAAGTATCTTTTGTAATTTAGCAGCAGGATCTGCTGCTTGGGTAATTGAGCGCCCAATTACTAAATAATCAGAGCCATCATTTAACGCTTGTTTCGGCGTGCAAATGCGTTTTTGATCATCGGCATTGTCGTCTAACAGGCGGATACCCGGGGTAATTAGCTTGAAATCTTGACCACATAGCTGCTTAAGCGTTTTGGCTTCTTGTGCTGAACATACCACCCCATCAAGACCTGCTTGCTTAGTCAATTGTGCTAAGCGGCTTACTTGTACATCTAAGCCGTCCGTGATGCCCGTTTGCATCAATGCTTGATTGTCCATAGAGGTCAGTACGGTAACAGCGATTAGCAGGGTTTCAAAATTACCGTCTAACAATCGTTGTTTGGCTAATAACATCGCCTCTAAGCCCGCGCTTGCATGGACGTTGACCATCCATACGCCAAGCTCAGCTGCCGCCAATACCGCTTGTGCCGTGGTATTAGGAATATCATGGAATTTCAAGTCCAAAAACACCTCAAAATCACGCTGATGTAGCGCCTTAATTATCTCAGGACCGCAGCGGGTAAACAGCTCTTTACCTACCTTTAAGCGACATAACGCCGGATCTAATTGGTCAGCCAGTGCTAACGAGGCATCTCTCGTCATGTTATCTAAAGCAACGACGACGGGAGAGGTATTTGCGTTATTCATAGTTGTGCCACTTTCTATCGGGTTTATCAAATGATTGTATATAGAGCTATTAGAAATAGAATGGTCATCTGACCGACTAATAGTCGCGCTTTTGCTTGGTTAACATTGCACCATCATCTACATCGCTGACGCTACCATCTTGTACATTGGTCGCTGTCGTGCCATAGACCGCTTCTTCTACCGACGGCGCGTTTGCTTGACGGTCAATAACAATATTGGCTTGTGTCACCTGCTCTTGCAGATTGGCATTTAATTTTTGTAGACGTGAGATTTCCCACTTATTTTGTAGCACACGGAACATGAGTAAAGCTAGTAACATACCAATGATGATGCCGAGTATCAGGCACAGAATCAACAATAAGCCCAGGTTCATCGTCGGTGCTTGAGAAAATAATAAGTTCACCCCAACTTCAGTATTATTGGCCAATACTAAACCTAGCGAATAAGCAAAGCTCAAAAACAGTAATACCAGCAGTAAAATGCGCATCAGACGTATCCTTGTATGTTGAATAGTATGAACAGTTTAGCAAATAACGCAGCCATAGCGACTGCTAGTAAAGGTTTTCAATATCTAGCCTCTTATATAAAAAGACTGGTTTTATATCTCTTAGCTTATTCGTTTTGGTTTAATGATAAAAAGCGTTAATAATAAGATTCTTTAATCAGAAACAGCTTTAATAGTAAGACGTCCTAGTAATCAGCAACTTTAATAATTATAAAATTAAACGTCTTACTATTCTGCTTATGTTCCTAACCGTGGGCTACTTTATCATTGACGGCTTCACGTAGTGCTTTGCCAGGTTTAAAATGTGGAATGGCTTTGGCAGGTACTGGTACGCTTTCGCCTGTTTTAGGGTTACGTCCCATACGTGCACGGCGATGATGGAGACAAAAACTACCAAAGCCACGCACCTCTACTCGGCCGTCGTTGGCTAAAGTATCGGTCATCAAATTTAATATTTCGCGTACTGCATCATCGACAACGGTATCTGTCATGTTGTCACAATTCGCACTCAGATTACTAATAAATTCGGACTTGTTAATTGCTTGCTGCATTATCACACTGGCCTTATTGATTAATGGATAAGATGGTTGTGAGGTAAACTATCATTTTATGACTATTTAGGTTTACGTTCACATCTCGTTACTCAATGTTGCAAATGATAGCGGATATTGGCGCAAATGGAAATAAGAGTTTCCCCTTTTACAGGAAATCGTTAAGCATTTGCTTCATACCCAAATTTAATCACAAAAAAAAGCGACCGGAGTCGCTTTCTTTTTATATACTAATTATATCAACAATATACAGCTTACTGCATTTGTTCTTTGATCAAGTCACCAATAGTTTTTGGCTGTGCATCAGAACCGGCAGTAGTACTAGTCGTGCTAGTGCTGCTTAGCTCTTTAATCGCTTGACGCTCTTCAGCTTCGTCTTTCGCTTTGATTGACAAGCTGATGTTGCGAGTTTTACGATCAACACTGATGATTTTCGCTTCAACGTCATCACCAACTGTTAGATGCTTAGTCGCATCTTCAACGCGGTCACGTTGAATTTCAGAGGCACGTAGATATGCTTCAACTTCGTCAGCAAGCTCAATAGTAGCACCTTTAGCGTCTACTTCTTTTACTTTACCATTAACGATAGCACCGCGGTCATTGTTGACTAGGTATTCGTTGAATGGATCAGAGCTTAACTGCTTCACGCCTAGGCTGATACGGTTGGCTTCTGAATCTACAGACAATACCATTGCTTCAACGGTGTCGCCTTTGTTGTAGTTACGGATAGCTTCTTCGCCAGTTTCGTTCCAAGAGATATCAGATAGATGTACAAGACCATCGATACCACCATCTAGACCGATAAAGATACCGAAGTCAGTGATAGATTTGATCGTACCAGTGATTTTATCACCGCGCTCATGTTTCTTATCAAACTCATCCCATGGATTGGCTAGAGTTTGTTTGATACCTAAGCTGATACGACGACGTTCTTCATCGATATCAAGAATCATCACTTCAACTTCATCACCCACTTGAACAACTTTCGATGGATGGATGTTTTTGTTGGTGTGATCCATTTCTGACACGTGTACTAGACCTTCAATACCTTCAGAAATTTCAGCGAAACAACCATAATCAGTTAGGTTGGTTACGCGTGCTTTAACCACACTACCGACTGGGTATGTGCCGCCAACGTTATCCCAAGGATCAGTACCAAGTTGTTTTAGACCTAGGCTTACGCGATTGCGCTCACGGTCAAACTTAAGTACTTTAACTTTAAGGTCTTGACCAACTTCAACCACCTCAGATGGGTGCTTGATACGGCGCCATGCCATGTCAGTGATGTGCAATAGACCATCAATACCACCAAGGTCAACGAACGCACCATAATCAGTTAGGTTCTTAACGATACCTTCGATCTCGATACCTTCTTCAAGCTTGTTCAATAGCTCTTCACGCTCAGCTGAGTTTTCAGCTTCCATAACAGCGCGGCGACTTACCACAACGTTGTTACGTTTTTGATCAAGTTTGATAACTTTAAATTCTAGCTCTTTGCCTTCTAGATGCGTAGTATCACGAATCGGACGGACGTCTACCAATGAACCTGGTAGGAACGCGCGAACTGAACCGATATCAACGGTAAAGCCGCCTTTTACTTTGCTAGAAATAATACCTTTAACGATCTCATCATTGTCAGAGATTTTCTCAAGGAAATTCCAAGTCTCAACGCGTTTGGCTTTTTCACGTGACAGTAAGGTTTGACCCATACCGTTATCAACCGCTTCAACCACAACATCGACACTATCGCCAACTTCAACTTCAAGTTCGCCTTCTTCGCTTAAAAACTCTTCACGAGCGACGATACCTTCAGATTTAAGACCAGTATCTACTGTGATCCAATCGCTATCGATGGCCACAACAGTACCTGTGATAACCGAGCCACGCTCGATATCAAGACCTGTTTCTTCGATGCTCGCTTCAAATAGTTCAGCAAATGATTCCATTATGTCTACCTTTGTATAGCCGTATCCTGTCCAGCACAGTACGGATCAAATTTATGACTGTATAAAACGAAATACTGGTTTTATATCTTATATAGTCATATAAAAAAACCTTTGTTGCTAATAAGCGATTTTTAAGCGAACTCACTAGCAACAACTGTCTTACTTATACTTATATAATTTTATACTAAAATGAAAGCCATAGGAAACTTTTTAGTACTTAATATGTTGTTTTTATTAACGATTAAAGCAAATACCTTGATCTTGACAATGTTTTTTCACAAGCTCATAAACCGCATCAGCGTCTAGGTTAGAACTATCTAAAACCAGCGCATCTTCTGCAGGCTTCGACGGTGCCGTTGCACGGTTTTCATCACGATCATCACGCGCTTTAATCGTCGCAAGAATTGCTTCAAAATCGGCAGTTTGTCCCGCTTGTAAAAGCTGTGCTACGCGGCGTTCTGCGCGAGCTTTGGCACTTGCCGTCAGATAGACCTTAACATCGGCATCTGGGAAAACCACGGTACCCATATCACGACCGTCGGCAACCAATCCTGATTGAGTCGCCATATCTTGCTGCAATTTAAGCAAGGCTTGACGTACCTTTGGATAAACTGCGACTCGTGAAGCATAACCACCGACGGTTTCATTGCGTACTTGCTCGCCAATCTTAGCGCCATTAACAATGATATCCACGCGTCCTGAATCACTATTAGGCTCAAAAACTATTTGCAAGCTTTGAGTCAATGCTAATAGCGCCGCCTCATCAATACTTTGCTCGCCATCTACATTGAGCAAACCGGCTTCAAATGCCTTTAGACCAACAATGCGGTATAACGCCCCTGAATCTAGCAGCTGATACCCTAACGTTTGTGCTAAGCGCCACGTCACCGTGCCTTTACCCGCCCCACTTGGACCATCAATACAGATAACCGGATAGCGCAATGACGAAATGTCGCTATTATTATCATTAGTATTGGGTGTAAAAGCAGTCATAACAGTCACTTAATCGTCGGTACAACTTACAAAATGGCAAATGGCGTAAATTTCCACTGGTTTATCAAACGCTTGCACGCCAATAAACTTGTTCGTAAGCAAATAGGGCGATAGTATAGCAAACAAACCTTCCTATCACTAGCAATGAGCATAATATCTTGTTAATGGTTTATGCTCACTTTTATTTTTAGCGCTTATCCTTTTTTAACGCTTGACGGCGCTCACGAAAAAAAGCCTTTAACATCTGACTGCTATGCTCACTACACAAGCCTTTATGTACTTGAATACTATGATTATAAAATGGCTGGGCAGCCAAGTTCATTTGACTGCCAACCATGCCAGCCCTCGGCTCACTTGCCGCATAAATAAGTCTATCCACGCGAGCATGAATCAGCGCCCCGATACACATGGTACACGGCTCTAAAGTCACATATAACGTCGTCTGTAATGGCAAGCGATAGTTGTTTAAACGCATGCAAGCATCTCTTAAAGCGACAATTTCAGCATGAGCCGTCGCATCATGGCGTCCAATCGGCTCGTTAAATCCTTGCCCAATTACTTGCTGATTGTGCACCAGTATCGCCCCTACTGGCACTTCTTCACGCGCGGCACCTTGTTTGGCAAGCTTAAGGGCTTTTTGCATCCACTTAAAATCTTCAAGCAACCAAAAGGTACTTGCCGATATCAGGCTGCTCGCTAATTGATAAGGCTGCAAGCTTATCGTTTGTCTATGTTTCATTTATCAGTACAACTATTATTTTGAATATTAATAGAACTATTATTTTAAAAACTACTTTTGACGATTATTTTTAATAGCTTTTTTTAACAGCTACTGTTAATAACTACTGTGGCAGCTGCCAGTCAATTGGCGTTCGACCATACTGTAGTAGATAATCATTGGTTTTAGAAAATGGCTTAGAGCCGAAAAACCCACCACGGTTAGCAGCCAACGGTGAAGGATGTACAGCCGTCAAAATCAGATGTTTATCAGTATTAATATATTTGCCTTTTTTCTGGGCTTTACTACCCCACAATATAAATACCGTATGCTCTGTTTGTTCATTGACGACATCAATGACCGCATCGGTAAACTGCTCCCAACCTTTGTTTTGGTGGCTGTTTGGCTCCCCTTCTCTCACGGTCAATGAGCTATTTAATAACAACACGCCTTGCTGTGCCCAGTAGGTCAGGTCACCATGTTTTGACGGCGTAATACCTATGTCACTTGCCATCTCTTTCAATAAATTATTCAGTGACGGTGGTTTTGGAATGGCTTTGGGCACTGAAAATGATAAACCCATTGCTTGTCCTGGTCCGTGATAAGGATCTTGACCTAAAATCACGACTTTAACCTGTGATAAAGGGGTTAAATTTAACGCATTAAACATCAAAGGGGCTGGTGGATAGATACTATCGTCTGATTGATAGGCTTCCTTTAAAAATGCGCGCAAGTTATCCATATTGTCAGAAGTTAATTCTTCTGCTAAGGCGTTTTTCCAGTCTTCTGGTAAGCGTACATTGTCTAAAATCGCTTGTTTTTGTGCCTCTGTCTTTGTTGCTTGTACATCAAGTAATGTCATAATCAATCCTTTTTTATTTGTTATCAGGATACGCTAACACTGATATTAGCAAAATATTGGCGCTGCTACGTGATAATTAGCAATAAAAAAAACGGCTACCGCAGTAACCGTTTTTATAACGCAGTAACCATTCTTATGATACTAACAGCAAAAACTACCTAGCTGGCTAATGATTCAGAGTCTGGATGCGGCTCATGTGTCTCAACAACCGTTAGAATAATACGACTGTCAGAGGAGCCTTTATCTGATCCTTTCTCAAGCTTAACCGCATTGCCGTCTTGATCTTTAGCGTCCTCAGGCTCCAAGGTCAGATGGACGACCCCACCGTTTACCAAGTCGCCAAACAAAATCATGCTTGCCAATGGTTTCTTAATCTCGTCTTGAATCAGACGCTGCATTGGGCGCGCACCCATGAGGCGATCATAACCTTTATCCGCTAAGTAATCACGTACCTCATCATCAATCTCTAGTGTTACTTGTTTATCATCAAGCTGGACTTGTAGCTCAACCAAGAACTTATCGACTACAGAGACGACGACAGAGGTATCCAATGGATTAAACTGAATGATGGCATCAAGACGGTTACGGAACTCAGGCGTAAACACACGTTTGAGCGCCTCGGTATTATCGCGGCTATGGTCTTGCTGTGTGAAGCCCATAGAAGAACGACTGATACTATCTGCACCGACGTTGGTGGTCATAATCACAATCACTTGCTTAAAGATAGCGACGCGACCGTTGTTATCAGTCAAGGTGCCATGATCCATCACTTGCAATAACAAGTTAAAGACATCTGGATGGGCTTTTTCGATTTCATCAAGCAACAACACGCAATGCGGATGCTGATTGATTTTTTCGGTAAGCAAACCGCCTTGGTCATAGCCAACATAACCTGGAGGCGCACCTATCAGACGTGAAGCAGTATGCGCTTCCATGTACTCTGACATATCAAAGCGTACCAACTCGACACCCAATAAGTTTGCTAGCTGACGCGAGACCTCTGTTTTACCAACCCCGGTAGGACCAGCAAACATAAACGAGCCAATTGGCTTATCAGGTGCTTTAAGACCGGCACGCGATAATTTAATTGCATCGGCCAAGGTTTCAATCGCTTCATCTTGCCCAAACACCAAGTGCTTCAAATCGCGGTCTAAATGCTGAAGAATACTCTTATCATCACTGGATACGGATTTGGGTGGAATACGCGCAAGCTTGGCAACGATAGCTTCAATATCGGCGACATCGATTTTTATCGGTGCACGTTTGCCTTTAGATTTTTTAGACCCATCGGCTTTTGCTCTATCATTGGCTTTGGCAGCATTTGCTTCGTCCTGCATCTCATTGACCGTGCCTGTGTCATCAATACTGTCATCATCAACGCCCTCAAAACCTTCTTCATCGGCATCGATTTGCGCATCAAAATCTTGCTCTAAATCAGCGATAAAGCTTTCTTCGGCATCAATATCGTCCAAATCAGCGACGATACCCAAACGCTTATACGCACCAGCTTCATCGATGACATCGATGGCTTTATCCGGTAAAAAACGCTCATGGATATGCTTGGCTGATAATTGAACGGCCGTTACCAAGGCCTCGTCGGTATATTCGACATTATGGAACTCTTCATAACGCGGCTTCAGCCCACGTAAGATATCGATACTGTCATCAACACTTGGCTCTTTCACATCGATTTTTTGGAAACGACGTGACAATGCATGGTCTTTTTCAAAAACCTGACGATATTCAGTAAAGGTCGTTGAACCAATACAGCGCAGCTCGCCATTGGCAAGTGCCGGTTTGATTAAGTTTGACACATCCATATTGCTACTCATTGACGAACCTGCGCCAATAATCATATGAATCTCATCAATAAACAAAATTGCATTGGGCTTTTTCTTTAGCGCATCAAGCAGCGACTTCATACGTTTTTCAAAATCACCACGATACTTAGTACCGGCGATTAGCGAGCCAATATCTAGACTATAAATCACGCAGCCGTTGAGTGGCTTCGGTGCTTTATCATTGATAATCAACCACGCCAAGCCTTCTGCAATCGAGGTTTTACCCACGCCTGGTTCACCCACCAATAACGGGTTGTTTTTACGGCGACGACATAATACTTGCGCTGCGCGTTCAATTTCAGGGCCACGGCCAATTAATGGATCGGTTTTACCTTCAGCGGCGCGTTGGTTTAAGTTGGTTGCAAATTCTACCAAAGGGTCTTTACTGGTCTTTTCTGAGGCACTACGGCGCTCACCTGTCATCGAAGCACGTGGCTCAGATGGCTCGTCTTTATCTTGACCGTGTGATAAATACTGAGTCAGCTCAAGGCGACTGATGCCTTGTTTTTTGAGCAAATAAACCGCGTAAGTATCATGCTCTGAAAACATCGATACCAAAATATCAGACCCTTCAACCAGACGACCGCCACCAATAGACTGCACATGGAAAATAGCCCGTTGCAGGATACGATCAAAGCTTTGGGTCGGTTGTGGTGATTGCTCAGTCTCAGCATCGACCGTTGGCGTATGCTTATTGATATAAGCTTCAAGCTCGCTACGCAAGGTTGAGACATTGGCATTGCAAGCAGTCAACGTATTGGCAGCATTGGTATTTTCTAATAATGCCAGTAGTAGATGTTCAACAGTGAGATACTCATGCGATTTTTGGCGCGCAAGTGTCATTGCTAAACGCAAAGAAACTTCAAGATGACGACTTAACATAAGGACTTCCTACGGTTGTACCTATCTTATTATTGATAGCTTTATGAATGAGTTAGTAACTAAATCAGGGCGATAGATGGATTGTTCAAGGGCTATGTTAGGTTTATTAAGAGACTTTACTCAATGTTATTCAATACCGGCTTCCATGACGTAGACATTATTTTCAGCTTACCTTTATATCAACATGATACTTAAAGATAGTCAATCTATTAACGCCGATTAAAATGTATCGAAGTGTCCACCAAGCTTGTTAGAAGCATTGATACAGCCAAAAAACCATAAGCAATAAAGTAATGTGAGCGTCTATTTTCGAGATTGGCTGTTGAATATAACAGAGTTAAAAATACTAAAACGATTTAAAAAAACGAGGGATAAACTGAGATTAAGTGTACAAGAGTATACTTTAATATATAGGGCTGTATCAGAGGAAAATCAAGTCTAAAATGAAAGGGTTATACATATTAAAGAGATAATAACTGGCGAGATACTAAATTTGCAGGCATTAGACTTAAAGTGAGTCGATATATTAGAGCAAACCATTAAATAACTCATCAGGCTTGCTCTATTGCTCTAGGTTAGAAAGTATTTTGAAGGGTAAAAGCTAATGGTATAAATAAGATAGTAGCAATTGAACTAGAAACTGAGGTCATATAAACAGGGAAAATGTAGAAAACTTATCACAGAAGCGTGCTAAAAAACTATTCGCCTTGATGCGGCTCGATTTGAGTCAATAAAGGATAGCCTTCACGGTGCGCAAGGCTATTAACTTTTTTAGCTTTGGTTTCAGCAATATCTTTTGGATAAATACCCGCAATACCTTTGCTACTATTATGAATGGTCAGCATAATCTCAACCGCTGAATCCATACTATGACGGAATTCTGACTGCAGCACATAAACGACAAACTCCATCGGCGTGTAGTTATCGTTATACATCACCACCGCATACATCGGTGGTTTTGCCACTTCTGGCTCTGCCACTAATACGTCAGCTTGCGGTGTGGTTTCACCTTCGGGATCGCCATCTTGCGCAAAATGCGTCGGTATATTGGGGAAATGCCAATCCGCAACGGTGGGCGTTGATTGTAATAGGGTTTGTTTTATCATAATTAGAATACAAATTAATAGGTGTGTTTATAACAACATAAAGGGGGATTAAAAAAGATTGGCAGACATATCGATATGTCATTAGGTGTCAGCCATGGGAGACAGCAACATAAAAATAGTAAAAGATGCAAACAATAACTCTCAATCAAACCTTAAAAGATTAAGGTTCAATCGGGCTTTCATCAACCTCTGGTAAGTCTAATAACGACAGCGGCATATTATCGACCTTGTCGCCAAGCTTCCAATCGTATAATTGCTCTACTTCCTGTCCACCTGCTCGCAAGCTCAGCTTAACCTGCAACGGCTTAAAGCCTGACGGCATCATAAAGCGTCCGCGAATGCGCGTGATTCCTTCAATGGTATAACTTGCTGGCTCTAATGGCACTTCTACAAAGTCATCGTCATTGAGCAAGGTTAACGTTGGTTTTAAGCGCTTGGCTTTACCATCGCTGGCAAGCATACCAATATCGAAGCCATATTCAAAAGCGTTCTCAGGTAAAGGTTCAATTTTCGCGCCAAGTATCTGTAATGGCATGCCGCCTTGTTCGCTAATGATTTCGGCATATATCTCATTAAGCTGCGCCACTTGTTTGTTTTCAACCGTCAGTTCTTGCTGATTTTCGCGTAGCTCTTTTAGGTTTGCCAAACTTATTTCTAGCTCTTGCTTAGCGGTAGCCGCTTCATTGGTCGCGATTTTACTGCTAAGGCGTAAATCTTTTAGCTCTTGCGTCGCCTCTTTACTGGTAATAACTGCTTGCTTCGCTTCCGTTTGCATCGAATAATAGCCGCGCTGATAGCCAAGCTTATGACCAAATAACAGCCCAACCACCGCAGTTACCAATATCGCCACCACAAATAATGCCAATACTAAAGTAGACGCACCTTGCTGTGACTGACTGATGCCATGGCGACTGATAGCCGCAGTATTACTACGATAACAATTACGATAATCAGGGTAAGAGAGATGCAGACTACCCTCCAAATCATAAGAAATAGAGTCTTGGCACGCTAAACGTGCGGGCTGTGGACAAAGGCGTAGTACACTCTTCAAACGCATTTAGACAGTATCTCTTAACAGTAAGGGCAGGTTATTATAGCGGAATTTATAATCAATACCTAGCGCCATAAATATGAGGGATTTGTTAATGGCTAGACATCTGTTAAGGAACGATAGGAGCAAAGTTTAAGCCCATTGATTCATCGAAACCAAACATCACATTCATATTTTGCACCGCTTGCCCAGCCGCACCTTTCACCAAGTTGTCTTGCACGACAATCACCGTCAGCTCGGCACGCGCATTGTCTTGATGGATACCAATACGCAGGCGATTACTGGCACGCACACTGCGCGTATCAGGATAAAGACCCTTTGGCATCACATCCACAAAGGGTTCTGCAGCGTAGCTTGTCTCAAATACTTGCTGCCAATCAATAGCAGCGCCTGCATCCGTCAGCTCAAGATGAATAGAGCTGAGCATCCCGCGTATCATCGGCACAAGATGCGGTAGAAAACGGATACGATGGCTAAATTGACTCTCTAATAACTGAGCAACACCCTGCTCAATCTCCGGTAAATGCCGATGACCTTCAACGCTATAGGCTTTGAAATTGTCTGTGGTTTCAGCATAGTTAAGGGCAAGCTTTGCTTGACGACCCGCGCCCGAAACGCCAGATTTCGCATCGATAACGATACGTGATTCAACCAGTCTTTGGGCTTGCTTATTTTGCGCATCGATAATGGGTTTTAAGCCCAAGATAGCTGTGGTTGGATAACAGCCAGGGTTACCGACCACCAAAGCATCGGCAAGTTTTTCACGGTTGACTTCAGGTAAACCATAAACGGCTGTCTTTAATAATTCAGGACAGGCATGGGCTTGCTGATACCAGTGCTCAAAATCTGCTAATGACTGCAAGCGAAAATCGGCGGCCAAATCAATCACTTTTACGCCCGCTGCCGTTAATGCCTCTGCTTGCTTCATTGCCACGCCATGCGGGGTCGCAAAAAATACCACATCGCATTTTTGCAAGGTCGCTAGCGTCTCATCACCTAAATCGCTAAAAACGATATCGGAGATGCCGCGTAAGCTTGGGAATATCTCATCAGCTCGGGTGCCAGCTTCGCTACGTGAGGTTAGCAAATCAATAGACACTTCAGGATGGGCAGATAATAAGCGAATCAGCTCAATACCTGTATAGCCTGTGCCGCCGACAATCGCTGCTGAAATCATAAGATATCCCTTTTTCTTTTATGCAGTTTCTTACTCAATGAATGGTAGATAGCTATAATGTCTACACCTAAGTATAAACATTATAGGGTGTAAGTTTAATAGCGTCTAAATTTAATAACGTCTAAATTTATCGCTTTTAATAAACTCACGCTTCTTAATGTTCGCTAATTTTAAAAACTAGCCACATTAAATATTAAATCTTATAGTCATGTACCGCATCGATAAAGACTTTGGCATTATCAGGGTCGACCCACTGGGTAATACCGTGACCTAAGTTTGCCACATAGCCTGTTTTTTCACCATTGGCATAAGCGCTATCTAGCATGGCATTGACTTCAGCACGGATAGTCGCAGGCGAACCATATAAAGTCGCAGGATCTAAATTACCCTGAATGGCTTTGCTACTTTGTAGTTTTTTATGGTGCTTGGTCAACTGGCGCTGACTTTCGGTCAAGACTTGACGGGCACGATCAATAGGCATTGTCCAATCTAAACCCAAGGCATCGGCTTCACTATCCGCTTGCACATCAAGCCACAACCCGCCACCTTTGGTAAACAATACCACTGGTATTTCGGGGTGACGTACCTTTAGTTCAGCGACAATACGCTTATTATAAGCATGAGAGAAATCGACAAATTGACGATGGCCAAGCGCCCCGCCCCAGCTATCAAATATCTGTAATATTTGCGCCCCAGCAACCACTTGCGCATCCAAATAATCGATTACTGACGTTGCCAACTTATCCAATAATTGATGTAAAAACTCAGGATTGCTATATAAGAAACCTTTGGTATAACGATAATCTTTTGAGCTACCGCCTTCAATCATATAAGTCGCTAGCGTCCAAGGACTGCCAGAAAAACCAAATAATGGCACTTGTCCGTTTAAGGCTTTACGAATACTTGTCACCGCACGCATGACATAATCAAGCGAATCATTGACATCGAGTACTGGCAATCTATCCAAATCTGCTTGCGTACGAATAGGGTGTTTAAACTTTGGGCCTTCACCGGTTTCAAAGTATAAGCCCAATCCCATCGCATCAGGAATGGTTAAAATATCACTGAATAAAATCGCAGCGTCTAAGTCATAACGACGTAATGGCTGCAAAGTGACTTCGGTAGCACGTGCAGTGTCTTTACATAAGCTCATAAAGTCACCCGCTTCAGCGCGGGTGGCTTTATATTCTGGTAAATAACGACCGGCTTGGCGCATCATCCACACAGGCGTGGTATCTATTGGCTCAAAGCGCAAGGCGCGTAGCAATCTATCGTTCTTTAAAGGCGCAAAATTCTGCTCTAGCGCTTTATTATTGTCTGAAGCACTCATGTACAAATCTCCAAAACAGCCCCATCATTATTCAAATGAACAGTTAAGCAATTGAATAACAGGGCTGGATAAAATAAGTTAAATAAAAGAATATTAAAACGCTCAGATAGCGACACTCTATTACAAAATCCCAAACATGCTAAATGATTGGTTAACAGGCATCAGATTAGCCTTCATTAAATAATATCTAGGATTTTTAGAGCGTCATTTGCTGTTAGCCTTTAATCAATAATATCGTGCTTATATCTATCGTACTTACATGTAAAATAGGGTAAATAACTTAAACGGTCTACATAGTCAGCGCTAAGTTATCACGGTGTACCATGACCACGCGCTCTTCATTGTTACCAAGGATTCTATCAAACTGCTCCGTACGCTCACGAGCCACACGGCAAGCATCACGCGATGAGAAGTTCACTTGACCGACAGCGATACGCTCGCCTGTATCTTGATGGACAATCTCAACCACATCACCTTCATCGAAATCGCCGCGGACTTCTACCACACCGACCGGTAGTAAGCTTTTATGATGTTCAACGACCGCTTTTGCAGCACCAGCATCAACAAGCAGAGAACCTGACATACGCAAATGCGCCGCTAGCCACTGTTTACGTGCAATGATTTTATCTTCGTCATTGGTGGTCAATAACGTACCGACGGCTTCACCTGATACCACGCGAGTGATAACATCGTCGATAGCGCCACTCACGATGACCGTCGGACAACCGCCCATCGCAGCCAAGCGACCGGCACGGATTTTGGTCAGCATACCACCGCGACCAAGTTTGCCGCCGTCACCAGCGATATCAAATAAATAATCAGCCATTGCCCGCTCTTGGCGGATCATTTTGGCATTCGGATTATTACGAGGATTATCGGTAAAGACGCCTTCTTGATCGGTTAAGATAATGTATAAATCGGCATTGACCATCGCCGCTGCCATCGCGCCCAAGGTGTCATTATCCCCGAATTTAATCTCGTCAATGGTAATAGTATCGTTTTCATTAATCACTGGCAGCACGCGCCATTCTAATAATTGCGTCAACGCCCCCGTGGTATTTAAATAGCGACTACGATTAGACAAATCATCATGAGTCAGTAACAGCTGCGAGCTTTGAATACCGTGCTGAATCAACGCTGACCACCAAGTTTCAATCAAGCCCATCTGACCGATAGACGCACAAGCTTGTAGCGCCGCCAGTTTCCTTGGACGCTCATCAAGATTCATGCGTACCACGCCTTCAGCAACCGCACCTGATGACACTAGTAATACTTCAACGCCTTGCTTATGCAGCTTGGCAATCTGCTTTGCCCACTCGTAAATGGCAGTTCGATCAAGCCCTCGCCCATTATTGGTTAATAACGATGAGCCAATCTTGACAATAACGCGCTGAATATCAAAGTTGCGAGCTTGCTTAACAAACCTTGCTTCTTCGGTCGTGTTCTCTATGTCAACTGCCATATAAACTCCTGTTGCTAGTGTAAAGTAATTACGGGGATTAAATTAAAAACTGTGCGCACACCTATTCAAAGAACGTAAACTTAAAGCACCTAACGTTAAAACTTGTGAACTTAAAGCTCATAAAGTTAAAGCAAATACACTTAAGGCACGTAAACCACTTCAACGCCATCATCATCTAGGTCGTCGTCATCGACATCGTCGTTTAAGTCAATGCCTTCACGCGCCGCTCTGCGAGCTGCACGATATGCTTCACGCTGTGCTTCGGTATTCAGACGCACTTCTGCTTCTAAGCGCTCAAAACGCTCTTTTTGTGCTTCAGCAAAAATAGGGTCTTCGATTTCACGCTCACGCTCACGCTCAATCTCATTCATTAAATGGTATTTAACGGCATCGACGCCTTCGCCAGTCAATGTCGCGGTACGGAATACAATACCTGTCCAACCAAGCTCAGCCACAATATGGGTACAAAGCTCATTTAGGTCTTCTTCGGCAACCTGATCGATTTTATTCAAGATTAAAATCTGTGGCAAATTGGCCAATTCAGGTGAAAAACGCTCAAGCTCATTTAAAATGATACGGGCGTTTTCTACTGGGTCACTGCCATCGATTGGTTTTACATCAACCAAGTGTAACAGACGACGCGTACGAGCGACATGCTTTAAAAAGCGAATGCCAAGTCCTGCGCCTTCTGAAGCGCCTTCGATTAAACCTGGAATGTCGGCCATGACAAATGAGCGATGACGACCGATATCTACCACGCCTAAATTTGGTACTAACGTGGTAAATGGATAATCGGCCACTTTTGGTCTAGCAGCAGAGACTTGGCGGATAAAGGTCGATTTACCAGCATTAGGCAAACCAATTAAACCCACATCAGCCACAACTTTTAGCTCAAACTTAAGCACTTTTAACTCGCCTTCAAAACCTGATGTGGCTTTGCGCGGTGCTTGGTTGGTCGAGCTTTTGAAATGGGTATTACCCAAACCACCATCGCCACCTTTGGCAATCAATAAAGTTTGACCAAGCTCAATCAAATCACCTAGTACTTCGTCGGTCTCAGTATCGACCACAGTCGTACCAATTGGGACTGGCAAATAGATGTCATCAGAACCCTTACCGGCACAGTTCTTACTATGACCGTTTTCACCGCGCATGGCGTCATAACGACGGGTATAACGATAGTCCACTAAGGTGTTGGTGTTGTCTTCTGCAATGACATAGACATCTCCGCCCTTACCACCATCGCCACCATCAGGGCCACCGCGTGGGACATACTTTTCTCGGCGAAAACTGGCGATTCCGTTACCACCGTCACCTGCTTTTACCGTTACGACGGCTTCATCAATAAATCGCATCTTACGTTCCTTTATTTACCATCCAGTTTATCAACTGGTTACAGTCAACGACTGTATTTTAGGTTGTAGCTATATGTTTGGGTAATTGTGAAAAACTTAATAATTATAAAAATTAATAACTATAAAATATCTCGAGTTTATAAAACTTCTTTAAAAAGTGTGCCAGTTAGAATGTAATGCCACTCTAACTTAGCATTTATTATGACAACAACACCCGATAACCATTCGGACTATCGGGTGTTTGAATACTACCTTTAACCATTTACACCGATTTATCTAGGATGAAACTTACTTTCGTATAGCTGTTTCATCTAAATAAAAGCAGCTAAAATAGTAGCCGTGCAATGTTTTACGCTGGGATTTGCGTATAGCTGATACCAGCCATTTGCGTTGCCAAACGTAATACCTGAGTGCTATAGCCTACTTCGTTATCATACCAAATATAAACGATAGCATGGTTATCGGTCAAAATCGTTGCTTGAGCATCGACAATACCGACATGCGTATCACCGACAAAATCAGTCGATACCGCTTCAGTAGAATCCGTATAAGCAATCTGCGTCTGCCACTGACTGCTATTAGAAACCTTACGCATAAACTCATTTAACGCATCAGCACTAGCTGGGGCAGTTTTTAGATTTAAGTTCAAAATGGCTAAGCTGACGTTTGGCGTTGGTACACGGATAGCATTACCGGTTAATTTACCGCTCAGCTCTGGTAGTGCTTTACCAACGGCTTTTGCCGCGCCAGTACTGGTAATAACCATGTTCAATACCGCACTGCGGCCACGGCGATCGGCTTTATGATAGTTATCAATTAAGTTTTGATCGTTAGTGAACGAGTGAATGGTTTCAACGTGACCGTTTTCGATACCATATTCATCATTTAAAACTTTTAACGTTGGGGTAATGGCATTGGTCGTACAGCTGGCTGCACTGACGATAGTGTCATCGCCAACGGTATCGTTATTTACGCCATAGACGACGTTTTTAATATCGCCGCCTGCAGGAGCCGTTAACAATACTTTTTTCACGCCAGTAGACTGCAGATGCTTGCCAAGACCGGCTTCATCTTTCCAGATACCCGTGTTATCAATGACCAATGCATCCTTGATACCATAAGCAGTATAATCAATCTCGCTTGGGTCTTTGGCATAGATAACTTGCACAAAGCGGCCATTGATAATCAAACCGTTGTTTTCATTATCAACAACCACACCACCAGCGAAGCTACCATGGATTGAATCACGCTCTAGCAATGAGGCACGCTTGGCCAAATCACCCGCTGCTGCAGGACGTACGACAATCGCTTTTAGCTGCATACCCTTGGCGCTTGATGCTTGTGACAATAATAGACGCGTTAAGATACGACCAATACGGCCAAAACCATATAACACGACATCCGTTGCGCCATTGCTAGCACCTTTATCAGTACCAATAGACTGTAAAGCCGCTTGTAAATCACTGTCATTAGCAATCAGCTGACCGACATCGATACGCGCCGCTTGGATATCTTTGCTCTCTGCAAGCGCTTTCACCATCGCTAACGTGTCTGCGATATCGATAGATTTGGCATCTTGCTCACGTAGCGCCACTTTTTGATGCAATGCCAATATTTGACCTACAGAAGTCGTATCTAGCGTGTCGCCAAACAAAGTCACTTGTACATCTTGCTCATTATAAAGCTTATTCAAAAGCCCCATCAGCTCAATGGCTTGTTGCTCTTGTTGGTTATAATTGCTCAAGTGGTCTTGATGTAATTGGCGTAAGGTATCAGCGTTGCTCACGAGAAACATCCTTATGGTCAGTAATTAGGTAATCAGTAAAGTATAAAGAAATATAAATAGATAGGTCATCACTAAGTTAGGTAATGATTCTAAAACGATAACGCTCGACTATTGCGGCAGTGGTTATCGTCACCGTTTTTATCAGCGCAGTCTTTAGATAAGGGAGATTTTAGCTTAAAACGCCCTATTTTGCTAGTGATAACCGAATTTGTCCAACTTATCGCATTTTTCATTGCACTATTCATTGGGCTATTCATTGTTCTATAAGTTACTGAATAAAAAATAAAAACAGCTTATGCTGCTATCCCATTTTTAATCGACTAAAACCAATGTAAAAAACTGATTAATATAAAATACTTAAATGGCTTTCAGTAACGAGCTACCAACAACTAGCTGTCAATAACAGACTATTAATAATTGATAATTAGTCATAATAGACAATGACTCGTTTATGGAACCAACTTCACCGTTTGATTGGTCTGCGTGGTAAGTTTAAACTCTTTTAAATCATAGCCCTGTTGCTGAGCAATCTGACGGTATTTGGCATAGGTTTCTTGACTCACATTTGGTGAACGCGCTAGTAACCATAGATAGTCTTTATCCGGTGTGCCAACCAATGCTGTTTTGTAATCTGCATCATGTGCGAGTATCCAATAATCGGCACGACCGACGGGCAACCAGCGAATCCAAGAGGGTAAGAAAGTCACCTTTAACTTGCTGCCCGTACTATCTGCTGGTTTGGCTAAGCCTTCAGCGGTAATGCCTGAACCGTCTTGCGCTTTGCATTGGTTAATCACCTTGATGCCTGAACCGTCGGTCTTTTCAACATAAGTCGCCGTCACGTCACTGGCGCAATTGCGCTGAAAATACATCGGTAAACGACCTATCTCATACCAAGTGCCGGCGTATTTTTTCAGATCAACGCTATCAACTGTGGTTGGTACACTTGCAGACTTATGAATGATAGCACTCGGCTTAATGGCTAATGTCTCGGTGCTGGTTTTATCCGTCGTTGCATTAGCCGTCACATTAGCTTTAGCCGCGGTATTGACAGATGGCGTCGCCGCATACGCTGAAAACGCCGCCAGCGGTATGATAATTGCTAAAGCAATACCTGTGTGTTTAATCAGTCCATTCATAAATATGCGCTCCGGTATCTCTGTTATCGCTGCGTCAGCAGTTTCAGAAGAAAGGTGGGTGTTAGTTTTAGAGTGATTCGTTTTAGAGTCATTTTTTTTAGTTAAGCTATTTATAGCATCAGCCTGCCCTGCTGCCATATCACCTTTAATAGACTGCAGCATTAATGACTTAGTATTTGCATCGGCATCTACATTTTCATCAATATGTATGGCAGTTGTTTTTTTCACCTTTTGATAGCTATGGGCTTTTTTATATCCGTGAGCAGGTTGTGAGCTTTTATTATTGTTATTGCTGCTCACCTCATTTGTAATAGGATAGCTTTTCATATCGCTAGCTTTAAGGCTGCTGCTACTGGCTTTACGATTGCTCTTCTTAATCATTGCAGACTCTGTTGCCTCGGCAAGGCTTTTTTCAACGCGTTTGTAGCCAAAATAGCTGTCATGTGCTGACGTATCTGTCGCCAAATGCTCGGAATATTCTTCGTTAGCACTGTCATAGTCGTTAGCACTGTCAAAGTGGTCATAATGATAGCTAGCGTCATTACTGGCATAACCTGTTTGTAAAGCACTATCCGCTTTAAGATGACCGTTACTTAGATAATCTTTCTTAAGGTAGCTTTTTTCAAGACAGTTTTTTCCAAGATAGTGCTGACTTGACTGGCCAGTCTGCTGCGATTGAGAACCAGCTGCCTGAGAATCAGACCATGCTGACTTAGGTAACTTATTGGTTTTCATAGGAGTACCATTTATTAATAGTAATAGTTAAAAATTCTTTATGATCAAATTCTCTGTTTAGCAGATAAGTGCAAAATAATTTTCAATACTCACTATCAATACAAAAGAAGAATAACTGAAAATTAAATGCGGTTATAACCAGTATGCGTCATAACCTTAGAAGCGCTGGGTAAAGGATAATGATAGATAAGCCATTTTTAGATAATGCTTGCTAAAAACTGACTCAGCGCCGTTTGATAATTTGATGGTTTATAGTAATAGCAATGGCTCAATGAGAACAGTGTCGCAATGTAGGAAAACGCAACGGTTTGTAAGTAATTCTATGTTTGCCACATAGAGTAAACACATAGTTACTGACTGTTAAAAGAGTTTTAAAATCAGCGTTTTGTCATGAGTTAACGCCTGCTCTCAAGCAACCTAATCTCTTGTATCAGCGCCTTAATTAACGAGCGCTTCCCCATTAATTAATGCTTATAAAAATAGCGCAAAAAGCACACGAAATACTATTGAAAAAACCGTCGAATGCCAGCGACAGCAATGCCGCCGTATTGTTGCGCTTGCACATGCAACACTGGTGACAAACCGCCCAAAGCAATCACTGGCATATCTGCTAACGCGGCCAATTCTGCCCATGCTTGCCAGCCTAGCGGCGCAGTTTCAGGATGGCTTTGAGTGACTAAAACAGGTGACAGAAACATACCGATGACAGGCGGTAATTGCTGCTCTAAACGCATATGTGCCAACTGATTCGCCGCATCAATACTATCGGCATCGTGACAACTTACTATTAATGGATAACTTGAAGAATGGCTTAAAGCATTGTTGCAGTCAGATACATCCTTGCTCTGATGACTATTTGACCATTGCATAAGCTGCGTCTGTGTTAAATGACTCGCTACGATTTGGTGGTTTATAGCTATCTCATTCGCCTCATTGCTATTGAATACATCGCTTAATTTATCAGTTAATTTATCAGTTAATTTATCAATTAACGCATCAGGCACAATCGCATGGATATCAGGACGTAAGCGCAACAACTGCTCCAAACTATATTCTGTATCTGTATCTGTGGCTTTTGGTCTGATATAAACCCAAGCGTCTTGCACTAGATGCGCCGCGTGATACTGCAACCATGCTGCGGCAGAATCAGCTGCATCGTTAAAGTGTGCCAACGGATAGGTAATCGCTATCTGTGCCGGTAAGCGTAACCATGCAAGAATGGTCTTATTGGCGGCTGGCAAATGGTAATCTCCCGCCAGTAACTTCGATTTATCCACCCAGGTTAGCGCTTGCCCTTCCAAACCCTGTTTACGATGTTTATGCGCTTCGTACTGCTGTGCGCTCAGTGCTACTTTATAGACCTGTAAGCATACTTGCTTGTCACCATAGTCATGATGCAACCGTCCAAGCTTGACTGCGATATTACTCGCAATATCGATGCCCGTCTCTTCAGCGACTTCACGAATAAGCGCTTGCTTGGCAGTTTCATGACCATCTATCTTGCCGCCGACGAACTCATAACGATTGCCTTGATGCTGTGAGCCATCTCTAAACCCTAGCAAATACTGATTTTCATAATAAATGACCGCCACCGCGACATTGACGACAGTTACTGCCTTGGTTTCGCTTACTTTATTTTCATCTAATGGATGCTTTATTGCGGTTATTGTTTGATTTGCCATCTTGATGCCCTTTATCAATGCGTTTATCGGTGCGTATTATCAATACATCGATATTTATTATTTTGGTTTATAGCCTTGGTAGACTTTATAGCCTTTGTAAATACGGCGTTATATAAGTTTACATAATAGCCGTCATTTATTTTATCAAAGAGCTTGCAAAAACCGCCAATGTAAATGATAATTATTATCGTTAATAACTTACTTTATATCACTTTTCGTACTGAACCATTTTATCAAAAGGAATTTACTATGAGCATAGTCATCTCTCGTTATTTAAACTGCCGTGAAAACCGCTTACCTACGCTACAGTCACAGCACCTATTTGCGCTGACCAAAGAGGTACGTATTGAGCATGAAGGCGAAGAATACCGCCTACGCTTAACCCGTAACAACCGCTTAATTTTAACCAAATAAACAGACTGCCCATCTCATAAAAAAACGCCTTTGGATAAAGGCGTTTTTTTATTGGATAAAATGAAATCACTTTCTAACTCTCGACTGTCTAACCAACCAACTGACCGCTAGACAATTAAACCATTAGAATTGCCAGCTATAAACCACATCAACCGCATTTTCCGCTGCTGAAGTTGCTTCGACATAAATCCGCCGCGTCAACTGATAACGGATAGACAGGCTGTTTTGGGCATTAAAGACACCGACACCATAGCGAATATATAAATCAGGCGTCACATAACCGGTAACGTTGACGTTGGTATCCTCACTACTGCCTGAAGCATCAACGGTCAGGCTTTGTAAACCAAACACTTGACCTATCTGGTTGGTCAAAGTGCGCGTGCCACTAAGCCCAAAGCTTAAGCCTGCGGCTGCAAGGTTATTGGTCACCTGCGATTTAAAACCCTGCTCACTGATTTGCGTGGCGCTCTTATTATTAATACGACCGGTTATCAAGGCATTCATCGCTTGCTGCTGGGTGAGACCAGCGTTATTAAACACAATGATATTTGGATTTTCCGTGTTGCCTTTGACGCGCACACCGACTGTTTTACCGCTAATGTTTTTAGCGGCTTCAATGCTAAGATTGGGTTTCATCACATCGCCATTAAAGCGCACTTGACCATAATTGAGCTCTAAATTTTGCCCAAAGGCATCAATATTGGTACGACGCGATACTTGCACCACGCCTTTGGCGCGCATAACACCCGTGCCATTTTGCGTGATATGAATCGCACCGGCTAAAGGAATCACCGCACCAAAACCACGGAAATTAATATCATCGCCCAAGTCGATACCGATATCAGCATTGATTGACCAAGGTTTTGAGATGGCTAAAACCTCATCAATATTACCAATCAAACGCCGATCAAGCACGACGGCATCTTCGGTTTGGGTAATAATATCTTCACTGGTTTCTGGTGGGCGAATGGTCGCTGATGGCACACTCACGGCGCCAGTGATATTGACGTAACGGTCACCCGGTCGCACGATGATGTCAATATCAGGATTAACCTCAGCAAGCAATAATGGCGGCTGTGTTAAGACCAAACGCTCGCCAACAATACTAAGCTTAGCCTGTAGTTTTTGTTGCCAATTAACCGTACCTGTTAGCGTACCCGTGCCTGTACCACTGTTAAAGGTACCATCGATAGTCGCTTGCGTGCCGCGAATTTTGGCATCGACATTGACCTTTCTTAAATTCACGGGTAAATCAAGCATCGCAATGCGACCATTAACCAATTTCACATCACCATAGAACTGCGGCTTATCGAGCGTGCCGCCTAAGCCGCCCGCCATAGTAATATTGCCTTCGAGCACCCGCATACCAGGGAAAAATGGCTTAAATACCGCCAAATTAAGCTCGTTAAGTACTAATGCGCCCGAGATGGGTTTCGGTGTTTTATAGGGGTCAATAATGACTTCGGCATAGCCACGTGCGCCATGACCGGTATTGATATCCGTACGTATTTTTAGACCATTCGGTACTGATACGGCAATCAGTGATACCCGCTTATAAGGCAAGGTAACCGGCTGACTATCGCCATCTTGAATGAGACCGATTTTGCCGTTATCAGAGTACAGCGTGGTATTAATCGTTGGCGGACGACCACGTTGCCAACCGACGATGGCTTTACCATTAATCTTGCCATGCCAATCAATGTCTTTTGGCAAAAATACTGCAAACAAAGACGTATCCAAATTTTGTACGGCCAAATTAACCTGACCACTGGCAGGTGAGGCAATTAAGTTTTCACGTAAACACAGCTTGCCCGTTTGATCAGCCGCTTGCCAACAGTGAGCGGCGAGCTGTACTTTTAAATCCGTTGATTGATTGCCTTGTTTTTTGGGTAAATTCACAATGAGCTGGGCAGGTTGTAATTGATTTAACGTCGCATATTTTGATTTGACGCGGCCTTTACCAATCACCCCTGACCAGCTGAGCTTATCGCGATTAAAGCCACCTTTGAGCTTGGCAGAGATATCAAGCTCGTCATTGGCCACATCAAGATTGACCACATGCGCCTGTTCAGTCCCATTAAAGGTTGCATTAATCTTCTTAAAGCTTTGCCCTGCAACATCCAAACCTTCAGCACTGATAATAAGCTGACTTGGGCTATTGAATAAATTGACCAGCTTGCCGCGGATACGACCTTGACGCAAAATAAAGCCCGGTAGCGCCAGACGCTCACCAACCAAATCGATATAAATCGTTGGCAGCGCCTGTCCTGCTGCCTGCGATAAGGTCGCCCCGCCCGTCACTTTACCAGCAAGCTTATCTGAGAGCTGGTCGAGACTGGTGATATTAATTTTAGCTTGTAGCTGCTTCGCGTTACCATTGGCGGTAAGATAATTATCGCCCCAACGCAGCACCAAATTATTGGCATTTAAGCTGTCGATTAAGGCATTGACTTGCTTATACTGCGCCTGTGCATCTTGCGCCTGCAAGCGTTTGAAATAACTGGCCAAGTCTTTTGGTAAGCGCATCTTCGCCGCTAAACTACCTTTGGCACTTAGCGGCTGGCCTTTTAACATACCACTTAGGTTAACTTGTTTGATATTAATGATTTGCTGGTTATCGCCCCAGCGCCCATCGGTATCGATGCTGCCAGTGATGGTACTTGGGATGTCTTTAAAGAAATAACCCAAGTTAAAGCGATTCATCACCGCCTTGATATCCCAAGCGATACCTTTACGCACATCGACCGTACCATTAGCATCGATACTGCCTGCCGCGCCCACATGACGGAAACGCTTGATACGAATAAGTTGAGCGTCACCACTGGCATCAATGGTAAGTTTACCGGCCGGTAATTGCTCAGCGTCTAATACACCATCAAAATTTACCGCAAAGTTTTTAAGCTTACCTTTCGCATTAGCATTATTTTTTGGCGCGGTTTGCCACACGCCGCTGGTTTTTAAGTCGCCGGTGATAATGGCCGCGTTATTCGGTAAAAAATAGCCGAGGTTAAATTTGTCAAAGCGACCATCGACCGTCCAGCCGATATTTTGGCGTAAGTCGATAACTCCGTTCGCCTTTACTGCACCAGCTTCACCGTTGTAGTTGAGCTTACGGATACGAATCAGCTTGGGCGTCCCAGCGGCATCAATCGATAAGCTGCCTTTTGGTACATCAGCGGTATCAATGTGCCCATCGAAACGGGCGTCAAAGACGGATAGCTCACCGCCGATAATATCAACGCTGGCATCACCGCTACCTGTGATACCGATAGCGCGGCTATCTTGGCTGGCATCGAGGTTTGCTTGCAGATCGGTATTATTAAAACTGACAATATGACGCTGACCTTTGACGCGGTTTTTACTGATATTGAGCATGCGCCCGCGTGCATTGATACGTCCTGTCAGACGCTCAAGTGGTAAATCACTACGATATTTCTTGGGTAATAAACCCGTGGTACGCGCATCAATCTGCCAAGTTAGCGGACGTTTTTTGCTCGCTAATTGAATCTGTCCTGTGCCAGATAAGTCGCCTACTACGCCTTTATAATTAAGACGGTTGATATCGATGACATCGCCCGCTTTACGCACACGTAAATCGTAGTTGCCTTTAGGGGCGGCATTTAGCTCATTAATCACCGCCTTGCCGTCAACTGATAAATTCGCGCCGCGCATGATGACATTTGCTTGTCCGCTTGGGCTATTAATATTACCGATATTAGGCACATTACGACGTACAAGGTTCTGCCATTTGGCATCGATATACCAAGGCGTTATTTGTTTAGATTTAGAGGTTCTGCCACGGGCTAAGGGTTTACCTTGCACGATATTGGCATTAACGTGTTCACCATCACGCTGGCGCAAATCTGCATCCATCTCTAGATTGCCAGCTTTGTTTTTATGCTGATAATGTACCGACAAACGACCATTGAGCTTTTGCGGCGCATACGCTTTAAAATCAGCGTAATCCTTAGGAATCGCCCGTCGAATATCAAAATTACTGCCAGTAGCGCGCACCTTTGCATCAAAGCTGCCCTTCCAGTCTAAAATACCTTGTAGCACCAGATTGCCCGCTGGCACCTGAGCATCTAAGCGATCAACGCGCAGTTGGCTATCAGCAATGATGCCGCGACCTTGATAGTGTCCTGACGGGATATCTTTGGCAGTCAGCTCAGTATTGATACGCAGACGTATCTCTGAGATGACACCCGATGCCGTCGCCATGCCACTTTTGAGATGGATATTTTGGCTGTCGGCATAAGGAATAAGAATATCATCCCATTCAAGCTTCGCATGAAATGGCGAGTCACTATCTAAACCCTGCACCACAAAATCGCCGCTGACATCGCTGTCGTTATAGCGGCTACGGACTTTACCGACGGTGCGTTTGAGCGTACCAGTTGCGGTAATGTTCAATGGGTCAATATAAGCCTTTCCTAGCGCGCTTACCTCAGCTATAGCGCTCAAATCTAAAGGATAGTCACCTTGTAAATCTGCATGACCTTGTAAAGCACTGACTTTGACAATATCAGCATACTGCAATTTACCGCGACCGACGTTCACCACGCTACCGACCCACGTCAAATCACGCGCCTCAATATCATGTACGATGATAGGCTCTTTGGTCACTTGCTTATAAATGATGGTTTGTACTTTTGCTTGATCAAAACGCAAATTGACTGGCAAGCTGAGGGTTCGATAATCGAACGGCTCACCCGTTGGCGGTTTGTTATTGATAATCTCAATGGTTTGGATATCAGCGTCACGCAGATGCACTTCTTTGGCAAATACCGCGCGCCAGCCTATTTTAACGTAGGCTTTATCGACTAATATCTCAAGGTCTTCGTTTGCCTCGATATCGATATCCGTAAGCCAAAGACCATCGCGCAGATTGCCACGACCATATTTAAATTTAATACCCGTCTCAGCACTGATTTTCTCTAAAATAAACTTGGTACCTGATTCAGTACCCGCCGCATACAAAAAAATGGCGAACATAATCGCCAGTACGATAAGAATAAGCACCGTCAATTTGAGTAAAAAAGACAGCGGATACCAACGTCTTACGGCGCGGGCATCGCGTTGTGCTGGATCTTCATCTGATGGCTTGTTTGGCGGGGTATTTTTGGTCAACATGACACTCAGCTACGTTAAAGAATGATTACCAGCATGCGCTAGGATAAAAAATAGAACTATATTTAAGACTGTAGTTAGGACTGTTTGCTGCTTACTGTTTATAAAGGCGAGCCGATAAAGAGATGCAGTCGCACCGGAATACTCTCCTCCGTCACACCAGCCGCCACATCGACACGTACCACACCAACTGGTGATGCCCAGCGGATACCGACACCGACGCCAACTTTGGTATCTGTCTCAAAATCTTTATCATAAGCATTACCGACATCGGTGAAAAACGCCCCACGGAAACCCGGTTTAAACTCATAATTATATTCGGCGCTACCGACGGCTAGGATTTGTCCGCCTGTCAGATAGCCTTTATCAATCGGTGATAAGCTCTCGTAATCATAACCACGAATACTTTGGTCGCCACCGGCAAAGAAGCGCAGTTTATAGGGCACTTCATAAAAATCATCGGCCCAAATATAACCAGTATTTAAGCTGCCTAGAATTTGGTGTTTATCATCAGTTCCAAAGCTATAAAGACCGCTCACGCCCGCGCGTAGTATCGCTAAATCGGTATCACTTAATGCACTTTCTGAACCAGCTTCAAGCGAATAATACTGACGGAACCCGCGCGTAGGATTGGCAGCGTTATCGACATCAGTCTTACTCATACCATAACCGAACAACAAGGCTTGCTGCGTAGGTTTAGACGAGGTAAAGCGTACCGGAAGATTGTCCAACTCGGCCTCATCAATGCCCGTCGCTAGCTCATCTAAACGATAGCGCACAGAGTAGCTACGATCCCAGCCGTTTTCACGGCGGATATTTCGCGCTAGTCCCGCTTTTAAGGTTCTGGTAGACAAATCAAAGTTGCCTTCGCCTTGGTCGATGACCTCTTCTTCATAGGTCAAACGTGCATCTAGCTTGTCATTTAACGGATGCTTCCATGGTCGGCTGGCATAAAGGGCGACATTTTTTGTGATTCGTGAGACTTCGGCCTCTGCCCCTGCTTGATAACCTTTACGATTGAGCAAATTATAATCTATCTTGGCGGTTGCACGTACGCCCGTATCGGTACCATAACCAATACCGACTTGGGCATCGCGTGGTTTATTGGCAGAAACAAAGACATACAGCGGTACTTTTTTATTTTCTAACACTTCTTGCGGGGTTTTACGTCCGGCAAGTGTCGGTGGGACAAAGTTTTCATCAGCAAGGATACTTTTTTCATCAGGGAATATCTTTTGCGCAATATTACTAATAGAGTCACTGATTTTACCCAAAATACTATTGGTTGCTTGGTCTTTTTCGTCCAATACCCGATCGCTTGGCAGTCGGCTTAAACGTTCAGCTTTTTGTTTAATGGCTTGCAGTTTATCCAGTGTTTCTTCATCAGCTTTAAACTCAATAGCAGCGATGTCAGCTGGATTGACAGTTTCGCCACTATTGGCGTAGCGCTCACCCTCATTTTGGCTATTGTTATCGCTATATTGCTCAGTATCACTGACATAAGAGACATTATCAATAGCGTCAGTATTATTATCAGCAATATTGGCATTAGGGGAATTATCAAACGCCAAGGTACTGCTTTCAGTACGTTCATCGGGTGGCAAAATCGACTCGACGTTGACGGTATTGAAGTAACGGGTCGCCGATAAATCATTACTAAACTTAGTCACTGCAGGACGATAAAAAGGGTCGCCCGCTTTAAAGCCAAGCAGCTGATGCAATAAGGACAATTCCACCGGCAGTTTTTCCGGGTCACGCGTCAACGTACCCGACTCTTGATCATAAGTAAAAAACACCACTTCATCAAATTCATAGCGCTCGCCGGTATTGTAGACCAGCGACACATCGGCCGTATTGTCCGGCAAGATAATATCGACCGATTTATTTAGCCAATATTGATCAAAGTAACCATAGGTATTACTGAGCGACTCAAGTGCTGCTTTACTGTCTTTATAAACGCGGTGATTAAAGATATCGCCTTCTTTTGGTGGCAAGTCTTTCTCAAGCTCGGCAAACTCTGCTTGCTCGCTACCTTCGCCGCGGATATCGACAATGCGGCTATCAACGCGTACTGGCTCGCCCAACTTCTCAATGATAACGTCAATAGTATCGCTATTGGTTTGGCGTAAACGTAACGTTACTTCATAGTAACCAACGGCTTTTGCCGCATCTAATGCCGTTTGGCGTAAACGCGGTAGCGCAGCGGTAAAATCAACCACAGACTGAACGGTAGTGTCATCGAGCGCAGCTTTGATATTCTTAAAGGGTTGAATATCATCATCCGCTTTGGTCAGTTTTGGCGTAGTATTTGGGGTACTGTTTGCAGTATTGTCTTCAGTATTGTCTTCAGTATTACTATTTAAATTGTCCGCCGTGGCTTGTTGCAAATAAATCGTTGTTTCGACATGCGGTAATGCTATCGCGCCCTCATTAAAGAAGCGATTATAAAGACGCTTAACGATATTGCCTTTTTTATTGCGTGCCTTCGGTTTGGGTTTTGCCGCTTGCTCGATACTTTCTTTTACTGCATCAATATCATTTTCATAATTAGGCAAATAATCATCAGGATTAATGCTACCTGACTGGGCGTTTTCTATATTAATGGCATCATTACTATCTTCTAAAGCATCATTCACTAAAATAGCGTTATCCACTTCTGCATCGATAGTGCCGCTACTGACAGAATCACTGACATTAATAGGACGTGACATCACATCATTAGTATCGTCAGTTTCTGCCTGTTTAGCAGCAGCCGTCTCACTTTTACCTGCCGTCTCACTTCTACCTAAGGTGTCAAGATTGCTTGGTGCTGGCAGGGTAGTCGCATCCAAGCCAACGTCCAGACCAATCGGTGGCGTCGTATCATTTAACGTCGCCACTGGCGCATCGAATCCATCCAATCTATCAAAGTCGCTATCATTATGACGTATGCCATCGATGTTATTCACGCCAGCGCTACTATTAAGGCTGTCAATATCTTGGGCATTCTGCCTATCCATTGCCGCCAATTCACGGTCAATCTCTGCAGGCGTCATCATCTGATAGCCTTGCTGCTGCACGCTATTGACTTGCTGCTCTAAGTTTTCATTGCTATCAAATGCTTGGTTGTTACCTAGATTATCCAAGCCCTCACCAATGTTGTTAGCAATGTTATTAGCAAAGTCATTAACACTATCGATATCATTATTTGATAACTGCGAGTTATCCGTGTTATTTGTTTGCGTGCTAGGGTTTTTCTTAGCGTCAGTTTCTGATTTTTTTGCATTAGGCTTTTTGATACCTAGGTTTTGCTCGCTATAATCATCCAATACCGATTGATCGATAATACCTTGTTCGACGGCCTTTTTTAGGCGCAAGGCATCTAAAGCGATATCAAGCTGGCTATCTTCATACGCATCATCTTCGATATTTTTAATAACTTGGCTACTGCTTGGATTATTGGCAGTACTAGTGTTTAAATCGGTAGCGGCAAAGGCGGCAGGTGCCATACCAACGCTCACGCCAAAACCAACCAAGCTTGTGGTCAACGCACTAAAAATTGCCGTCCGCGTAAAGTAAACGCGCGGATTACCGTTACGATGAATGTGATTAACGCAACTAAGATGAGCAAGCTTAACGGAGTGCGGCGGCATGTCTGACGTATCACGCGGCATAACCGATAAGTGGCGCGCTAGAGTTGAAGGCTGATGTTTCATATTTAGTTCCTATCACCTCACGCGGCACAAGGTTACGGTCGATTACAATCGCCCCATTTTACCGGTGAATAAACGTAGAGCAGTTAACTGAGATTATGGGTTTGGTCGGCTAAAATTTACAAATCATAACTTAGTTAATTATCAAATCATAGCATCGGGCGCATGTATTTTTACCAAACCCTTGCTATTATACGGCTTAACATTGATAAAACCTATGCTATATTTCGATAAGTTTTTGATACTGTTGATAATTGTTTATATATCAATCACTGCATTTTACCTTGTTCTCACTATACTAGCTGCGACCCATCTGTAGGAATTTTCATGGCCAATCAGTTTCAATTATTTAAGCGCCGCCGTTTTAGCGCCATGTTTTTCACCCAGTTTTTGGGCGCGTTCAATGACAATATCTTTAAGCAAGCGCTGATATTGGTGCTGACCTATACCGCTGCCAGTCAGCTGGGCATGGAAGTCAGTATCTTAAATAACTTAGCGGCGATGTTGTTTATTTTGCCGTATTTTTTATTTTCAGCCTTGGCAGGTCAAATCGCCGATAAGTTTGAAAAATCAAAACTGACGCGATTGATTAAATTGCTTGAGATATCCATCATGATCATTGCCGCCGTAGGCTTTGTCTTTGAATGGTATGCGCTATTATTTGTGGCGCTGTTTTTGATGGGGACACAATCGACGTTTTTTGGTCCGATTAAGTATGCCTATTTGCCGCAAGCGATGAAAGAAGATGAGCTGGTCGGTGCCAATGGTTTGTTCCAAATGGGCACCTCGCTTGCCATCTTGCTCGGTATGATTATCGCTGGGGTATTGACCCAGATAACACAGCCGCTATTTTGGATCAGTGTCACTGTGCTATTTGTAGCGGCGATAGGTTATTTTGCCGCCCGTTTTATTCCAACCATGCCAGCGATGCAGCCTGATCTAAAGATTAACTGGAACATCTTTACCACCAGCATGGCGACGGTGCGCTATTTATACTCCTTGCCTTTTTTATTCTTTGTCATACTTGGTAATAGCTGGTTTTGGTTTTATGGGGCGACGTTTTTGACCCAAACCCCTGAGTTCAGCAAAGTCATTTTGCATGGCGATGAGTCAGTGGTTATTTTCCTATTGACGCTATTCTCGGTTGGCGTATCGATTGGTTCGCTGCTGTGTAAATCATTGACCAAAAACCAAGTCAGTCTGCGCTTATTACCCTTTGGTATCGCTGGTCTTAGTATATTTGCGATTGATTTATATTTTTCTTTATCAGGGTTAAATATTGATGTTAATACCGAAGCACTATTTGGTATTAGTGATTTATGGGGTATGAGCGGTAGCTGGCGTGTGTTTGCCGACCTGTTCTTTTTGGGCTTTAGTGGCGGCTTATATATCGTGCCTTTATATGCCTCTATGCAGGCTTATGCGCCAAAAAGCCATCGTGCACGCATCGTCGGTGCCAATAATATCTTTAACGCCATCTTTATGGTCAGCTCGGCGATTTTTTCGATTGTGGTGTTAAATGCGTTAGGCCTGACCCTACCGCAATTGTTCTTAGTCACCGGTATATTAAATCTTGTCTTTGGGGTGTTTTTATACCTGAAGCTTAATAAACATATTAAGCAAGCGGTCATCCAAACCCATGATGACGAACGTAATCGACAAGATTAAAGATGTTGGCAATATGAGCTAATAGCCCTGCGAATAGATATGATAAATGAATCGTTAAGCCATTAATTTTGCTGCCGACATTCTATATTGTTTGTTATAGTTGTTTGCTATAGTAAGGCTTATCAGCAAATCAGGCAGCTTACAAACAGTGCTTGCTATACGCTTAAACGTGCTGTCGTAAGAAAAATGTAGATAGCTAAAACCTGTTAATCGTAAATATATTTATAATAAACACAGCCATCAGGAGTGAACCATGGCCCTGCGTCCCTTATCAAAAATTGATCAGCTATTACTTGGGGTGGACAAGGCATTGCGAGCGGTCGTGCCGCATTCAAATCCTAGCACCCGCCCCCTGCCCGTGAGTAGTGATGAGATTCCTGAGCTCAGTATTACTGAGGCGCGTCATGTCGCAGGATTGATGCGTATCAACCATACTGGCGAAGTATGCGCTCAAGGGCTGTATCACGGGCAAGCGTTTGCGGCAAAGGACGATAACGTCAAGCAAGCGATGCAACAGTCGGCTGAAGAAGAAGTCGATCATCTGGTATGGTGCGAGACCCGTTTGGATGAGCTTGGCAGCCACCCTAGTATTTTTACGCCATTATGGTATGGCATGTCTTTCGGGCTTGGCGCGGTAGCAGGTGCTATCTCCAATGAGTTTAGTTTGGGCTTTGTCGCAGAAACTGAAGCACAAGTCAGCGAGCATTTGCAAGACCATATTGGGCAATTACCACCACAAGATAAACGTTCAAGAGAAATACTGGCGCAAATGGACATTGAGGAATTGCACCATCGCGAGTTAGCACTGGCCAATGGCGGCGCGGCATTGTCGCCACCGGTACGTCATAGCATGCGCTGGATGGCCAATCGCATGAAAGCCACCGCTTATCATCTATAACCGTTTATCCTCTATAATAAGCACTAGCATATAGCCACTATTATATTAGGATAAGTCTTTGCGATAACAGCTAGCGATAACGGGTTATTATTCATTTTTAACAATCCTACTACTGTTAGCACTCAGATTAATTTGCTAGGGTATGAAAAATTTGTACGATTTTACGGAATACTAAAACATAACCACTAATCAACGGATGGATTGATAACTAACGATTCAGCAAACAAAATGATTATTAAATAAATAAGGTAACTATTTTTATGAAAGCGATTAACCACCCTACTACCTCTCACAAAGCGCCGAAGTTTGCGACTTTAACTGCATTAGCCGCTGCCTGTGCCATGATGCTATCTCCCCCTGTTCATGCAGCAGAAGCTGATACCGCAGCAGCTGCCTCTACTAGTACCGCAGTACCTAGCGCAATCGATTCTACTAAACGTGTGATTCGCTTAGCCAAGCCGAATACTGCTGTCAGTACAGCTCAAGCTGACGCGCAAATGAATACTGAGACTCCAACTAACATTCAGCAGAATAGCATTCAACCAAATAACGTGGCGCAACCAACGTTTACTCAAGGCAACAATGCGCAACAAAGCAATGTTCAACAGGCTAACGCCCAACCAAACCGTGCGCCTTTAAATACCACTAACATGGCTCAGCCACCAGCCGTACCAGCACCAAACGCCCCTGAACTGACAGGCACCACACGTGTTTATGAGCGTGGACCAATGACTGCAACGGGTATCGATTTACGTAGCGGTCAGCTGCCAAACATCCCAGCACCGCAAGTCAATATCTCAGATATTAGCTTTGTGCCGACCGTGCTAATACCGCAGCAGCAAGGACTTGGTACCGATAAGCTGGACGTCAGCTTACTCGATGACTTTATTAAAGAGGTGTCGCCAAATGCGCGCCATTATCCGCCAAACTTCCCTAACCGCACCCAACGTCATAACGCCCGTGAAAAAATCAAAGTCATGACCGAATGGATTGAGCCGTATGCCAAAGCGCCAAATGCTTCCTATGACGTCTTGATTCGTGCAGCCAAGCTCAATGGCATGGGACGCAACTTAGACTTAGGCTCAGAGTACACAGTACGCGGCGGGCAATATGTCGACCGTGCGATTAAACTGAAACCTAATAGTGGTGAAGCCAATTTCATCTATGGCATGATGCTCTCAGAAGGCGGCGGCTTTAAAGAAGGTCAAAAATATCTCGATCAAGCGGTCAGCCTAGGCTATACCGAAGCCGAACAAAGCTTGGCGCAATCTGACGTATTAAGTGATCGCCGCGATAAAGCCTTAGAGCGTTTGCGCCGTTTAGCACAACAAGTGCCTGACAACGCGGTGATTCGCCAACAAATCAAACTTATCGAAGATGGTAAGTTCTATATTTGGGATATCCCTGCACCAGATGTAAATATTAAACCAAGTACTTAATAAAGTGTTGTTTAAGTATTGATAGTTTACATATCAAGCAAAGTAACATTCATTACTAAAAATCGCGCTTAAATCCTCGTTATCAATAATTTGAGCGCGCAACTCTAGCGTCTTTGTTTTATATTGCTATGATGGCAGTATAAAATAAAGACGCTTTTTTTCGTCTAATACAAACGCTAAGCTAACTATTACTAGATTATTTACGGATTTATTTATTCGCTAAGCACGCGCCTTGCACCGAACTGGCAATTTTTATGTTTTAACCTATGCTATTTTTTTCAAACACTTAGTTAAATATTAAATTCCAAACGCTTTTATTTGAGCCCCACAATGCGGCATTAAAAACCGACAGTATTTTGCGATATTTGAATATAAGCCATCAAATACGATAGGCGCAGCACAAAAGTTACGCTACACTCATGCTGATATATGAATGAGTGATTTGTCATTTATTCATGATGCATTCCTGACTATTATTCACTGGAATTACCTATGATTTTCGCTGACCCTGCCAATGCGGCACTGACGCCAACCTCTAAAAATAAAAAACCTATTGCCCTATTGGCGGTAGTTGCAGCAATGGCAATATTGCCCGCTTGTAGTACTATTTCTGTCAATAAACAGGCGTCGGCCAAGACCATTTCTGCTCAGCGCGGCAACATCGTCACCGATAAAAAACTCAGTAGTGATACGGCCTCGGCTTTATTGTCAGCAGGGCTCAACGAGCAAGCTTGTATGCATCAGTTTGATCTGTGCTTAACGCAGCTTACGGACAGCATGCTCAATGAGCACTATCGTCCCGCATTGGCGGTATTTGCCGAATTGCATTATGCCAAAGCACGCCAGCTTGCAGCATCCAAAGACTGCCGCAATGCCCTTGCCCGCCCACCACTTGACCCTTACTATGCCAACGCCCCTTTAAGCGATGATGATGCCAAGGCACAGCAAAAAAGAACCGATAGCTGCTTGGTTGGTTATCAAGGCAGGCTTTTTGATGCCATCAAATCCAGTTATACCTATTTATTTTATGACAGCCTAGAACATGACTTTGAAGGCGCGGATAAAGAGATCGCTCGGTCACAGGCGAAAAGCCGTATCCCAAGCGATGTGGATATCCAAACCCAAGATATTTATAACGCCGCCAGTAACGATGTCATCACCCAGCTCTATCAGTCGGCTGACGGCAGCAATAAAATGATGGGCAATACCAAAACAGAATATTTACCAACCACAGCAAGTAGCCGTCATAACAGCGAGCAAGCCGCGATTGCCAATCGTACCGCCGTAACCGGTCAGCCAACCGATCAAATCAAAGTCATGAAAATGCAAATAGACGACTATAATCTCAATGTCTATTTGCCCAATGAAAATAACTATCTAAAAAACGCCAATCAACAAACCTCTGCCTTAGCGGATTTGGTCTCGACCTACGAGCTGCGCCTCTCCGGATTGAACTCCATTAGTAAACGCCCAGGTTTGGGTATCAGCTTGGTCGCCTCACTAGATGATCGCTATACCACCACCATTCGCCAACTATTGGTGTCCTCGTTGTCAGGCAGGCTCAATCAAGAAGCCAGCCCTCAAAAAGCCCGTAATGGTAATGCAGATGACAGCGCAAAGGATGATTTAGTAAAGGACAACTTAGCAAAGGCAAATGTAGACAGCGATGATGCCAGCACACGCATTTATCCAACCGGACATTTACTGATGACCGGTTTGATTAAGCCTGCTGGTGATAGCGTGCTCGATACCTTGAGCAGCAAGCAGCTCGATATTCATCTATATAACCCGTACCGCAGTGAGAGCGCCAATATCTTGGGCGATGACTATCCGCTTGCCGCCAACTTTTCGGCAGGGTACGGCTTATGGCTGGCAGAAAATCAGCTCGATGGCGTCGGTTATTTAAACCTGATTACCCGCCAAAAAGAAGCCAGCTTACCAAAACTCTTTATGTTAGAGCCTTATGACCCTGATAAGCGTGTCATCATTATGCTACATGGTTTGGCATCAAGCCCAGCAACGTGGGTCAATTTGACCAACGATATTTTTAATGACGATAAATTGCGTAATAATTATCAAGTCTGGCAAATTTTTTATCCAACCAACTTGCCTATACTAGAAAATCGTTACCAAATCCAAAAGCTCATCAATGCAACTTATGAGCAAACAGACCCTAAAGGGCAAAATATTGCTAGCAAAAATAGCGTCATTATTAGCCATAGTATGGGCGGTATCATTGCCCGTATGATGCTTTCTGATGAGAACTTGGTCGATGACTTGGACAGACTGGACGACCAAAATGTCCTGTCAATGAATGAGAAGCGCAAAATACGTGACGCGCTGAAAGAATCATTTGGCCAACAGCAGCTACGAGAGCGTTTTGAGCTAAAAGCCTTACCGCAAGTCGATACAGCAGTATTTTTATCGTCGCCTTTTCGCGGTACCGATTATGCCGACCGTTGGTTTACCCGTGCGCTACGCCGCATTGTTTATTTGCCCGTTGGTTTGGTAAAAACAGTCACTGATAACTTAGCAACGCTTGCTATTCAAGGCGACTTGGCACAAAACCCGCTCGGTGCGCTATATCTACAAAATGGCGCCAGTCAATTAAGCGACAAATCTTCTTTTATTCAATTAACCAAAGACATCAGTATCAATAAGCGCATCACCTATCATTCAATCATCGCCAATAACGATGCCGATATCACCAAAGGCTTGGCAGAAATGCAACCCGCCGGCGCCAAGCTCGATTTATCGCATGAGATAGCAGAAGATGACGACAGTTTAACTAGAACTATCGATACCGATAATACTAATGAGTTAGCATCTGATGAAGATAAATTACCAAGCAAGCCGCTCATTGCGGCAGTGACGGTCGATGGTGAGATTGGGCAAGCCTTAACAGAGCGCTTATCAGACGGTATCGTACCTTATACCAGTGCGCATCTTGATGGTGCAGCGTCGGAGACGGTGATTAATGGTGGTCATAGCATTCAAGAAAACCCACAAACCATTTTAACCTTACGCCGTATTTTGCATCAACAATTACAGCAATAAAACACAGTATTAGGACATGAATATGGTTTTACTATTAGCTAGGCGCCCACACCTAGCTAATAGCACACACCCTCAACTTTTTATTACTCCTAAAAAGGTAAACGCCTATTGTTAAAACATGTATTTTCATATTACTGTTATGTATATATTGATAACAATATTTAAACAATGACTGTTATTTGAAATTTATTTGACTAACATTGTAAATACTTTATGACTAATAGGTGTGCGATAACCATATTGTGCAACTTGCGTGTACGAATGGGCGGGCGCATAATACTTAAGTACCAAATATCAGCAATACCGTCATTTGATGAATATTTAATAATTTGTAAGGATATGAATTATTTACTTTAGCTAAATAGTAACTATTTAGTAATTATAAACTAGTAGTTATAAAGATATAGCAGCGATTACTGCTTAGATGACTGATTAGTAGTTACTAGAGCCTAGCCGTTATTGACGCTATGTTAGCCAAAGGTTTTGTCTTAACCACATTTGCCGCTAAATAATACTTAGCCATTGCCCGTAATAATGAGCGCCCTGATTGATGGACGGTTACGGACAGTTACTTGAGCGTATCATGGAAGCCAGCGCTATTCAGCTAACAGATAAGGGTAACCGTTTATGTTTGCTACATTTATGATTGATCAACTTGATGCGTTGATGCTCGCGCGTATCCAATTTGCCTTCGTTATCTCATGGCATATTGTTTTCCCCGCTTTTTCTATTGGACTTGCCAGCTGGCTGACGGTGCTTGAGTATCGTTGGCTGAAAACCGGTGAGCCTATTTATGCCGAAGTTTATAAACACTGGGTAAAAATATTTGCCGTGGTGTTCGGTATGGGTGTGGTTTCGGGCGTGGTAATGTCCTATCAGTTCGGTACCAACTGGGCGGTGTTTTCAGACAGAGCCGGTAATATCCTAGGTCCGCTACTCGCCTATGAAGTATTGACAGCGTTTTTCTTAGAAGCCTCTTTCTTAGGCATTATGCTATTTGGTTGGGGACGGGTAAGTAAGCGTATGCACCTTGCCTCAACCGCCATCGTCGCTATCGGTACGATGATATCAGGATTTTGGATTTTGGCCGCCAACAGCTTCATGCAAACGCCGCAAGGCTTTTTGATGGGCGCTGATGGGCTGCTATATCCAACCAATTGGCTTGAGATTATCTTTAACCCATCATTCCCTTACCGCTATGCGCATATGATGACGGCAGCATTTTTGACCACCGCCTTTGTGATTGGTGGTATTGGTGCTTATTATCTACAGTCCAGAAAACATGCTGAACATCGACAACACGGTCGCGTCATGCTAGGCATGGCGATGATTATGGCGATATTTGTCGCACCAGCACAGGTACTGATTGGTGATATGCATGGTCTAAACACTTTAGAACATCAGCCAGCTAAAGTAGCGGCGATGGAAGGTCTGTGGGAAAACGAGCGCGGTGCGCCTCTTGTCTTATTTGGCATCCCAGATCAAAAAGCGGAAAAAAACCATTACGAAATTAAAATCCCCTATGCCTCAGGTTTAATTTTAACGCACTCATTAGACGGTGAAGTTAAAGGACTTAAGAACTGGGCACCAGAAGATCGACCTTACGTTCCTATTGTTTTTTGGTCGTTCCGTATCATGGTTGCTATCGGCATGTTGATGTTGCTCGTCGGTCTGTTTAGTCTTTATAAGTACTTTAAAAAACAACAGTTCAACCCTGAGAGTAAGCTATTTCACCGAGCATGGATGATGATGACACCACTTGGTTTTATCGCGCTACTTGCTGGCTGGTTTGTGACCGAAACGGGTCGTCAGCCATGGACAGTATATGGTGTCATTCGTACCGCTGAAAGTATGTCACCGGTTGCGGCGCAGCAAGTTGCGACAACCTTGATTGGCTTTATCGTGCTATATGTCTTTGTCTTTGGGGCGGGCAGTTTTTATATCCTACGTCTGATTGCCCAAGGACCAAAACCGTACGAAGATCCGTCGGAAGATCAATTCTATGAGCATTCTGTCACTGAAGGACAAGGTCGTACCTTGAGCGGTGATAAGCAGGCGGCTGATAAAACCAAAGGGCGTGAAGGCGACTTGGATAAACCTGCTGACGATGTCGATGATGGAGGGTTACGCTAATGTTTAACTATGGTGATGTATTAGATTTACCCTTAATTTGGGGCGGCTTAATTGCTCTATCTGTGTTTATTTATGTCTTGCTTGATGGCTTTGACTTGGGCTGCGGTATTCTGTTTCCATTTGCGGGCTCCGATAAAAACCGCAGCCGCATGATGAACTCTATCGCCCCTTTTTGGGATGGTAATGAGACGTGGCTAGTGCTCGGCGGAGGTGGTTTATTCGCCGCCTTCCCTGTCGCTTATGGCATCATTATGACCGGTCTTTATTTGCCCGTCATCTTTATGTTATTTGGTCTGATTATGCGCGGCGTGGCGTTTGAGTTCCGCTTTAAAGCCACCTCGCACCGCTATGTGTGGGATAGTTTCTTCTTTATCGGCTCTGTCGTGGCGACTTTTGCCCAAGGTATTATGCTTGGGGCATTGGTACAAGGTTTAGAAGCCAGTAATCGTTTATATACCGGTGGTCCTTTTGATTGGTTCTCACCTTTCTCAATTATGTGTGGCTTTGCCCTATTAATTGGCTATGCTTTATTGGGCTCTACGTGGTTGATTATTAAAACCGAACATACCCTACAAGTATGGGCACGTAAAGTCTCAGGCTGGCTGCTCTCTGCTTTAATTGTGGCGATGATTGCGGTAACGGTATTTATGTATTTCTCAGGGATTGATGCGCTTGAAGGCTGGTTTAGTTTCCCAGGTCTGCTGTATCTTGCTCCGATGCCAATTATCGTGGTGCTGTTATTTTTCTTGATGCGTAAAGATCTGACCAGCGAACGTGAATATCGTCCGTTCTTATTGACTGTCGCACTATTTTTGATGGGCTATATCGGGGTTTGTTTTGCCATATTCCCGTATATCGTACCGTATCAGATGACCATCTATGAAGCTGCTGCTGCCGATACTTCGCTATCCTTTATGCTCATCGGTGCCGGTATTATGCTGCCAATCATTTTGAGCTACACCGCTTTTGCTTATTATACCTTTAAGGGCAAAACTGACCATGAGCATATGTATTAAAGCAGAATAGCCTTGGCTATTATCTATTGCACATAATGGATAATAGCTGTGCTTGGCTCAATGAGCTTAAGAATACGTTATAGGAGATTACGGAGAAATAGTTATGAAAAAGCTCAGTAAAAAACAGTCACAATGGGCATGGTTTATTGGCTTATATGTGGCGGGGTTTTTGGTTATCTTTACCATTGCACAGTTAATTAAACTGGCAATGGGTGTTTAAAACTTATCCTTATACCTACATTCCTATATCCATAAAAAAGCAGGGCTGAATATTATAATATTCAGCCCTGCTTTTTTATTTGCTTGAATCTTAACTGTCGTAGAACAGTTTATGCGCCGCGATGATCATCGACGCCGTGAGTTTCGATAAATTCGTTCACTTGCATTAGGCGTTCAGGCGTACCAACATCTATCCAATTGTCTTTAATTACTTCAGCGGTAATTTGAAATTTTAGCATTGCTTGCTTTAGCAGTGGTGCAAGTGGCGCTGGCTGCCCTGAGACCAGCCCATCGACCAGTCTAGCTGATACCACGCTGATACCCGCAAAAGTATATTTGTCGGCATCAGCAATCGGCTGCTCGATTGCCAGTCCATTATTGATCGCGAAATCACCACCATTGTTATGCTCAGGATTGTCAATCAACAATAAATGAGCCAATTGGTCAGGCCCCAGCGTATAGTCCTGCAACTGAGCAAAATCATAGGTCGTCCAAACATCAGAGTTGACTAAGATAAAGGGCGCATCTTGCAGCTTGCCTGTTTGTAGCGCGTTAAAAATCCCGCCAGCCGTCTCAAGCGGCTCATCATCTTCAACCGACCAATGGAGCTTGACGCCATATTCGGCTCCATCGCCCAGTGCCTGCATCAGCTTATCCGCAAGCCATGACGCATTAATAGTAATATCAGTAATGCCAGCAGCTTGTAGCGCTTTAATATGCCAGACAATCAGTGGTTGCCCGCCGACTTCAACCAAAGGCTTTGGCGTCTCAAGTGTTAGCGGACGCAGGCGCGTACCCTTGCCAGCCGCCAAAATCATTGCTTGCGTTATTACCGACATACGCGCTCCTTATTGTTGGCTGTCTATTGTTAATTATTGACTTTTAAACACTATAAAGGCGGTTAATGTTTTAACCACTTTTACTTTATTAATGCTATTTAGATGTATTTATTTAGATATATTGTTGCACAAATTTACTTTGATAAGCAGGCAAGATAATCTCTCGCAACCATTCATTAAACGGGCCGACTGCCTGCTTCATATCAGGATTACCATATTCTGCCAGCCATTCTAGCTCAAAAATCAAGTCACGCATGACTTTTGGGATATCGGCCAAATAGCGACTCTTTCCATCACGTTCAAATAAACGGATAAAAATACCCAACACTTTTAAATGCCGTTGTACGCCCATGACATTGACATCGTTTTCAAACTGAGCCGCATTATCAGCGGTCACAAGCCCTGCCTGCTTTTGTAATTGCCAACAATCCTGCACCCAACTTGTGATTTGACTCTCCGGCCATTCTACATAGGCATCTCGTACTAACGATACCAAATCATAGGTATACGAGCCTACTACCGCATCTTGGAAATCAATGACGCCTAAGCGCGTATGATCTGCCTGGTCTTGCATAAGGTTGCGACTGTGATAATCACGATGCACTATCACCTGCGGCTGTGCCAAAATCTCAGCTATCAAAACAGCTTTAAGATTTTCCCATAGCGTCTCTTCAAGCTCCACGCCAATATAAGGGATAAACCATTCGCTAAACAAATCCATCTCACGGGTTAAAAGTACCGTATCATAATCTGGCAATTGGTGCTCAGCTTTTGCGGTGGCTACTGGCACTGTTTGCAAGTCAACCAAAGTACGCATCGCCAATTGATAATAATCATTAATCTGTACAGGCGGCGCATCTACTAATAGATGCGCAAACTCTACCGCCCCAAAGTCTTGTAATACCAAAAAGCCTTTTTCTATATCTTGAGCGACCAGCGTTGGGACATTGATTGCCGGTGACATCAGTTTTGCCACATTAATAAACTGCTGCAACGCCTCTTGTTCATCAGCAGAATCCATGACAATATAGCGCGCCGTTTCTACCTCATTATTGTCAAGTAGCTGGATACGGTGATATTGGCGTGCGCTGGCGTCACCGGGCAAACTATCAAGAATGAATGGTTGATTGGCAAATACTTCTTGCAGCCATTGTTCTAATTGCTGCTGGCGAGTAGCGGGTACGCTAGGTTCTAACATAGTTTTATCGGTCATAAAAAACATCGCAGGTTAAATATCAGTCGTAAATGACTAAAGTAGTGATAAGTGGGGCAAATAGTTGTTAAAATAGGAAGCGCTTGGCTTAGCCTAACAACGGCTCTAAGCAAGTTAATTAATGCATCGAGCCATATTATATTACTCAGTATAGATCTAGTCTGTCTATAAGCTACTATCTGAGCTGTCTATTAACAATAGCTCGCCCAGTTATATTTAGCTATATGATAAATTTTGCTAAATAGTGTAGCTGATTTGGTTTTTTTTGACTATGATTAGTCGTCATTATACGTAAAACGTTCTGATTTTCGAGATTATCGTATGAATTACTGGTTTATTAGCCGTTAAATATCGCTAAAATACTCCTAGTAATCCAATGATCGCAATCCAATAGGCTCTACAATCATACATAGGTGTGCCCTTGTTATATTCTCCGCTTTACCAAAGCATCCGTTTGATTTTATTTGGCGCCTTAGGCTTATCAAGCCTAGCCGTCAGTGCCGCTATTAATAATGATGCACAGATAGATACGCAGACCACTGAGCCGTTAGCGGTCGATAGTGCTAGCGCTTATGCCCCAAAGGTTGCGGCTGACGTCAATAACAATATCAATAACAACATTAATACTGTCAATCAAGACGTCAGTTATCAAAGCGATTATAAGCAAAATACGGGCTATAACAATACCAATGGATTAACTGACAACATAGCAATAGAAAATGCAGCAGCTAGTGCTAATCATATAGGGACAAATAACTCTGTAGCCACTAATCCTACCTTTGACAATGATGATGCTTTAGATAATAACAATTATAATGCTTTAGATAATAACAATTATAATGCCAGTATAGATGTCACAGAAATTAATGACAGCAGTGATAGTAATAATGCCAATGCCAATGCTAATGACAACAATCAAAAAAATACCGCTGCGCCAGTAAATAATATTACTACAGCTGAGACTAAAGTTAACAGCCGCCAAGTTAACGACAGTGATGAAAGCATCCAAGAAAGCCTCAGACGCTTGGCAGAATTTTATGAATTAACGCCTGAAACTGACCCTGCAACGTTAAACAATAATAGCAATGATAATGTAGCAGATAACAACCAAAATGATATTCAAAATACGTTTACCGCGCAAACCATTCCGCCCGTAGGCAACGACTTAAAGCTGCTACCAAATACCATCGACAGCGCCCAACGCTGCGAAGGTCAATGGGTCTACCCCAAGAAAAACCCCAATTATCAACGAGCGGTTAATGAAACAGGCGAGAGTAATGGCCAGCCAGCACCCAATCTAAACGGCATTCCGAATAATCAAGCACCGCTATTTGCCGAGTCGGATTATGGTTACTATGATAATGTCGATTATGCCGAGCTATCAGGCAATGTCATAGTTGACCAAGGCACCCAGCATATCGAAGCGGACAAGATTGTTCTAGACTTAACCAATGGCGTGGCAGCGGCGCAAGGTAAAGTGATGTTTACCGACCAAGCCACTTCCAATGGCAATTCATCCACTATTCCACCCCAAGCTGGAAACATTCAAAGCAATAATAGCAAAAATAATAAGACCAGCCTTACTGATAAAGCGTCAAAAGGTGGTCTCATTGGGGTTGCTGACAGCTTAAATTATAATACTGAGACGGGACAATCAACGGCCAAAGACGTGGCCTTTGCCAGTGTAGAGCTACAAGCACACGGTTATGCCAAGCGCTTAAATCGACCGAATGAGACACAATACGAGCTTGATGAGGTGATGTTCAGCACTTGCCCGCCCACCAACCGAAAATGGCAGTTTGATGCCAAAAGTATCGACTTAGATACCGAAACCGGTCGCGGCGAAGCTTATAATACGACCTTCCGTATCGCTGATGTGCCTGTCTTCTATTTGCCTTATTTTAACTTTCCTATAGACAATCGACGCAGTAGCGGAGTTTTACTGCCCAATGCTAGTATCAGTAGCGAAAGTGGTCTTGAGGTTGATGTACCTTATTACTTTAATTTAGCGCCGAACTATGATGCGACCCTTAATACCCGTGTTTATACCAATCGTAACCCGATGCTCTCAGGTGAATTTCGTTATTTGACTGAAGAATATGGCGAAGGTATTTTTAATGGCTCATATCTGCCCAATGATAAAGAGTATGACGGCGAAGATCGCAGCAGTTTGTTTTATGAACATTATTGGTCATCTAAAAGCATTCCGCGCTTAAGTGGTGATGCAAAATACAGTTATGTATCTGATGCAGACTATCTCAATGACTTTGATACCTTAGGTTTATCAGACAATACCTTAAACCTACCACGCAGTGCGCGGGTTAATTACTATAATGATTATGTCAATGGCGAGTTAAAGGTAGAAACTTTTCAGACTCTAGACGCCATCACCAATAATGGACAGGTATTACAAGATAAAGATAAACCTTATTCGCGCTTGCCGCAGCTCAAGCTTGATTATCGTTTACCGTGGGCAAAAAGCTTTGATATCACCGGCGTTAGTGATACCGCTTATTTTAAAAAGTCTATCGATGACGGCTCTGAAAATGAAAAAAGTGGCACGCGGATTTATAATAAACTCAGCGCCGTTTACCCCATGGAAAGATCTTGGGGCTATATTAAACCTAAGCTCAGCTTACAGCATCTGTATACCTCTTATGATGAAGACAGCTTAGCAGATAACGAGCTTAATAAAGACGATGGCAGCCAGTCAGTATTGGTGCCACAGGCCAGTATTGACGCCGGTTTGCACTTTTATCAAGCAGGTTCACCTTTTGGTGCATTTGACGATACCTTGGGCGGTTATCGCTTATTAAGTCCGCGCTTAAAATACACCTATTCGCCCTATAAAGACCAAAACGAGATTCCTAACTTTAATACCCGTGTTGCCTCTATTAACTATGAGCAGCTTTTTTCGGACAGCTGGTTTTTAGGTCATGATCGTTTGCAAGATTTGCAGGCCTTTACCCCCGGTATTAACTATCGTTACATCGATGCAACGGGTGTGACACGTTTTGATGGTAGCATTGCAGAGCAGTTTTACATCGATGATGGACGCGTGACACTTGATGAAGAGAAACCTATCCTGACATCATCGTCTTCAGGGATGGTATGGGATACCAGTACCCAGCCTTATAATAACGTCTGGATAGATATGAGTGGCGCGCTTACCAATAGCTATGATTTAAACTATATCACCACCGAGCTGCGTTATCAGCCGTCTGACAACAGCTTATTTAACGTCGGTTTTGTGAAGCGTATGCGTGATGAAAACACCGACCAATTACCCTTGTCAGCATTTACCGCGTCAGCCGTGTTCCCTATTAATAATAACTGGCGCGTATTGGCGCAAGGTCAGTATGATTATAATCGTGATAAGATGCTTGATTCGTTAATTGGTGTCGATTATGAGGATTGCTGTTTTGGTTTTGCCGTTTATGGTCGTCGTTACTATAATGACTTAAATATCAAAGACAAACCAACGCAAGCGATTATGGCAGAAATCAGACTTAACGGTCTTGGTAGCGGCAGCAGCCGTTTAACGCGCTTGCTTTCTGATAAAGTGTTAGGATTTGAGCCCGTTCAAAGCGCATGGAAGGATTAATAAAGCATCGTCTATACGATTAGATTAACGTATGATTGATGGCATTATTTATAGACTGTTATTTGTGATATAACAGTCTACAACATTGTTTTTACCCTATTTATTATAGACAACCTTAGCCGCTACTTGAATATTCAAAGTATCGTCAATAGGCTTAACCGATTACCATCCGATGCAATGACATTGATGAGGAGCATCATGAGATTTTTTTCTTTAGGTCAAACTAGCCGAGCTGTATTGCTTTCTATGACTATGACTGGCGCTATTGCCCTAAGTTTTAGCGCACAAGCAGCAACCGTGAAGCCTGCAAAAGCACAAGCCTCCCAAGCAGCTCAAGCAAATGCCGCAGCTGGACAAAATAGCGTGAACCGTTTGACGCCTGCCAATAGTACAGACGGCATCATTGCATTGATTAATGAAAATGCTATTTTAAAAAGTGATTTAATCGCTGCTATCGCGCAAACCCAAGCACGTGCTCAAGCGGCTGGTGAACCGATTGCCAATTCAGCACAGCTACAGTCTGAAGTGTTAAACGCTCTTATCTTGCGCGAATTACAGCTGTCTTTGGTCAAACGTGTTGGCTTAAATCCTGATGAAGCCGCCATCAATCAACGCTTGGCTCAAATCGCCCAAGCGGAAGGACTTAATAGCATTGGTGCGCTGCAGCAACGTTTAGACGCTGCAAAACCGGGCAGCTATGCCACCTTACGCGCGCAATTGATTGAAGATGCCGCTATCCAAGCCTTGCAACAACGCCAAATCTCTAGCCGTGTACGTATCAGTGAACAAGATATCGATGCATTTTTGGCATCTCCTGAAGCCAAGCGTTTAAGTCAAAGCGAATATCAAACTGTCCACGTGCGTATCCCATATATGGATGACTATAGCCGCTTGTCAGAAGCTCAACGTAATGAGGCATTAAAAGTCGCGCAGCGTCTACGTACACGCCTGCAAGCACCAAATGCTGATGTGACGGAAGCTATCGCAGCAAGCCAAGGCAGCTATCCTATTCAGTTGCAGGGTGGCGATATGGGCTTTCATAAAGCGGCAGCCTTACCGACTGAACTGGCAAGCGAAATCACCAAACTTGAGGTCGGTGCTGTGAGTGCGCCTTTAATCACGCCTGAAGGCATTGATATCATTAAACTGGCTGATAAAAAATCCAGTGATACCATGCTAGTACCGCAATGGAATACGCGCCATATCTTAGTCAAAGTCGATGAGCTGCAAACGGATGCCCTTGCTGAACAAAAAATCAATGATCTCTATGCTCAATTACGTAATGGCGCTGACTTTGCTAGCCTAGCCTCGACTTATTCAGATGATCCCGGCTCAGCAGGACGCGGTGGCGATTTGGATTGGGTTGGTGAAGAGCAAATGATTGGTCCGTTTGAAGCGATGATGAAAAATACTGCGGTCGGCGATTATTCTGCACCATTCAAAACGCAATTTGGCTGGCATATCTTAAAAGTCGAAGGTAAGCGTCAACAAGATGTCAGCGATGAGTATCGTCGTAATATGGCACGCCAAGCGCTATATCAGCGTCTTGCCCCACAAGCCAAAGAAGACTGGCTACAAGAGTTACGTGCCGGCGCTTACATTCAGGTACTTGGTTAGTTAGGATTAACTTAATCAAGTATGAGTTAAAGTGCTTTATAAAAAAAGGGTATATGCCAATGCATATGCCCTTTTTTATCGAATAAGAAATAGTGTTAACTCAAATATACTTACTTTTTTATTCCATATTTAATGCACTATAAAATAAACACCATACTACGAGTATAAATTTTACGCAGCCTCTGTATAGGTATAGGCATAAAAAGCAAGGAAGGAAAATTTACACCAGTAGCGCGCTATAATATTTTCAAATAATGATAAAAAATCGCACACAAAGAAAAGCCCCGAACCTAGGGCGATGGGTTCAGGGCTATGGCGTTTCATATTATTGTTATTATCTCTTCCGTGTTGACTCATCCTAAGTCACAAACAGTACTCTATAAGACAGCGGGCTGACCTGTGCTTTTATTAGTACTACCTCAACACTACATCCTTGCGTATCCTTGTGTTGATGGTTGTATTCTAGGCCAATTGGTTAAGAACGCATAGAGGCTAATGACCTTATTTAGCGTAAGCATTTGCTTACGTCGCAATTGTTTAATGCGAGCCCTTTATAAAAGTACTTGAACCATCTTAGCAATCGCTCTTCTCTTCTGCTTCTGCGTGCTCTTTTGATACTTTACAGCCCTCTTTCTTGCCTGCTTCGATGGTATTTTTTGCCTCTTTGACATCTTCTGCTTTTTCGGTAGGCGCATTGCTTTGTTGTTTACTCGCCTGCTCTGGCTCATATTGTAGCGTGGTCATCACCGGAAAATGATCAGAGCCGATAGACGGCATGCGCTTGATATCGACCACGGTAAAGCACGCACTGTGGAAAATATGATCTAATGCCCAGCGTAAAAATGGGTACTTAACATGAAAGGTATTGATAAAATGGCGCCCGATACGTGGATCTAACAAACCCGAGATACGCTGAAAACGACGGGTGGTTTTTGACCAAGCAACATCATTTAAATCACCCGCCAAGATAGCGGTCTGGTTATTCTCTTTAATATGTTTTCCAACCATCAGTAGCTCAGCATCGCGAGTCGTAGATTTATCCGCTTCTGTCGGGCTTGGTGGCATCGGGTGCAAGCAGTAAAGCCAAATGATTTGTCCGCCTTGCAAGCGCATCTGCGTATGAATAGAAGGTATGTCGTCTATCATCAAATATTTAACTTCAGGATTTATCAGCTCAAGCTTGGAATACAGGTGTATCCCATACAGATTGTCTAACGGTACTTTTACCGTATAAGGATAATCTGCTTCAATTTGATTGAGGGCTGTTTCCCATTTCTCATCGGTTTCTAAAGTTATTAAGATATCAGGCTGTTTGTCTTTGACCAAATCAACCAGTTTTTGGGTCTCATCATTAGGGGTCAACACATTTGAGACCATGATTTTTAACTGACACTCCTGAACTTCCGGCTTATCCTTGGCATTTTTTACTTCTTTTTTCCACAGTTTGGTATAGGGCAATACCATACGCAGCTGAAAGGCCAAAGTGATGCTCAAAACGATAAATAGCAGCCACTGCCCAAGCTGCCATTCCGAGCCAAATGCCAGCATACCGACCCATGCAATGATGCCCAATATCATAATTTGGATACGTGGGAACTCAACGCCGCGCACCCACCAATTATCAAGTGGTAGCCAGCCCCAAATGGTAACAAATGCGATTAGCCCCGCTAACCACTGTGCGCCATAATATAATAGGGAGAAATCCATAATGTGTATCGACCGTTTCTTAAATGAATGGTGAAGCCAATGATGATATTGATTAATTACCTTTACTAACTGATATTAAACTTATTTAATGTCTTTGCTATCCAAATTGTCGATATTTAAACTTTTAATATCAACATTAATAGCCGCTGCTTACTTTAGCATTTCATGACCGCAACGCCTACTATTGAACATAAATTACGCTATAGCCACTATAAAAAGTTACAATCTAAAGCGCTTGATAAACTGCCACTTTGCTAAACAATAACTGTCATAAATAGTTCGCTGCATAATAAGCTGCAAGCTTTATTGAAATTATATTTATAATTATCACTCAGCGTGATAGTGAACATTATATCTAGTGTTTATAAAACACTGGAAATTCTCTAAAAAACCTTGCTTTTTGGGGCTATTCACGGCATTGTTATTGGTTGGCGATGCAACAATTTATTGTAAAAAGGATTAAGTTTCATGAGTAATTTAACAGTAGGCTTGGTAGGCTGGCGCGGTATGGTCGGGTCAGTATTGATACAACGTATGCGTGAAGAAAAAGACTTTGACGGTATGACACCGGTTTTTTTTTCAACCAGTAACGCCGGCGGCGACGCACCAAGCTTTGATGGTATCAAGACCAGCCAACTAAAAGATGCTCATGATATTGCAGCACTTGCTGCTTGTGATGTGATTATTACCTGCCAAGGTGGCGACTACACCTCAAAAGTACATCAACCACTCCGCGATAGCGGCTGGACTGGCTACTGGATTGATGCGGCAAGCACCTTACGCATGGAAGACGACAGCATCATTATTCTTGACCCCGTCAACCGCAGTGTCATTGATAGTGCGCTGGCAAATGGTAAAAAAGACTTTATTGGTGGTAACTGCACCGTATCACTGATGCTCATGGCGATTGGTGAGTTATTTAATAAAGGCTGGGTCGAATGGGTCAGCGCCATGACCTATCAAGCAGCAAGTGGCTCTGGTGCCAACAACATGCGCGAGCTTATCGAAGGTATGGGCGTACTCCATGATGCCGTTAAAGATGAGCTTGCCAATCCTGCCAGCGCCATCCTTGAGATTGATAAAAAAATCGCCCAAACTCAGCGCTCAGATAACTTTCCAAAGCAATACTTTGGCGTACCACTAGCAGGTAGCTTGATCCCTTATATCGACGCGCAGTTAGAAAACAAACAGTCACGTGAAGAATGGAAAGGCGGTGTTGAAACCAATAAAATCCTTGGTAATTCTGAAGCAGATAAGATTGCTATCGACGGTATGTGTGTCCGCGTGGGTGCCATGCGCTGTCATGCTCAAGGTTTAACGATTAAACTTAAAAAAGACATCCCGCTAGAAGAAATCGAAGCGGCATTGAAAAACAGCGGTAATCAGTGGTTAGACGTGGTCGAAGACGATAAAGAAGCGACTATCAACCGTTTGACACCTGTAGCAGTGACCGGTACTTTGACGGTCGCCCTAGGACGCCTGCGTAAGCTTAATATGGGTCCTGAATATCTAGGCGCGTTCACTGTCGGCGACCAGTTGTTATGGGGCGCAGCTGAGCCATTACGCCGTATGCTAAATATCATCCGCGAGCAAAACAGCTAAATTAATCGGCTTAAGCTTAAATAGAAAAAGACAGCGCTTGCTGTCTTTTTTTTGAGTCATTTTTGTTATTAATGGGTCATTTGGACTGATAAGCAATCATCACTTCGTTGCGACGCAGAAACGGTAGTGTCCAAGGTGGATTGTAACGTGCCAATTCAGGTGTACCTGTTATGGTTAATTTTTGCGCCTGCATCCAAGATTGCAACTCTTCAGTTTTAGCAGCAACCTTTTCAGCACCAGCCAATCCTGAAAACTTAATAACGCCATAAGTTTGCGCTGGCACTTCTACAATCTCGATATTTGGATTGTTAGGTTTGGGTAGCGTTTGCATAGTGTATTGGCTTGGCATGGTAAATTGTACGCGCCATTTATCATCAGTCTGTTGCTGGTGCTCTTGTTTAATAGACACAGGTGCGGTCATCGCAATTTTTTGCGACGCGCCATTTTTCTTAGTGTCAGATTGCTTTTCTTCAAACTTCATGGCGACGGGCGCTGTCATACTGATTTTACGACTCTCCCCGTTTGATGCCGTATTATTACCAAAGATATAGTCCGCTAATATCTTAAACCCTTTACGACTGGCCTCATTTTGGTCACCAGATACCCAAGTCTGTGCTGCCAACTGCTCACCGTAACGACGCAATTCAAACTCATCTGTTTGCGACAAAATCGTATACTTTGGCTCTTCGGTTGCCATAGCTGCTCCTGGTAACAATAATGTACTGGTTAATAACACGCCACTTAATAGCGTTCCATTTAAAAGCGAATGTTTCGACGATAGGTAGGTTGCTTTGCTCATACTATTTCTCCGCCGTGCAAAAATAGGCTTCAATACTACTTAATTTGCAGCAGCTCTTTATTTACTGTAGCAATATCTTGGCAGAACTGTCTGTGTCTTTTGGTTATAGCGTGGCAATAAAAAAGATTGATCTTTTAAATTAACTTTAAATATGCTTAGGCTATTTTATAGCTTCTTTTGCTATCTATTCAAATTGACGCTACCTTAAATATCGATGTCCAAAAAAATGCCTAACAATGCTATAATTGGCGCTATTTTCTTAGCTTAAATAGCGGTTAACTTATGCAATTTGTCTTACATAAAACGGCCAGCGGCATCACGCGTGCGCGCCGTGGTACGGTTCATCTCAATCATGGCGATGTACAAACGCCGGCCTTTATGCCTGTAGGTACTTACGGTACCGTTAAAGGTATGTTACCTCGTGATATCGAAGCGATTGGCGCTGATATTATCTTGGGCAATACTTTTCATTTATGGCTGCGCCCCGGTACGGATATCATTGATAAATTTGGTGGTCTGCATAAATTTATGCATTGGGATAAACCTATCCTTACTGATTCAGGCGGATTCCAAGTATTCAGTCTGGGTGCGATGCGTAAAATTACCGAAGAAGGCGTTAACTTTAAATCGCCTATTGATGGCGCAAAAGTATTTTTATCGCCAGAAAAATCGATGCAGATTCAATATAGCTTGAACTCAGACATCGTCATGCAGTTCGATGAGTGTACGCCCTATCCTGCTACTCATGATGAAGCCAAAAAATCTCTAGAGTTATCACTACGCTGGGGACAGCGCTGCGTTGATGAGCATAATAAACTTGGCAATACCAATGCGTTATTTGGCATTATCCAAGGCAGTATGTATGCCGATTTACGTAAGCAATCTCTTGAAGGTCTGCTTGAGATTGGCTTTGATGGTTATGCCATCGGTGGTTTGTCTGTTGGCGAGCCAAAAGAAGAGATGATAGACGTTTTAGACTATATTGCAGATGATATGCCAGCTGACAAGCCGCGCTATTTGATGGGTGTTGGTAAGCCTGAAGACCTCGTTGAAGGCGTACGCCGCGGCGTCGATATGTTCGATTGCGTCATGCCGACCCGTAACGCGCGTAATGGTCATTACTTTGTCGCAGGCGACGCTGAAAACGCAGGCGTGGTACGTATACGCAACAGCCAATATCGCACGGACGAAGGTCCATTAGACCCTGAATGCGATTGCTATACTTGCCAAAACTTTAGCCGTGCTTACTTATCTCATCTTAATAAATGTAAAGAGATGCTAGGTGCGCAATTAGCGACCATTCATAACTTACGTTACTACCAACGTTTGATGCAAGGTATCAGAGACGCGATTGAACAAGATGCCTTTGATGAATTCGTGAATGAATTTTATAGTAAACGCGGACAGACGGTTCCTGAACTTAATTTACGTTAGGCGTTGTTAGGACTATTCGAGACACTTAACGGCTATTGATTAGATTAGTTAACATACAAAAAGGGCTTAAGATTAATCTTAAGCCCTTTTTGTTTAGCTGGAATTTTTATTACTTAGAATACTAATACTATTAATAAGTAAGAGAAAGTCTATCCATTAGCTCATTAAAGTGGTCACAAAAACAATGATTACCGCGATAGGTGCAATGAATTTAGCAACGATTTGCCATAACTGCCAAGTGAAATTCGACAATCCAAGCTCTTGCTGGATGCTGCGCTGATCCATTTGCCAACCGACAAAGATAATCGCCGCAAGACCGGTCAAAGGCAACATGAATTTACTGGTCAGTTTGTCTAGCACATCAAAAATACCATTACCCATAATGGTAAAGTCAGCCCATAAGTTGAATGACAACAAGGCTGCGATACCTAGTAACCAAACCGCAATACTGGCCACGATGGTCGATACCGTACGGCTCATTGGCGTACGCTCTTCTAAAAGCTCAACCGTTGGCTCAAGTAACGAGATTGATGACGTTACGGCGGCAAAGGTAATCAATAAGAAGAACAATGTACCAATGACAGCACCAGCACCCATGCTACCAAACGCGATTGGCAGACTGACAAAGATAAGACCAGGGCCTGAAGCAGGATCAAGACCATTGTTAAAGATGATTGGGAAAATGGCCAAACCAGCAGCCAAGGCAATCACGGTATCTAAAATTACCACCGTACGCGCGGTGCTTAATAGATTGACATCACGACCCAGATAAGAGCCATAAGCTACCATAATACCCATACCGATAGACAGCGTAAAGAAAGCATGTCCGAGTGCCGCTAGCATGACGTCGGCATTTAACTTACTAAGGTCTGGAGCAAACAGATAGTTAACCGCTTCGCCAAAACCGCCGTTCATGACGTTATAACCAACGATAACGAATAAAATCACACCCAATAATGGCATGAGAACTTTAGCGGTGTTTTCAATACCCTTCGTCACACCCACGCCAACAATCAAGGCGGTAATGACCATGAAAACCGTATGCCAGATAGTTAGGGTGCCCGCTGACGCCAACATCGCATCAAAGGTTGCAGCGACAGAGTCACTATCTTGACCCGCAAAGCTTCCTGAACCAACTTTGGTAATATAATTAAGCGCCCAACCACCGATGACACTATAAAACGATAGGATTAAAAAGCCACCTAAGATACCGGTCGCACCGACAATACCCCAACTGCGCGATTTGCCTTCGCTTGCCGCGACATCAGAAAACGTATTGATAGGGTTTTTTTGCCCGCGGCGACCAATCAACCATTCTGCAACCAAAATTGGAAAACCAATAAGGGCAAGACAAAATAAATAGGCGATAACAAAAGCTGAACCACCGCTCTCCCCAACCATATAGGGAAACTTCCAGATATTTCCTAAACCAACTGCCGATCCTACTGCTGCCAGTACGAAGCCAAAACTTGAGCTCCACTGAGCATGTTCTTGTTTATTAATAGCCATTTTGCCTTCCTCATGCCTCAATTAATGCTACTTATAATCTTCCTTGATTATTATAAATCACCCACTATTTTATGCGGTAATTTAATTAACGGGTCAATGTGACACGTCTAGCAACATTATGAAAGAATTGTTTACAATATCGTAAACGCTCAGTTTCTGCTAAGCAACCAAAAAAGTCAAGTAGCGATAAATATAAAAAGCCATAACTAATAGTTATGGCTTTTTATATTTTTAGGAACAACTTACAAGAGTTTACCGGTTCTAGGTTTATATGTAAGACGTCAGTTGCAGCATTTCTTATATATGTTTTATATATGGCTGCTTGATATTGGTTTTAGCTATTGCTTCTATCTACTGCTTATATATTTAGTTAAATGATATTAACGCACAACGCCGCGGCGACTTTTTTGCAGCGAATCGATTAGCAATGCAATTTTTGGTTCTTGTGGTAACAGCTCTTCTTTCAAAATCTCTAGCGCTTGAGCCGTCGTTAAGCCTGAACGATAAACAGTACGGTACGCTTGACGCAAGACATCAATCGTCTCTTTAGACCAGTCTTTACGGCGCATACCTTCGACATTTAGACCATGTGCTTTCGCAGGATTGCCAGATACCATGGTAAAAGCAGCCACGTCCTTTAGAATAAGACTTGCGCCCCCGACTAAACTGTAATCATCAACGGTACAAAACTGATGAATACCGGAATTACCACCGATAATCGTATGATTACCAATGGTCACATGGCCTGCAATGCCAACGTTATTGGCCAACACATTATGATCGCCAATTAGGCAATCATGGGCAATATGAGTATTGACCATCAAAAGATTATGATTGCCAATCTTAGTTAGGCCGCCGTCTTGCTCAGTACCACGGTGTAAGCTACAGGCTTCACGAATGGTATTATGATCGCCAATCTCAAGCCACGTACGCTCACCAGCGTATTTCAAATCTTGTGGGTCTTCACCGATGCTGGCAAACTGATAAAACTGATTGTACGCACCGATACGCGTCAGTCGTGCCACGACCACATGACGGTGTAAAACCGTATGGGCGCCAATGGAAACTTCATCACCGACAATACAATAAGGACCAATGGTGGCAGTTTCATCAATCTTAGCGGACGGTGAGATGAGTGCTGTTGGATGGATCTGACTCATAATGAGGGCCTTTGTATCATCTGATGCGAGTAAATGGTAAAACAAATACAGACAGTTTAGCGTTAATAATCACCCTAATACCAGCTCTGTTTAAAAAACACTGTGTCTAAAACTATCATTCTGTCTAAAATATAAATATAACGCTAATCTTTACTATTCGCGGCAGCCAGCAGGTCTAAACAATCTCACCGACCCGCTGTGCAACGTCTATAGAAATACTTTATTGTTCCTGACGTGCAATCATAATCTGAGCGCTAGCAGCAAGCTCATCTTCGACGTGGACGGTACAATCAAACTTATAAATACCCTGCTTTTGCATCACGGTTTTGGCACGGATAATCAGCTGGTCACCAGGGATAACACGGCGCTTAAAACGCACTTTATCCACCCCGGCAAACAGATACAGATAACCGTCTTCTGCCGTCAAACCGGCGCTGATAAAACCAAGAACACCGGATACCTGCGCCATCGACTCAACCATCAAGACACCTGGCATAATCGGCTCATCAGGAAAATGCCCATTAAAAAACTCTTCGTTAATGGTCACATTTTTGATACCGGTAATACATTCACCAGGGGTACAAGATATTACTCTATCGACCAGCATAAATGGATAACGATGCGGCAGATAATGCTTTAGGGTATGGTAGGTTAAGGGTAATGTTAAACCTTGTTCCGCCAAACTTTTGATGTCTTCATCAGTAGGTCTATCAATATCAGTTATGCTCATAATGGGGCTTCCTTGCTATATGCTAAGCTTTACTTTGTCTTTAAGCGTTGCTGTGTTTTTAAACTTTATAAATAATTGATTGTCGTGTTAATTAAGCATTCATTGTCAGGTATTAATTACGCTGTGCTAGTCATGCTGTACCGGTCATGCTGGATTATTCACGACCAAGCTGGCGAAAACGTACCGCTGCGCGCCGCCAATTGGCAGTCGGCATGGCGGCTGTTCCAGAAGAGTATGAGCCCGCCTTTGTGATGGATTTTGTCACCATGGTCATGCCAGATAATGTCACATCATCAGTAATGTCAATGTGACCAGTAATGCCAACAGCGCCCCCTATAATGCAGCGCTTGCCAATCGTCGTACTACCTGCGATACCAGTTTGCGCCGCGATGGCAGTACCATCACCGATACGCACGTTATGGGCGACTTGTACCAGGTTGTCAATAATAACATGATTGCCAATTACCGTATCATCAATAGCGCCGCGATCGATACAGGTTTGGCTCCCAATCCGTACATGATTGCCAATCACCACACGTCCTAGCTGAGCAATACGCTCCCAACCAGTAGTACTAGGGTTGCTCGTAGGGGCAAAGCCGAAACCTTCAGCCCCTACGCTAACCCCAGCGTGCAATCTTACATGATTACCAAGTACACAATCGTGTCCGATGACCACTTGCGATTTGAGCACACAATCGCTGCCAATCGTGGTATTTGCTTCGATAACCACATTTGCCTCAAGCGCACTACAGTCACCAATTTGCACCCGTTCGCCAATGACACAAAAAGGCCCAATAGTCACTCCATTACCAATCACTGCGCTTTCAGCGATTATGGCGCTAGGATGAATACCGCTTTTCGATGGCTGATGAGCAAAAAGTTGACTGGCGCTAGCATAAGCCAAATAAGGCGCAGCAACGACTAATGCAACGGCAGTTTTGGCAACTTTATCATGATGTTCTGCCGTGGTCAGCACTGCCCCTGCCTGACTGTTTGCTAAGCTAGGAAGGTAATGCGGATTGGCTAAGAAACTTAATTGCTGCGGATTGGCGGTCGTTAAATTACCAACACCGTCTAAATTTAGACATAATTGTGCAGCGCTAAGTTCGCCCTTGTTAAGAACAGGTTGACGCTGCTCAATCCGAGTGATGAGTTGCTCAATCGTTATCATAATTGTTATTAGTATAGTGGTTGTTAGTATGGGTATGAATAAGATGGTCGCCAAGTTGAGATATCATCTTGGCGACCTGCTAAAGTTTAATTGTCTATTAATTAATTTATTTAGCTGCATAAACTAAAACAATTAAATGATTTTACATAGATTCTTTGGACTAAAAAGTGTTACCGATTTGGAACTGAACTTTTTCAGTTTCATCGCCTTCTTTGTCACCGATCGGCACCGCATAACTGAGAGAAATCGGACCAATTGGCGTATACCAAGTGACACCTAAACCAGCACTAAAACGCATCTTATTATCTTGGGTTAATAATGGTACACCGGTATCTTTTCCAGTAGCCGGATCGATAAAGGTGCGGTCTTCTTTATCTGTCGTATCAAATACTTGACCGCCTTCAGCAAACAGTACCGGACGTACCTGATCTGCCCAATCACCTTTAAATGGCATTGGTAAAATCAGTTCTGTACCAAAGCTAACCAACGCATTACCACCAATCTCTTCTGGTTTCAATGAGCCTGGCTCTTTACTAACCGCATCATAGTAGCTTTGCGATTTAGGCCCAAGCGTTGAGGCTTCATAACCACGTACTGAACCATAACCACCGGCATAGAAGTTTTCATAAAACGGCAAATCATTACCATAACCAAGTTTGGTATAACCGCGCGCCACCCAATCTTTATAGATAGGTTGATAAATATTGCCGCGATAGACCAGTTTCTGATAACTGGCATCACCAAGACCAATGGTCGCATCGACCGTATGGCTCATGCCTTTATTTGGAAATACAGGACGATCTAGCGTGCTGTAATCCCAGCCAAATAGTAAATTATAGCTTTGATAATCGTTTTTAAAACCAGTACGACCTTCATAGTCTCCGCTGAAGGGCTCAAACGTACCGCCATCGTCAATAATTTGCTGCACGTTTGAGACGCCAAGACGGTTACCACCACGTACAGTAGTTTTATCAACGTTCAAGCCCGCACTCACGCGTTTGGTTTCATCAACAGGATAACTATAGTTCAGGGTGGCACCATAAGCATCGGTGACATAGTTACTGACGTTTCTGTCATCGTACTTGGTTTCACGATAATAAGCGCTGATACCTTGCGACACGCCGTTTTCTGTAAAGTAAGGATCGGTATAACCCAAGCTATAAGAATCACGCGTCTCAGAACGTGATAGCGCCGCTTTCACACGGTTACCAGTCCCCATAAAGTTGTTTTGGGTCAAGTCTAACTGGAACGTCACACCACCACTTTGCGAGTAACCCGCAGCAATAGTGGAGCTACCAGAAGGCTGCTCTTCAACCGTATAATTCACATCGACTTGGTCTGGCTGATTAGGTACGGGCTTGACATCGACATTGACGCCTTTAAAGAAACCGGTACGCATCAAGCGTGTACGTGACAGTTGAATCTTATCACTAGAGGCAAGTGCGCCTTCTAACTGACGCATTTCACGGCGCAGCACTTCATCTTGGGTTTTTAAGTTACCCGTGAAGTTGATACGGCGAACATAAATAGGACGCGCAGGATCAATATAGTAATCGACATCGACTACTTTAGTTTCATCATTGATACGCGGGACCGGTCTGATTTGGGCTAAATAATAACCTTCATTACCATAACGACTCTTAAGTGCGGCCGTTGTAGCATCCAGCTTAGCTTGTGAGTATTTTTCATTGGGTGCAAAAGTAACCAGCTCTTTTAGCTCATTATTTTCAAAGGTTGGCTTACCTAAGAAGTTCACGTCACCAAACTGATATTGCTCGCCTTCACTTAAGCTGACTTCGATAAACACACTACTTTTATCTTCGCTAATGTTAAGTACGGCATTGTCTACTGAAAAGCGCACATAACCATCATTTTGATAAAGGGCTTTTAGATTCTCTAAACTGGCCGCCAGTTTTTCTTTGGCATAGCGATCAGACTTAGACAACAGACGCGTCCATGACGACTCTTTTACCGCAAAAACGTCTTTTATCTGCTCATCACTAAAGTGTTTATTACCAATAATATTGATATCGACGACTTTAGCAGGCTTGCCTTCAACAAAGCGCACGTCCAGTTTTACGCGATTGCCATCTAATAACGTTTGATCAACTTCAATATTGCTATTGTAATAACCTTGACTGATATATTGCTGCTGTAGCTCGTTGGCAACGCCTTGCAACGTGGCTTGTTTCAGCACATCACCGACAGACAAGCCTGCATTACCAAGCCCTTGTTCAAGCCCTTCTTTTGGGATGAGTTTATTGCCTTCAAAGTTGACTTCAGCGATGATAGGACGCTCGACGACATCAAAGCGCAGCTTGCCACCTTCGACACGGCTTTGAATATCGGCGAAATTTTCAGTCGCATATAGCGCCTTAATACTGGCAGCCAAATTACTATCATTAACCGTATCACCCACCGTAATAGGTAAAACTGGATAGAGACTATCAGGAGTTAGGCGTTGTAGACCATTGAAACCAATGTCAGTCACTACAAATTCTGCAGCCTGAACGGGCATACTCATCATCGCTACAACTAACGGCAACCCAGCCGCGCTCATAAATAAAGGCGTACGCATAAACACTATCCGTCAATAAAAAACTTGCTTAAGTTAAGGTAAAAAGCACGTGTTGTCTAGCCCATTTCGCATAAAGTCGTAAACTTCAGCGTGGGAGACTCAGGACACTTTATATAAAACGCATCATAAAATAAACTAAAAAATAAAATTAGTACAGTGGCGACATTATGAAATAAACACCGTATCGCTTCAATCATCAATGCTTGATAAGGGCGCAACCATTAGCCTATCGCGGCTTACTTGCCAAGCGACAGCATCCTTTGTCAAAATAGCCGACTGATATCATTACCAATTGCTAACACCATGAAACCTGCCAGCAAGAGTAAACCGATATTAAGTCCAACCATTTGCACGCCTTCAGAGAGTGGTTTACCGCGTATCAGCTCAATAACGTAATAGACAATATGTCCACCATCTAATACTGGAATGGGTAAAAGATTCAATACGGCAAGGCTTAAACTGATCAAAGCTGCTGTAGATAATACCATCTGCCAGCTAATATCAAAGCTTTGTTTGGCAACTTTTGCAATGGTAATGGGACCTGATAAATTCTCTAAACCTATCATGCCAGACAGCATCTTGCCCATTGAGCTCACCGTCATGACTGCCAACTGCTCCGTCTTCTCAAATGACTTAACTAGTGACTCGCCAGGACCGTAAACGACGGTGGTCTTATAGGCATCAGGAATCACGATTTCAGACTGTGCCACCATAGCACCAATTTGCCCGTAATCGTTACCTAAATTGTCTTTTTTACCTTGCGGCATAATGGATAACTGTACCGACTTGCCGTCACGCAGCACGGTGAAACTCAGCAAAGTCTCAGGGCTATCACGAATGATACGCGTGGCACTGATCCAATCACCAATCTCTTCACCGTTAATGGCAGTAATGCGGTCACCAACCTTTAAGCCTTGGCGACTGGCAGCGCCATCGGGCGTTAAATCGCCAACGATTGGTGCGATGTTTGGTTGCCACGGTATCATACCAAAGCTTGATAACGCATCTTTGCCTTGCGCATCGCCTTGCATAAATTCTTTAATCGGTGCTTGATAAATTTTGGTTGCGTTATTACCTTCTGCATCAGATTGTAAGGTGATGCTGACATTATCCGTTTCACCCATACGCCCCGCCAAACGATAGTTAATACCTTCCCACGTTTGCACCTCATGACCATCGATTGCAACGATTTTATCACCAACGGGTAACTGTGCCATCGCTGCTGGCGTGTCGGGTAATACTTGCCCTATCTTTGTCGCTAATTGCTCTGATGGGGTCATAAACAACACCCAAAATAGCGCAATAGCGATGACAAAGTTCATGATAGGACCCGCGGCAACAATCGCAATTTTCTTCAGCGGATATTGACGATTAAAGGCTAGATGCTGCTCATCGGCTGCCACCTCGCCTTCACGCTCATCGAGCATTTTGACATAACCACCAAGTGGCAATGCCGAGATGCGATAATCAATGCCGCTCTTTTTGCTGGTCCAACCAAAGAGTTTTGGGCCAAAGCCGATAGAATATGTCAGCACTTTAACGCCGCAAAGACGCGCCACGATGTAATGACCCCACTCATGTAAGGCGATGAGCGGACCTAAGACAAATATTGCCGCAAGCAGCGTTAATAAAAACGTCATGATCTTTTCTCAGTATTAGCTCTTAGTATTAGCTCGTAGTATTGTCTTTTAACATCGTTTATCACTATCATTTCTTGGCGTACTGTTTAGCATCATCTGTCGATATCATTTTTTAATAGAACTTATCAAATAGCTAAATTTTATAGGTTTAGGCCAACTTCGCCACCAGCGTCTCAGTATGTTGACGCGCTATTTTATCGATAACTAAAATATCTTCAATATCGGCAGTCTCATCTAATACTGATACTTGTATCTCATCTAATGCTTGCGCATTAATATCCGCAATATCGGTGAGGCGAATTTGCCCGTTTAAAAATGCCGCTACCGCAATTTCATTGGCAGCATTTAGCACAATCGTGGCCTGTGTACCCGCTTGCATCGCCTGCCTTGCCAAACGCAAACAGGCAAATTTTTGCAAATCAGGCTCAATAAACTCTAAACCACTTAAGGCAAATAAATCTAATGGCTGCGAGCCGCTATCGATACGGTCAGGATAACTGAGCGCGTGGGCGATTGGCGTCTTCATATCAGGACTGCCTAGCTGCGCTAAAAAGCTGCCATCGCTATATTCTACCATTGAGTGAATAATACTTTGTGGATGAATGACCACATTTATCTTATTTTCTGGCAGATCAAATAAATGGCAAGCTTCAATCAGCTCAAGCCCTTTATTCATCATCGTAGCCGAGTCGACCGATATTTTTTGCCCCATCGACCAATTCGGATGTTTCACCGCTTCAGCAACACTAGCTTGCTGCATCTGCTCAAAAGACTGTTGCAGAAATGGTCCGCCAGATGCCGTTAACCATAATTTACGCACCCCATGATTTGGCTGATGGACTTGGGTATTGTCTTGCTGAATTGCTAATGGCAAACACTGAAAAATGGCGTTGTGTTCTGAATCTAAAGGCAACAAGGTCGCATGATGCGTTTTAACCGCATTAATCATGACTTTCCCGGCCATGACCAATGCTTCTTTATTGGCCAATAAGATGCGCTTACCTGCGCGTGCAGCAGCTAAGGTAGAAGGCAGTCCGGCTGCGCCTACGATAGCCGCAACAACGGTATCAGTTTGCGTATCGGTTGCAATATCGACCAGCCCTACTTCACCGCCGACCACATCGATATCAAGTCCTGCTGCGCTAAGACGCTGAGCGAAATCATCGACCGCTGCTGTCGGCACACTGACGCGTTTGGGTAAAAACTGCTGACAGAGAGCAAATAGCTTATCTAAACGGTGATAGCCTGATAAGGCATAAACTTCATAGTTCTGTGGTTGCGCCGCTAAAATTGCTAACGTGCTATCGCCAATCGAGCCTGTCGCGCCTAGTACGGCGATGCGTTGGGTCATAACCATCGGTGCCTATAATACGGTGAAATTAAATGAGAAATAAAGACAATAAATATAAGGTATAGAACCTAATACGAGGCAGCCTAGTCGCTACCAAATATGTAAGCCCTACCTCTTTTTATACTTTTAGCCTGATAGCTTTTTACTTTTGGACTACTTATTGTTATACGACAATTAGACCAAGCTGCTGTAGCGCCCAAAAGCCCAGTGCAAATATCGGTGTGGCAGACAATAACGAATCAATGCGGTCAAGAACGCCGCCATGCCCCGGTAAAATCGTTCCAGAATCTTTAACATCAGCACGGCGTTTGAGCATAGACTCAAACAAATCGCCCAATACGGACGCTAAAATTGTCAGTGCCGACAAGGCTACAAAAGCGACTAATGGTACGCCAGTCAATTGTAGTTTAAAGACACTAATGACAATGACCACAAGCAAGCCTGTGACTAAACCGCCTGCCAGTCCTTCCATACTTTTATTGGGGGAAACATTTGGTGCCATCTTGCGGCGACCGAACTTACGCCCAACAAAGTAAGCGCCACTATCGGCACACCAGACTAGCAAGAATACATATAACAGCCACCATGCTGACAGCTGCCATAAGTAAAACATAGCGGTAATGGCGGCGGTCAATATTACTGCACCCATCAATGCCAATTTTTTACCGTACCAGTTGGTATGAGTGGGAAATACCCGCACCCAAGACAGCGCCATCAGCCAGATAACCAATGACGCCACCCACCAAAACAGCCACGTGACTTTAAACATCAGCGAGACGATGGTCAGTGCCAACACTAAGAGCACAAATAACGCAGGCTGCTGCCATTTTGGCATCAGCTTCGTCCACTCGTGGGCGGCGATAATGACGCCAATCGCCAAAAGTGGCGCAAATAAAATAGGAGTTTGGCTCGCAAACATTGCAATACCAACGATAATAACGAGAACAATTGCCGTCTTAATTCGTTGCCACATACTTATCGAGCCTTATATAACGAAGAATGTTTGGTCAAAATGCATCATAATTATGAACTATAACAGTGAACCATAATAGTCCATCAATTATGATTAACGCTCATTAAAGCAGCTTATCATTGACCAAACAAGTGTAATTCAAACGTCTAGCATACTTTAATAAGCCATTTTTAAAACGATTATAAGCTTTAATTATGAGCATCAGTTATGAATTTCAATTATGTTAGCGCGTCTGCTGTTCTGTCACCACTTGTTCGCTCGTTTTACCAAAGCGGCGTTGACGTTGGGCGAATTCGGCTATCATTGCAGCCAGCTCTGCTACTTTAAAATCTGGCCACAATGTTTGGGTAAAGAACAATTCAGCATAGGCAGATTGCCATAATAGGAAGTTCGACAGACGATATTCACCGCCCGTCCGTATCAACATATCGACCGCTGGCGCATCGGCTAATTGTACATATTCGCCGAGCATCTCTTTATTAATATCTTCCGCGCGCAGCTTGCCTGCCTCTACTTGCTGTGCCAACTGTTTGGCGGCATGAGCAATATCCCACTGACCGCCATAACTAATAGCGATGACTAAAGTCATGGCTGTAAAATCAGCCGTTTTTGCCTCAGCATCTGCCATCAATACTTGCAAATCTTCACTAAGCTGACTGCGATCACCAATAAAGCGCAGGCGAATGCGATATTTAAGCATACGTGGCATTTGCTCATTGATGGTTAGGCTCAACAGTTGCATCAACAATGCCACCTCACTCGGTGGACGTTGCCAATTTTCACTAGAAAAAGCAAATACAGTTAGTACTTCAATGCCAGTACTGACACAGTATTCGACAATAGGATCTAGCGCATCTTTACCAGCGATATGCCCCTGACCTTTGCCTAAATGATTGATTTTACCGTAACGATTATTGCCATCCATGATGACAGCGATATGACGCGGAAGAAGAGCGGGAGATAAAGCATCTGGAGTAGACATAGGCTAACTTGCTTGTGGTTTGGATAAAGTAATGGTAATCGAACTGAATGACAGTCTTGCAAAAAATTATTGCCTATTTGCCTTACATCTACTAAAAAACCTAAGTGTATTAAAAAACGACGAAAAGGCTTGGATATAGAACTTATGGCAAAATAAAAGCTTAATTTCTTATACGACAATCATTCTGATACGGCAATAAACAGCCAATCATTATTCAATATTGGCTGTTTTTTTAGAGAAAGAATATGGACAACGAATTATCTTTGACGAAAGTGCATTGTCTTTAACTAACTAACTAACTAAATAAAAAGACAACGCTTCTTTCCTACACTTCCATCAAGTCGCTTTCTTTTTTGCTTAGACGGCTGTCAATCGTTTCAATATACTTGTCAGTGATTTTTTGAATATCATCACTGGCGCGGCGCTCGTCATCTTCTGAGATTTCTTTCTCTTTTGCCAACTCTTTAATATCATTCATCATATCACGGCGGATATTACGGATAGAAACGCGGCTGTTTTCAGCTTCGCTACGAGCAAGCTTTTGCATATCGCGGCGCGTGTCTTCGGTCAACGCTGGCATCGGCACACGAATCACGTCAGCTGTCATCGGGTTTAAGCCCAAGTCTGCTTCGCGAATGGCTTTATCAATCGCTTGTACCATAGTACGCTCAAATGGCTGTACCAATAGCGTGCGTGAATCTTCGACATTAACGCTTGCCACTTGATTCAATGGCGTATCTGCGCCGTAGTAGCTAACCATCACACCAGATAGCATACCTGGATGGGCTCGACCAGTACGTACTTTACTAAAGGTGCTTTCAAGCGCCTCTAGCGTCTTTGCCATACGTGCTTCGCCGTCTTTCTTAATCTCATTAATCATTATGTATCCTTATTTATCGCTATCGATAAATCATTCATTGCTGTTAGGTATAAAGCTGTTAGGTATAAATCTTATTCAAAGATTGCTGCTGACCACATCAGTGATTTCATGCTCATATCAATGATAAAACCTACGCTTAAGCTTAATGATAAACGCGCGTGCCTTCATTTTCGCCCATAATAACGTTTAATAATGCGTTAGGCTTGGTCATATCAAACACTTGTAGTGGTACGTTGTGCTCACGGCATAAAGCGATTGCTGTTAAATCCATTACACCAAGTTTTTGCTCGAGCACTTCATCAAAGGTTAAGCCATCATATTTTTTGGCATCAGCATGTAAGCTTGGGTCTTTATCGTAAACGCCATCAACCTTGGTCGCTTTTAGAATTAAGCCCGCCTCGATTTCAATACCACGTAAGCAAGCGGCAGTATCAGTGGTAAAGAAAGGATTGCCAGTACCAGCAACAAAGATACAGACTTCGCCGTTTTTGAGATAACGAATAGCGTTACGACTACTATAGCTTTCAGTGACTTCGCCGATTGGCAATGCTGACATCAAACGCGTTTTAATATTACGACGCTCAAGGGCATCGCGCATCGCCAAACCATTCATGACAGTGGCAAGCATGCCCATTTGGTCACCAGTGACGCGGCCGACCAAGCCTTCTTTTTGTAGCTGGGCGCCGCGGTATAAGTTCCCACCGCCAACGACGATACCGACTTGTACCCCAAGTCCGCGCAAGTGGGCGATAGACAAGCTCATCTTATCGAGCACTTCGGTATCAATCCCCATCTCTTTACCACCGGCTAAGGCTTCACCAGAGAGTTTCAGCAAGATACGAGAGTAACGCGGGTTTTTGTCAGACATGAGGTCACCTTGTTAGCATTAAATTATAATTAAAATGAGCGGTAAAACACCAATAGAGTTTGCCGTTAGATTTACCCGACATGCCATAACCCGAAGCACTATAAAAAGCACCGTGACTGATGACAAACGGGTAAAAAGGCTAAATTGCGCTAATTGTAGCAAAAACTGCCCGCTATTGGGCAATTTTCATTCGCATATTGTAGTGACTAATCAGCTATTATCACTAATCAGCCTTATAGCTAACTAGCCTTTGTAACTGGCAAACAAATCATACTCGCTAGCGTCATCGATCGTGACGGTTAGGAACTGTCCGACTTTAACTTGCGCCGTGATATCATCAACGTAGACGTGACCATCAATCTCAGGCGCATCAGCGTAGCTACGGCAAATCGCAATGCCCTCTTCACTATCAATCTCATCGACCAATACCATTAGATTTTTACCGACTTTCTCTTGTAGTTTTTGTGCTGAGATATCCTGTTGTAGCGTCATCAAACGCTCATAGCGCTCTTGCTTAACGTCTTCAGGCACATGATTTGGCAAGTCATTGGCGACCGCACCCTCAACTTCTGAGTAAGTAAAAGCACCAACACGATCAAGGCGCGCCTCGACCAACCAATCAAGCAAGCATTGGAAATCTTCTTCCGTCTCACCAGGAAAACCAACCACAAAGGTTGAACGAATAACGATATCAGGGCAAATCTCACGCCATGCTTTAATGCGCGCCAAGGTATTTTCGCTATGCGCTGGACGCTTCATCGCTTTGAGGATGCGATGACTGGCATGCTGGAATGGAATATCAAGATAAGGCAGCAGTTTCTTCTCGCCCATTAGCTCAACCACTTTGTCGACATGCGGATATGGATAAACATAATGCAAGCGCACCCAAATACCCAAGTCATTTAATGCTTGGCATAAGTCATAAAATTTTGACTTCAGCGGCATACCATTCCAAAAGCTGGTTCTATATTTTAAGTCCAGCCCATAAGCGGAGGTATCTTGCGAGATAATAAGCAACTCTTTCACGCCAGCGTTTTTCAGCGCCAAAGCTTCATTCATCACGCTATCAATCGGACGCGAGACCAAATCGCCACGTAAGCTTGGAATAATGCAAAAGGTACACCGATGGTTACAGCCTTCCGATATTTTTAGATAAGCATAATGGCTTGGGGTTAATTTGATGCCCGCCTCATTAATCAAATCTATTTTTGGATCATAGTTTGCATCCTGACTGCGATTTGGCTTGGGCACATACTGCGATACGGCAGTAATCACTTCATCATAAGCATGTGCACCGGTCACGGCTAGCACAGCTGGATGCATTTCACGGATTTTTTCCGCTTCTTTACCCAAGCAACCTGTGACAATCACCTTACCGTTTTTGCTAATCGCTTCACCGATAGCGTCCAACGACTCTTGCACGGCCGACTCAATAAAGCCGCAAGTATTGACCACGACCAAGTCTGCGCCTTCATAATCACTGGCAACTTGATAACCATCACGGCTGAGTTCCGTGATAATGCGCTCACTATCGACCAAAGCTTTTGGGCAACCTAAGGACACAAAGCCAATCTTTGGCGCGGCGTTCACTGGCGCATTCATAGTCGCTGCTGTCGCTTTCGCTGATGTAGCTGCAACCACATCGCTACTTTGCTCAATGCTACGGTTTTGATTGTGGTTGGCTTTATGGTGATAAGGTTGAACACTGTCCGTCGAGCTTTGCGCGGGCGTTGCCGTCGGCTTAGCAGGATTAAAAATAGTGGCAGTGTCTTTTGGCATAGAAGCTGAAGATGTAGAAGCTGGCTGTGAAGGGGCTATAGTCGTATTAACGGACTCGGTAGAAATATTGGGCATGGCTGACCTTGCTAGAGAAAAATGGCTGTGCGCATTGTACGTTTTTTTTGCAAAAACCGCCAGTTTTGCCGCTCTATAGTGTTGATTTATGGTTAAATATTATATCGAGCATCTCTTTACTCTAGGCAGCACTTATGACAGCTGATTTGATCTCCGCAAAACCAACGCCAGATTTGGCATTTATATCGCAGCATTTATTTACAGCTATTTTATGGATCAACGATGAATTGTCTATCACTTGGCTAAATGCCCAAGCTGAACAGTTACTGGCCATCAGTAGTGGACGCCTGCTTAATCAATCAATACTGACGCTGCTTGCACCCGATGAGTTAACGTTAAAAGACCGTCTTATTAATAACAATCGAGAAGACAAAACTTGCTCTTTGACTGAGCGCTTTTCTCAAGCACAGCACTATCAACAACCCTTTATCGATCATGACCACCTCATCCACACCCAGCTCAATGGCGGACTGACACTATCCGTAGATTATAGCGTGACGCCTGTCATTTATGAGCAGCAGCCTTATTTTATTATTGAAATGTGGGGAAAAGATCGTCAGAGCCGTATTTCAGAAGAGCAGCGTCAACAACAACAATATAGCGTTGCCCGTCATATGCTGCGTTCGGTCGCCCATGAAATCAAAAATCCATTGGCTGGCATTCGCGGTGCCGCGCAATTATTGCAGCGTCAATTTATCAAATTTAGCAATATGTCTTCTTTTGAAAGGGAAGCTACGGCTGTTATCAGCAATGAAAACACCGATTTAAATCATAACAATACCCTGCAAAAAAATGCGGCAAAGCTCCGCAATTATACCGATATCATTATCTCAGAGACCGACCGTTTGACCCAGTTGATTGGACAGCTCCTTGGCTCTAATCAGCTACCAAGCTGGCAAATGCTAAATATCCATGAGCCGCTAGAGCATGTTTTGGCCTTAATAGTTAACCAATATCCAGAAATGACGCTACAGCGTGATTATGATTTGTCATTGCCTGAGTTATGCGCGGATAAAGATCAGTTAATCCAAGTGTTTTTAAACCTTATTAATAATGCTTGCGAATCGATGACTGAGTTTAAGCAAACGCTGCAACAAAACGTGCCAGCCGCATCCAATAACTTGTCGTCAGATATTGTGCAGTGTCATCTTGACGGTGCTAGCAGCTATCAACCAAAACTGCATATTCAAACGCGGGTTGCCTTTCAACACACCATCGGTAGCCAACAGCATAAACAAGTCTTACAAATTACCATTACCGATAACGGCTCAGGGATAGATGATGCGCTGATTGGTCAGATATTTTTCCCGATGGTGACCAGTCGCGCCGCCGGTACTGGGCTTGGCTTATCCATCGTACAAGATATCATCAGTCGCCATCATGGTATGATTGATGTCAGCTCTACCCAATTACAGAACCCTAGCGGCGGTTTTAAAAAAAATGACAATAACAGTCAGACCCGTTTTACCCTTTACCTACCTTTTCAGCAGCCAATCGCTGCAAGTTAATGCTGACATTTTCCTCCTCTCACTGCTTATTAGGCAAAACACATGACTCAGTATAATGACACTCAACATCTTACGAGCAATGAGCAAATTCCAATAGTCACCGTCAACAACGCGCCTGATACCACTCCTGCGACGTTATGGCTTATCGATGATGATGTAGCACTGCGTTTGGTATTGGCAGATACTTTTGCGGATGCCGGTCTCAACGTTATTAGCTTTACCCAAGCGCAAGCTGCATGGACACGCCTTAATGATGTTTTGCAACAGCACGAAGCAGCCGACCAACTACCAGATGTGATATTGACCGATATTCGTATGCCTATGATGGATGGTCTGTCCTTTAGTGATTGGGTGCATCAGCACTTTCCTAAGCTGCCGATTGTCATTATGACGGCACATTCCGACCTTACGTCTGCGATCAGTAGCTATCAAACTGGCGCATTTGAATATCTGCCCAAGCCCTTTGATTTAGATGACGCGGTCGCCACGATTTATAAAGCCATTAATTATCAGCCGAATCTAGTCGTATCAAATCATTCAATCGAGTCTAATACGAATGTAAGTACCGATACCAAAGAACAGCCTGCGAGCAAACCAAATGTAGCCAAATCAGCTAGAAAACCTCCTAAAGCTGCTGAAAATAAAGCTCAGGAAAAACCCAAACCTCAAACGAATAACAACCCGAGCGGCATTATTGGTCAATCACAAGCCATGCAAACGGTATTTCGCGCTATTGGGCGCTTAGCGCACTCACCTATTACCGTTTTGATTACGGGAGAATCAGGTACAGGTAAAGAGTTGGTTGCTAGCGCTCTGCATCAGCACTCTCCGCGAGCGCAGCAACCTTTTATTGCCCTTAATATGGCGGCTATCCCGCATGATTTGATTGAGTCTGAGCTATTTGGTCACGAAAAAGGCGCGTTTACTGGCGCAACAACGACGCGGCAAGGTCGTTTTGAGCAAGCTGATGGCGGAACGCTATTCTTAGATGAAATTGGTGATATGCCGTATAGCACCCAGACGCGTTTGCTACGAGTATTGGCCAATGGTGAGTTTTTTCGCGTGGGCGGACAGCAACCGGTCAAAGTAGATGTACGCATCATTGCCGCCACCCACCAAAACTTAGAAGCGCTCGTCAAACAAGGCAAATTCCGTGAAGATTTATTTTATCGCCTCAATGTCATTCGCTTGCCATTACCGCCATTACGGACGCGACCTGAAGACATTCCAGCATTAGCCACCTATTTTATGCAGCGCGCCGCTGAACAGATGAATAGCGCTGAAAAGCAGCTTCATCCCACGGCGCTACAGGTGATGCAATCTTTTGAGTGGCGTGGCAATGTCCGTCAACTTGAGAATGTCTGCCTCTGGTTGACGGTGATGGCAACGGGCGACACTGTCATGGTCGAGGATTTACCGCCAGAGTTACTTGAAAATACGCCCTTGCCTCTACATCACAGCCAGTCCTCAATAGAAGCAATTCAAAATCAGCAACACAGTGATGGCGCGTATAGTCCCAAGCAAAACAATCAAAACGGTCAAAACAATCAAGTCAGTCAAAATAACGATAACCAGAACTGGCAGCAGGCACTTGCCATATGGGCTGAGCAGTCTCTGCAAACTGGCGAAACTGATATCTTGCAAACCGCAACGCCAGAGTTTGAACGTGTATTGCTTAAAGCTGCTCTAAACCATAGCGGTGGTAAAAAGATAGCAGCCGCTAACTTACTCGGTTGGGGACGCAATACCTTGACGCGCAAATTACAGCAATTAGAGATTACCGCATCAGATAGGCAAGATAATTGAAATTAAAGTCAGAAATTATTATAAAAAATTCCTATAAATATCAGTATTTTATGAAACACATCGAAAATAATTGCTAAATAATTAAAAATAATCGCAAATAGGGGTTGCCAAACGATTCAAACTCTATATAATAGCCAACCACTGAGACGCACTACCGAATCAGTTAACTATCTCGATGGCATTTGAATTTAACTGCCTTTGATGATAGAGTAACGAAAATGGGGCTGTGGCGGAATTGGTAGACGCACCAGATTTAGGTTCTGGCGCCGCAAGGTGTGAGAGTTCGAGTCTCTCCAGCCCCACCATTTTCGGATAGTACATCTTAGACCAAATATTAAAGCCTGCTTTTTAGCAGGTTTTTTTGTGTCTAGAATTTAGCATTCATGATTATAATCTTTCCAAATCCACCACAATATCTTCCATACTTTGATACCTTCTCTCTACCCGCTTCGCCAACGCTTTATTAATGATACTTTGATAGCGACTATATTCTAACGGCAATGTTGGAATTGGCTGTTGGCAATGTTGAATTGCCCACTCTCTTAATGGCTCATTACTCTGATTATCAATATTAAAAGGCCGCTCGCCCGTTAATGTTTCATACAGCAGTATCCCAAACGCGTAAATATCACTTTGTAGCGTTGCGCCCTGTCCTTGCCAGCGTTCAGGGGCAAGATAGGCTGGCGTACCAGCACTATCTCCCGTATTATTTTTATCACTGTTTTGAGCAATATCGTCATTAATTGCTTCTGCCAAAGTAAAATCCGTCAATAATAAATCAGGTGTGATACTGCTATTATCCGCATGATTTGGCATGAAACCATCTAGCAAAATATTACTAGGCTTAATATCATTATGTAGCCAGCCAGTGTTATGTAGATTAGTGACGAGATGAGCGGACTGCTTAATGAGGTGATGCTTTTGTACGTCTGTTAATTGCGAGTGATTTTGAGAATTAAGCTGAGATGCCAAGCTGCCATTTGGATAATAAGGCGTGACCAATATAATCAGCTGCGAAGACGGTTTTAGTATTTGAATCGTGACGTTATCGTAGGCTAGTATTGGTGGAGCGATAGCAGGCAGGCCGTTTTCACTGATTGATATATTTATAGATTTTAAAACCTCAGCCTCATAAGCTAAATCAGCCGAGTTTTTATTGCTGTCAGCACTTAACTGCCATTTAATCATCACCTGACCAAATTGTGTATGCTGACTGCGCGTTAACCCTTGGTAATTGGCCTCACCACTATCACTTTGCTGACTGACTCGCTGATGCGCTATCTCGCTATAATGCAAGCTTGAGAATAAAGTAGTCAGCACTGGGAGAATTTTCTGTGCTTGCGTTTGTAGTGCTTGTTCTGTACTTACGTGCTTTGCACACGCTTTTTCTGTAGATGGATTACTGGCACTATTTTTCATGGTAAAGTGAGGCCTTTATGCGTCTAGTATGCCAAACGACATTTTAATTTATATAAGCGACCAATTATTATGCCCCAATCCACTAACACCCATATGAATTATGCCCTACCCGACCATTTATTGGATTTGCTTGGGCAGTATCTGCAAGAGCAGGTCACGCCAACCATCGAGATTGATCCTGCACAGCTGGCATATCGCTGGGTTGGCGGTCATCAGGGTCATCTAGAGCCGCTGGCAGTTAACTTATTTTTAAGTTTAGATGACTTGCATGGTATCGATACGCAAAAGGCAAAACTGGTACAGAACACACGGCAGTTTCTTAAAGGCTATCCTGCCAATCACGTCTTGATGACAGGCACACGCGGCGCTGGCAAGTCATCGCTGATTCGGGCATTGCTACAAGCTTATCATAGCGAAGGTCTGCGTATTATTGAAATTGCCCGTGATGACCTGCGGGTGCTTGATAAGATTCGCGCCGCCATTAATGCGCTGCCAGCGGATTGTGGCTGCCACTATGTGGTGTACTGTGATGACTTGGCATTTAACGGTCAAGATGAGAGTTATCGGACGCTAAAAAGTGTCTTAGACGGCTCGTTGGACTCAGAACAAGACAAGCTATTGGTTTATGCCACCAGTAACCGCCGTCATCTGTTGCCACAGCTGATGAAAGACAATGTCAATATTTATAATGGTCAAACCGATGAGGTCAACCCTTATGAAACCATTGACGAGACGGTATCGCTGTCTGATCGCTTTGGGCTTTGGTTGTCCTTTCATCCCATGGATCAAAACACTTACTTACACATCGTGCGCCATTATTTATCGCTTTCGCCAAACCGCAATCTAGATAATGCGAATGACGTTAAAGAAAGCAATCATAATGAAGAAGAAAATAAGACGCTACCTGATAATATCAGAGCAGCAGCATTACGCTGGGCATCAGAGCGCGGTGGACGTTCGGGACGTGTGGCGTACCAGTTTAGCCGCTACTGGATAGGACAGACACAATTGGCAGCTGAGGATAATAACTCTTAAAAGTTATTTAGATTTATTGTTTATAATCGCGTGCAGAGCCTAGATACTGCACGCGGCTACCCTCTTCTTCGTCTATCAAATCAGCTGCGCCATTCACCATATATTGGTCAAAATCTGCTGCCAACCATAGATTGCCTGCATAAGTACTTTGGGCATCCAAACGAATATGCGCCATGTTCGGTGTACTACTCTGTGGGTTATCAAAGCTTTGATAGCGAGCGCTAAAATGGGTCAAGATTAAATTCTTAACCTCATTGTTTTGAGTGAACCTACCTACCAGCTGTGCACTACTATGCATGGGATCAAAGTCTGGATTTTTTGCCTGAATCTTATTTAACACCTCATGGGTATAAGTGGCTTCATGCACCAGTAAATCTGCACCAGCTACTGCCTCTCTTAAGCGCTCCGGCGTGTCGTTATCGCCAGCAACCACCACTCGTGTATTTTGAACTTCATTGTCAACATAATCTGCTGCGTAAAGCTTACGGCCACCTTCGGTCACAACATCTTCGCCCTGTTGCAGTCTGCCCCACAGCGCGCTTGCTGGAATACCTGCTGCTGTTAATTTATCGGTGTTGAGCGTGCGACGGCTGATGGTTTCAGTCATCGCAAATCCATAAGAGGCGACGCGATGCGATAAAGGATGAATATCTATAATTAGCTGATGCTGGTGGTCTAAATTGATAGTTACATCACCTTTATGCTCATCATTTGGCTCAGACAACAAATCTTCTATCGCCATAAAGTTAATGGCAAACGGAAAGTATAGCTCAGTCGTTAAAGTAATAGCTTCAAGCAGCATTGCTATCGCTTTTGGCGCAATAAGCGTTAGCGCTGCAGTACGACCTGACATTGCCGTACTCGCCAGCAATCCTGGCAAACCATAGCAGTGATCGCCATGCACATGGGTAATACAAATCGCTTCGAGTTGATGTAAGGATAACTTGGTATGTAAGAGCTGCTGCTGGGTGCCTTCACCGCAATCAATTAAAACCCAAGGACGCGATTTTTTCTTTTGTTGTTGATTTGCCCCTGAGCTATAAGGATTGAGGCACTCGATGGCAAGCGCTGTGACGTTACGCTGTTTGGTTGGTACCCCTGCGGAAGTACCCAAAAAGGTAAGCTTTAGCATAGACACCCTCTTCTATCTAAATCGTTATTTTCTACAACGACTGACATAGCATGGTTCTTTGACCTTCAATCATTTGCCCGCCATTGGCCGTACATTCATTGACCATATTGGACTCATAAGATTTCCAGCCACCATAAAAGCTAGCAACACATAAAATCACTACCAGCAGTTTTTGTGACCATGCTTTGATAGATACTTGCTGGCTATGCACACTATCATCGGTACTATTCGGTGCTTGTTTAGCAGCAACCTCACTGTCAGTGGGTTTACTATTGGGTTTATTCAGGTCTGTCATTTTTTATCCTAAAAAAGGTTTTGTCTATAAATAAACAAAACCTTTTATTATCATATTAAATTAGTCATTGATTAACGATTAAATACGCTTCGTTTAAAACTGTAAACGACCGCCCTTTTCTTCTGCACGCTTAAAGGCATCGCGCTCTTCACAGCGTTTGAGCCAGTTTAAGATATTGGCATATTTACTGCTATCTAAACCGCCACCAGCATTGGCACCGACAACAGCAAGATGCATTTGGATATCAGCGGCACTGAATTCGCTACCGGCAAACCAATGATTGTCTTGCAGATGCTGCTCCATCATGGTCAATATGGTATCTAAGCTTTTGCTAATCATGCTTTTTTCGACTTGATTGCGAATGCTTTTGCTCACAGGCTTGATAAGCATTGGCGACTGCTCAACCACTTTGGTAAACACCAAACGCATGACCAATGGCGGCATCACTGATGCTTCGGCAAAATGCAGCCAAAAGGTATACGCCTCCCACGCCGCTTCATTGTCATCCGCAGGCTTGAATTGCTTCTCGCTATCATAATGCTTAAGCAAATACTCAATGATAAATCCTGACTCAATGAGCACACGCTCATTTACTTCTAACATCGGCGCATGACCGAGCGGATGTATTTGTTTTAAACTGTCAGGCGCGCGATAGGCTTTATTGCGCGCATAGCAAGTCAGTTTATAATCAACCTCAAGCTCTTCTAATAGCCAGATAATACGAAACGAGCGTGAGTTTGCTAAATGATGAAGGTGTAACATAAACCATCCTAGTTATAGTGTGAATAAGCAATAATAATGATAGGTAGCGCCCGCATTCCATTGCTAACATTGCTAAGCCTTTTGAGCAGGATTAGACATGATTGATTAGACATGATTAAGCACTGTTTTGAGCGTGGCAGCACTGCTGTCGATAATAGCGCAATTAACCAGCCTTTAACACAGAAACTGTGTAGAGCACGGCTACAAAACCATGCCTAGCAAGTCAAACTTATCGCCCTTAAGCTATCAGTGTTATTTAGCATGTAATTCTTCAATTTTGCGCGTCATCTTGTCTATTTTTTGCTGATATTTTCTAATCTTACGGAAACGATGCGCGGTCAGCACGCCTTTAATACGGCGATTTTTTAGGCGGCGGCGCGGCGGAAAACTGCCGACTTGAGGCTCCTTATACCCTTGCAAGCGGTCGTCACGCTTACGAGTCACATAACCAAGCGCACTATCGGCAATCATAATCAGCAGCGCGATAAAAATCATACCGTACATAAATAACGAGCCACCTTCATCGATGCTTTGGTGCAAAATCGTGATGGAAAATATAAATAGGAATATCGGCTCAAGGTAGCATAAAGTGCCAAATAGCGAGACGGGCAGCTTTTGACTAGCGACCATAGTCAGTGCCATCGCCGCCGTACTGATGATACCCAGTAGCGGCAACAGATACCAAAATTTATCCGTCGCTATCGCAAGCTCAAAGCCACCGCTCATATATAAGGCGATGATAACCACCGGTGTTAATAAAACCAAATCCGAGATCAGCCCCGTAATCGGCGGTACAGCAAGCTTACGACGCAGGAGATAATAAGGCGGATATCCCAAACAGACAAATAAAGTTGCCCAAGAAATAGCGCCATATTGCCAGACATCATAGGCAATACCGAGCGCAGCACAGATGGTAGCCACCCATTGTAGCAGCGTCATGTCTTCATTATAAAAAAAGCGCCCCACGATAATCATAATCATGGGGTATAAGAAATACCCCAATGTCACCTCTAGACCCAAATCATTGACGGGTGCCCACATAAATATCCAGATTTGCGCGCCCAAAATCGGTGTGGGTATGATAAATAAAAACCACTCCTTTGCGGTCTTTAAGGTTTTGAGGTAATCAAAAATATGCTGCCATTGCTTAAGAACACTGACCAGTAGCACCAAGCTGAGTAGCATCATCAGCACGCGCCAAGAAGCAACTTGCGTCCCCGATAATGGCTGCATCAATAGACCAAATAAAAATAGCAATGCATAGAGAAAATTTGCTGCCACTGCAACGATGGTGCCTTGCGACGTCTGATTGGTGGGGAACATAACAACAGCCTTTAGAGATAAGCGCACGTCCTTGGCAATTTTGAAAAAAAACAAAAGCCTCAGACGCGAACGTCGGAGGCCTTCTGTCTATAAGCTTTTTATCTATAGAATTTTTTGCTGATAAATCAATCGTATAATGTTGAGATAAACGCTGTAAATACTGAGTGCTTATATCAAGCTTTACATTATGTCAAAGTCAGAATAGATAAGCAATACATTGACTTAACCCGCCTATTCATTTTGATATGTGGCTTATTAACTCTATCCGTTTAACGCATATCCATCGCTCTATTTACTTAGTATCGAGCTGCTCGATTTTACGCTGTATTCTATCCATCTTTTTTTGATAACGACGCATCTTACGGAAACGATGGGCGGCTAACACCCCATCGATACGGCGATTTATCAAACGGCGGCGCGGTGGAAAACCACCTACTTGTGGCTCGCGGTAGCCATGCAAATGATTATCACGGCGACGACGAAGATAACCCATCACACTATCAGCAATCATGATAAATAACGCCAAAGTAATCATGCCGTACATAAATAACGAGCCGCCTTCATCGAGGCTTTGGTTTAAAACGGTAATGGATAAAACAAACAACAGCATCGGTTCTACATAACTTAATGCACCAAATAATGACACTGGCAGCTTACTACTCGCAACCATGGTCAGCGACATGGCAAGCGCGCTAAAAGCACCGAGCAGCGGCAATAAATACCAAAACTTTATGTTTTGTGCCGCCACGCTAAAGCCGCCACTGCTATACAGCATGATGAGTACCACCGGCGTCAGCAAGGTCAAATCTGACAGTAAACCGGTAATAGGCGGTACGGCAAGCTTACGCCGCAGGAGATAATAAGGCGGATAACCCAAGCACACAAATAACGTTACCCACGATACCGTCCCATATTGAAAGATATCATAGCCAATCCCCAATGCTGCAAGTAGCGCTGCCATCCACTGCAATGCACTCATATGCTCATGATAAAAAAAGCGCCCCAGCACTATCATCACCAGCGGTAATAAAAAATAACCCAAGGTGACATCAAGACCGAAACCATTGACCGGCCCCCACATAAACAGCCAAATCTGCCCGCCCAATATCGGCGTAGGTAATATAAATATCAGCCATTCTTTTGGGGTTTTTAGAGTTTTTAGATAATCAAAAACGTGTTGCCATTGCTTAGTGAAACTGACCAATATCAGCAAACTCAATAGCATCATCAGCACCCGCCATGACGCTACTTGTGTACCCGTTAAGGGCAACATAAATAACCCAAACAAGAACATCAATGAAAACAAAAAACTGGATGATATTGCGGCTAAGGTTCCCTGAAAAGTTTGATTGGTCGTAAGCATAACAACGGCCTTAAAATAGCGCTTAATGGGTATTATTTATAATAAGTTTATAAAGGTTAGAAATCATAATCAGTCAAATGTAATATCAATATTTCACGTATTGCTGATATAAGTTTTTTGCAGCCTCTGTCTGCGTAGGCACAGCAAGCAAGAAAAACTTATACCAGCAGTGCCGTAGCGTTTTAATGTATCTTAACTATAAAAGCTAAGATGTATAGGTTAAAAGCTTAAAACAAACTTTGAGAATAAACAGCACTCAAAAAAAAGCCCCCAACGATATCGTCAGAGGCTTTTTCTAGAGCAGTATTGCTAACTAAACTAAAAAGCTAACAACTGAGATAGTTACTCGTCATCGTCTGTGTTTTCATCTGCTGCATCATTCGATGTTTCGTTATCTACTAAGTCATCATTTGCAGCATCAATAACTTCATTGATATCGGTCGTCGCGCTGTTGCCAGTTTCGGCATCAATATCGATTTGCTCTTGACCCTCCACTGCAAACGTTCCATCTTCTCTCATAGCATCGACTAGCTCGTCGTCGCTTTCTTCGTGCTCAACACGCGCCATAGCAACTAACTTCTCGTCTTTTGATAGACGAATCAGCGTTACACCTTGCGTATTACGACCAGAGCTTGCTACATGCTCAACTGGGGTACGCACTAATGTACCTTTGTCAGAGATTAAGATAATATCGTCTGTAGAATCAACCTTGGTAGCACGAACCAGTGCACCATTACGCTCACTGGTTTTAATAGCAATCACACCGCCACCACCACGATTTTGCGTATTGAACTCATCAATAAAGGTACGTTTACCAAAGCCATTTTCACAAGCAATCAGAATTTCGCGCACATCATCTTCGATAACCACCAATGATTTAATAAACTCATCAGCCGCCAGACGCATACCACGAACGCCTTTAGCCGTACGACCCATTGCACGCGCATCATTTTCATCAAAACGAATTGCTTTACCACTTGAAGCAAATAGCATGACTTCTTGGCTACCATTGGTGATACGAGCGCTGACCAATTTATCGCCTTCTTCCAAACCAACGGCAATCAAACCGTTTGAGCGAATATTGGCAAACTGTTTTAGCTCGACACGCTTCACGGTACCATTGGCAGTTGCAAAGAAGACAAAAGGTGGCTCCGCTTGCGTGCTATCGTCTAAATTATTATCTTCTGATAAGCTGTCATCGCCATCTGCTGATATCTCAGCTTTGCTAGATAACTCTTCTACTATTTTTGGAATAGGCAGTATCGTGGTGACCGTTTCATCCGGATTTAATCCAATTAAATTCACCAATGGACGACCACGCGCACCGCGACTGGCAATCGGTACTTCAAAACCACGTAGACTAAAGACACGACCACTATCAGTGAAGCATAGTACGGTGGCGTGCGTTGAGGTCACAACTAAGTGATCAATCACATCGTCTTCTTTCATCGCGGTCGCAGATTTGCCTTTACCGCCACGTTTTTGCGCCACATAATCATCAATCGGCTGCGTTTTTGCATAACCCGTACGAGAAACCGTCATGACCACAGTTTGTTCTGGGATTAGGTCTTCACGGTTAAAGTCCATACGTGAATCGATAATATCGGTACGACGCTCATCACCAAAGTTTTCACGAATCTCAATCATCTCGTTTGAGATAATGGTCATTAGCTTATCAAAATCGCCAAGGATAGACTCTAAATTTGCAATTTCACGCAGCAAATCTTGGTATTCTTCGGTCAATTTGTCTTGCTCAAGACCGGTTAGACGATGCAGCTGCATGTCTAAAATCGCATTGACCTGCTCCAGTGATAAACGATAGCGCTCTTCACCTTCAATCAGACCAAACGGCGCTTTTGGATCTTCACCTTCGATAAAGTCTGGACGTACCGATTGGCTACCTGCAGCGGTTAGCATCGCTACCACGCTGCCTGAGCCCCACGTATTAGTCAGTAAGTTTTCACGAGCCAAACCGCGGTTAGCTGATGCTTTAATCGTCGCAATAATCTCATCAATGTTCGCTAGGGCAACGGTTAAACCTTCTAATAAGTGACCACGGACGCGGGCTTTATTAAGCTCATAAATGGTACGGCGCGTTACCACTTCTTGGCGATGGCGTACAAATGCTGCAATCAGCTGACGTAAGGTCAATAGCTTTGGCTGACCATTATCAAGCGCCACCATATTGATACTAAAGCTAGATTCAAGCGGTGTCTGCAGGAACAAATTATTAACAATCACTTCCGCCGTTTCACCGCGGCGCAAATCAATGGCAATACGCATGCCGTCTTTATCAGACTCATCACGAATTTCGGTAATACCTTCGATTTTCTTATCACGTACCAATTCAGCAATACGCTCAATCAGTTTAGCTTTATTGGTTTGATAAGGCACTTCGGTGAAGACAATACGCTCACGGTCACGGTTGACACCGGTATCGCTCATCGGTTCGATGATATAGCGACCACGTACGTGTAGGCGACCTTTACCGGTGCGATAGGCGTCTAAGATACCCGCGCGACCATAAATAATACCGCCTGTTGGGAAGTCAGGACCTGAAATATGCGACATCAACTCTTCGGCAGATATTTGCGGATTTTCGGCATAAGCCAAACACGCATTAATCACCTCAGTTAGATTATGCGGCGCCATATTGGTCGCCATACCAACTGCAATACCGGTTGCACCGTTGACCAATAAGTTTGGAATACGCGCAGGCAACACGCTTGGCATACGCTCAGAGCCATCGTAGTTGTCTTCCCAGTCGACGGTGTCTTTGTCCAAGTCAGCAAGCATTTGATGGGTCAGCTTGGTCATACGGACTTCGGTATAACGCATCGCTGCCGGTGGATCATCATCAATTGAGCCAAAGTTACCTTGACCATCAACCATCGGGTAACGCAAGCTAAAGTCCTGCGCCATACGTACAATCGCATCATAAACAGCACTATCGCCATGCGGGTGATATTTACCGATGACGTCACCGACCACACGTGCCGACTTCTTATAAGCTTTATTATAATCGTTAGACAGCACATGCATCGCGTACATCACGCGGCGGTGTACCGGTTTGAACCCATCACGCACATCAGGCAGCGCGCGCGAGACGATCACGCTCATCGCATAATCCAAATAGGACTGCTTTAATTCATCCACGATGGCAATAGGACTGATCGAGTCGCTCATATACACTCCTTCACTCACATACTTTCTCTAAGGGTTGCGCGCCTAAAAAGGTGCTTACACTGATATAAAAATATAGCTGCACAAACACGCAACTATGATTGCTATATCAACACGAAAAAGCACCATCAAACGGGCAAAACCATAGGAAAATGGCGATACGGTTTTTGTTAAAAGTAATGTTTAATTAAAGAAGCTATTTTAGCACATTTTTGTCTATTTAGGGGGTTCTCGATGCTATTAAAATCAAGCAAAACAGCTCATTAGCGTTGAGTTTTGCCTTTAGCAATAAGGATAAAAACGACTTTAACAATAGAGTGTTGTCTTTACCATTTTTAAAGGCTGTTTCATAAAAAAACTGTACCCCGGGGATACAGTTTTTCGCGAGGAAGACAAAAACTACTTATATGTTTAACTAGCAAGCATTTTAAACAGCTTTGAATTCCTGATTAAAGAATTCACGCGTGGCTTGTGTACAAGCTGGACTAACTAAACCTCCATGATAATTGGTGTAGAACGCTAGCTCACGAGCTTGGAAAGCCTCTAGTTGAGTATCTCCATTATTTATAGCATTATTAAACGCATTTGTACGAACCACTTGAACACTACTACTAAAGTTGGTTTGGACGTTGGTCATGACTTCAGTGGCCTTCCACTTATTCATTGACGCCTGCCCAATCATTGTGAAAGTCTGTTTGCCAGGACGCTGGGCTTCATTATCTTTATCAACATCCAATACTGTGATATTGAGCGGTTTTGCAGGATTATTAGCTGCGGCGGCCTGTAGTAGTTTTACCATCGAGCCAGTATTGGTATCAAAGTAAACGGTCGGATCCTGATTACCACCGCAGATAAGTGTTGGCATTTTTGGCACATAGCCACGTAAGTCATTGTCTTTTAGCGCCTTACGAAGATTATTCTCAGGAGTCGCTGCTGTCAGTCCGTTGCCATTTTCTGCCCATAACCCATCAGGATTCTTGATAGTATCTGCCACATAGGCTGCACGAAAGCCTGTCTTAATCAAATAGTCATTTTCGTCATAGCCGCCCAATACAGAAAACACCTTACCTTGTTTTAAACCTGCCAGCCTTGGGTCACTAGGATTCTTTTGGAATAAAGCATTATTTGGTAATTTACCGGCTTTGACCAACTCACCAAACGCTACATCACTAGGCAGCTGCGCGTCGGCATATTTATCTAAGAAAATATCTGATTTTTTATTGTAAATATTGCCGTATTTTTCCTGTAAACCAATACCAAGCAGAGGTGCAAAACGTGACGCGCCAATATTGACATTGCCCATAAAGATTTCATCGCCAAAAGCCGCCAACGCATAAGGGCCCGAAGATGGCGCAATTGCCGTTACTGGTTTTTTCTGTGATTCTAGTAATCGCGCAGTTGCCATAGTGACATAGCCGCCTTGCGAGTAACCAGCGATAAACAACTTACCCGAGTCATCAATTTTACTGTAATGGGCATTATTGGCGCGTTTTTTGCGTTCGATAATGCTGCGCGCGCTATCTAGAGCGTCGACCATGTCGGTCGACTGCTGCTGGGCAACCAAATAAGGATGGTAGTCAAGTTTTGAGGTATCATAGCCCGCATAGTTGGGCGCGACAACGATATAGCCTTGGGCGGCAAAGTTTGCAGCAATTAAGTTTGCTTCCCCTACCGCAGGGTTTTTGATATTACCTACTTGGGCAAAATCATAGCCTTTATCCGTTGTCGTGCCATGCGCGTATAATAATACCGGGCGATCACCTTGGCATTCAGCCGCATCGCCAGTGGGTAGCATTAAAGCGGCCGTGGCATTGGTATCTTCATCGGCGGCGCCTTCGGTATCGTAGCTGACTTTTTCTATGGTAACGCCGCATTTAGCTACAGGCGTTGCGGTACCTCCAAGCCCAAAACTACTATTTATATCGTTTGCCGTAAAGGTTTTTACAAATTTAGCGCTGGCAGAAGATGAAGGTGATTCAACGAAACGCTCATTATCATCGCCACAACCAACAAGTAATAAGCTACTGGCAATCGCTAGCGATAATAGACCGCGTGTCATGATGGGTTTGTTTATAATGGATGAATGGGGTAAGACCATGATTGCTATCCTTAGCAGTAGTAAAACAAAAAAATTGCCTAAAATCCTTGGCAATAGATAAATAAAACCTAGCTGATATTTTTAATAAATACTTTTTAGAACTCGCTTTTTTAAATCAAACTTCTAAGTCAGATGGCTTAGACGACTGAGTGATAATCAATGTGACAGTCAATGTAAAAATCAATGAAAACTAATGCTTAGGCTTTACTATTTATACGCTAAAACCCTATTAAAATCCAATAAAAAAGTGATGCAAAAGCATTTCAAATACTTTAGATAAAACAGAGCCCGTTATGAATCACGAAAGCAGCCAATCAACTGACCAGCCAAGCAAGCAAGCCATCACACCGTCACTTAACCAACCCGATACACGTACGGATCGCAGCTTTGATGCGATTGCTGACCACTTTGAAAAAAAGGTTTACGGCGGCTTAAAGGGCGACATTCGTCTGGCAGTATTGCGCCGTGATATTGTTGCCTATTGCACGCAGATGAGCCAGACACTTGGGCGACCGTTACGTATTTTGGATGTGGGCGCTGGGCTGGCGCAAATTGCAATTGAGCTTGCCACTCAAGGGCATACGCTGGTTATCAATGATATCTCAGCCAATATGCTGGAGAAAGCACAAGCAAACGCTGAAATAGTTAAAAAGGATTTGGATATTAGGTGGTACGTTTGCCCGTATCAAGAATTAGAAGATAAGTTGGCTGCAGAAAATAATGAAAAGTTTGATTTGATAATGTGTCATGCGCTGCTTGAGTGGTTGGCAGAGCCAGCCGCTGTGATGGGTTTTTTTGATAAGCATTTAACTGAAAATGGCGCGCTATCGCTGTGCTTTTATAATCCGGCGAGTTTTGATTATCGCAATCTTATTATGGGTAATTTTAATTTATTGGATAACACCGAGTATAAAGCGGACAATAAAAAAAGCCTCACGCCCAATCATCCGGTCGCTAAAGAAGAAGTTAAATATTGGTTAGAAGCTCATCATTATCAAACGATACTTGCCAGTGGCTTGCGGGTATTTCATGATTATTCACCGCTAAAACGTGGCGGTCATAACGACCCTGAAGCAGTGATACGCATGGAGCTGCGCTACTCACAACTCGAGCCGTATAAATGGCTTGGACGTTATTTGCATATACTGGCAACGCGCCAAGCTTAAAGTTCTTGCTAAGCTTCAAGAGCAGCGCCAAGCTTAAAACTCATAACTACCTGACGTCTTCTACGCGCTCTGACCTATCATACTCTGACCATGTGGTGGCATTGATGTCTTTTTCATCAAACACCACTACGTGCTCTAGGATAGGCAAGATGCCAATTTGTGAACCAATCTCATGGTTATGATGACTGGCAACTAACGACAGTACGGTTTGACCATCGGCAAGCTGTAAGCGATAAAGATAGTTTGCTCCGCGAAATACACGTCCGACTACTAAAGCCGTTTGCGTGCTTTCATCGTCATGCACGATATCATCAGGACGTACTAACACCTTAATCGGCGTACCATTCGGATAGTCGTACTCGCAATACTGCGGCTGCCCCGATTCATCATAAACTTCCATACGGCGATAAATATCACCAAGCGCGGTTTCAACATGACCTTCTTTGATAATACCGTCTATCATCGCACCTTCGCCAACAAACTCAGCGACAAACGGGCTGACTGGTTCATGATATAGCTCACTTGGCGTCGCCCATTGGACCAACTTACCTTTATCCATGACCCCGACTTTATCGGCTAACGCAAAGGCTTCGTTTTGATCGTGAGTGACCAAAATAGCGGTGGTATTGGTACGTTTAAGGATATCACGGACGTTCATCGCCAGTGACTCACGTAGCACCACATCCAAGTTAGAAAACGGTTCATCAAGTAGCAAAAGCTTGGGCTTTGGTGCCAATGCGCGGGCCAACGCCACGCGCTGCTGCTGACCACCCGATAGCTCGTTAGGACGTTTATCGGCATGTTCCGTCAATTCGACAAGCTCTAGCATTTCTTTAACGCGGGCTTTTTTGTCAGCAGCCGACCATTTATTAAGACCAAAAGCGATATTTTTTGCCACGCTTAAATGCCCAAATAACGCATAATCTTGGAATACCATGCCCATGCCGCGCTTGGCTGGCGCGACCGCAAATTTGGTACGTGCGGTTTGTTCCGTTAAACGCTGATTGCTTAAGCTAATCTTGCCGCCACGGCTTTGTTCTAAGCCTGCAATCGCCCTTAGGGCCGTGGTTTTGCCGCAGCCGCTATAGCCTAAAAAGCAGCCGATTTCACCTTGTTGCAAATCTAGCGATAAGCCATTAACGATAATCGTATCGTCATAACCAACGATTAAATCTTGAACGCTAAAATAAGCATCATCAATGCTAGTGTTCTTTTTAGAGGAATTAAAAACATGGTTATCTTGCAAGTGAATTTGTCCTGCTGTTTCTTTATTTAAGGCAGTCTGATTTGATACGCTTTGATTTAATATGCTTTGATTTAAAGTATCTTGTGTTGATGAGCTGTGAGGCAAGCTTTTATCCGCTTGCAGCTGTGCTACCTGAGCTTTAGTTAATAGGGTGACGGGTGGTTTTTTCACATGCTCCGGTCTTGGCTTACCGCCTATCTTTAAGGATTCAGGCTTTAAGGATTCAGGCTTTAAAGATTTAGACGCTGCTGGATTGGTTGAATCGTTCATCAAGTCAGTATACATAGACGGTACCAGTAAGCTATTAGTGAATAAAACCCATCATTGACGCGGTTTTTAATGTTGCTCTTTTTAATATAGTTATTTCTTAATGTTGCTTTTTAATTATGACTCTTTAATTATAGCTTTTTAATAAAACGCATTTAACTTAACCTTGTTTATCACTTTGGCGCAGCAATACCCAAACAGGAATCAGACCAACCAGTACAATCAACAAACTGGGCAATGCGGCGCGTCCCCACATGCCTTCGCTGGTCATCTCAAACACCCGTACTGCCAGCGTATCCCAACCTTGTCGCCGTGTCATTAAGGTAATCGGCATCTCTTTCATGACTTCGACAAAGCCCATCAACAAACCCGTTAATACTCCCGGACTCAATACGGGCAACATTACTTGCCGCCAGCGCTGATACGGGCTATCGCTAAGTAATTTAGCTGCCGCTTCTTGATTGACCGTCAAGCGCTGTAGCTGCCGGTCTACCGGCTGAAAGCTCACCGTCATAAAGCGCGTCGATAAGGCTAGCAGCATGACGATGACACTACCAGAAAAAAACTGCGTTGAGGTAATACCAAAAGCTATCAGCTGATTATCAAGCCACGCAATCGGAATAAATATTCCAACGGCCAACACCGTGCCCGGTACAACATAACCCAAATTGGCTAAGGTGGTCATCAGCTTGGTGGATTTATCTGGATACTGACGTTTGACCCAAGCAATGATAATCGCCAAAAAGGCGATAAATATCGTGGTCATACTCGCAATCACAAGGCTATTGGTGACAAAATCAATATAACGTGCATCAAAATCTTGCTGGAAATTTTCTGCGGTCCAATAAAGCAGCTGTAAAAACGGAATCAAAAACGCCACTAAAAACACCAGCGTGCAAAGTAGAGTCATGCCCCACTTCGCAGGCTTACTGGCTTCAAAACGCTTACTGCTACCCTGAGTGATGGTATTGCCACGCTTTGCTTGCCAATACTGCTCAAACAAGACGACGATAAAGACCACGCCGATTAATAACGCTGCCAGCTGCGCAGCAGTGGTTAAACTAAAAAAGCCAAACCAAGCTTTATAAATCGCCGTGGTAAAAGTATCGACATTAAAGACCGATACTGCGCCAAAATCTGCCAGCGTCTCCATGCTAGCAAGCAGCAAACCACCAATAACCCAAGGCAGCGCTTGTGGTAATGCCAGCCGAAAAAACACCTTACTACGACTTAAACCAAGCATTTGCCCCGCTTCAATCGCGCGCCTGCCTTGCGATAAAAACGCTTGGCGTGCCAGCAAATAGACATAAGGATAAAATGCCAACGACAATACCAAACCTGCGCCCCACACATTACGTACCGAGGGAATGGCGGTGGTAAAACCAAACTCCCTTAACGCCGTTTGCAGTGGTCCACTAAAGTCAACGATACCGACAGTGACAAATGCTAAAACATAAGCGGGCATCGCTAATGGCAGCATCAGCGCCCAGGCAAAAAACCGTTGTCCCGGGAAGCGGTACATACTGGTCACCCACGCAAGTGCCGTTCCGATAATGCCAGAAATCAGTGTCACCATCAGCAATAAAATGACGGTGTTTTTTAACACTTGCGGCAATACATATTGACGCATGTGCGTCCAAATATCAGCGACCGGCTGCGTCCATGATAATAGTACGATTAAAATCGGTACGAGCATAAACAACGAAATCAGTCCTAAGACTGATTTCGAGATAATACGTTTGCGGACGACATGGTCTTGACTGATAGACGGGCTATTATTGTCGTTATTAGCTTCATTGACAGTATTGTCTTGTTTAGCAGACGCTTCTGGCATTGTTATCATAAGTTGTTACCGTGTCATACGCATAATGACGCGATTAGATGCTAGATGACTAAACATCTAATCGCTAAAAACCAACCGCTTAGCGACTGACAGTCTGTTATTTATAACCCGCTTTATCCATCATTTGAATGGCTTGGGTTTGTAGCTCACCAAACTTCTGCACGCTGATACTGTCTTGTTTAAACGGACCCCAAGATCTGAGTAGCTCTGATTCATCGATACCTACTTTGACAGGATACTCTTTATCAGAACTGGCATAAAGACCTTGCGCCTCATCAGAAGATAACCACTCCATCAATTTAAGCGCGCCATCTGGATTGTCTGAGTTAGCGATAACCCCAGCGCCAGAGATGTTGACATGAGTGCCAGTCGTACCTTGGTTCGCCCAAAATATTTTTACAGGGAAATTTGGTTTTTCATCAAGCAGGCGACCATAGTAATAGCTGTTAGCAATACCCACTTCACACTGACCAGCGGCAATTGCCTCTAACATACTGGTATCATCACTAAAGACGTCCGTTGCTAAGTTAGCTACCCAACCACGAATAATTTCTTCTGTTTTTTCTTCGCCCAGATTTTCCATCATGCTTGCAACCAATGATTGGTTATAAACAGCTTTTGATGAACGCAGACAAAGTTTGCCTTTCCATTTTGGATCGGCCAAATCTGCATAAGTAGATAGTTGGTCAGCACTAACTTTGCTTGGATCATAAAAAATTGTACGCGCGCGCAAAGACAGACCTGTCCACTGACCTTTTGGGTCACGGTATTTAGCAGGAACATTGGTTTCTAAGATGGTAGAAGACACAGGCTGCAATAAGCCTTGCTCTGCTGCTTGCCATAAGTTACCCGCGTCAACGGTTAATAACATATCCGCAGGCGTGTTTTTACCTTCCGCTTGCAGACGCGCCATCAATGGGCCGGTTTTATCGGTGACCAGCTCGATTTTAACACCTGTTTTTTCGGTATATTTATCCAATAACGGTTTAATCAACTGCTCATTACGTGATGAGTAAATCGTAACGGTTTGCCCACCAGCGGCCGTTGCGTCATCATTTTTCGCCACTTCTTGCTCAGTGCCAGATTGTTCAGCAGTGGTTGTAGTGTCAGCATCTACGTTTTCTTCTGGCGTCGATGAGTTACTACAGCCCGCAAGACCCAACATCATGCCAAATACAGCAATGGGTAAAGTAAGCTTACTAGAAGATAGATTTGCACTGATAGCAGTTAATGACATGGCATTCCCCATAATGGTGCTACGGATAAGTGAGATAAGACGACATTAAAATCATTGATAAATGATTGAATAGCGGGATTAATAAGACCTTAATGTCTAAAACACATTATACTAATAGAAATGAGATTAATTATCAATACATTTATCTGAGCCTGCTATACCAGTAATATGTCCTTAATTTTTAAAATGATAGAAATATCTTATGCATCTGTCTGATGCTTAATTCTGACTTTCTACTTAATCCTGACCATTTAGCAACCACTGTCCTAAAATGACGTTGACCGCCGCTTCGGTGCGTAAGATGCGTGGCCCTATATTGACCGCCATACAACCTTGCTTGGCAAGTAAATCAATCTCATAATCAATCCAGCCGCCTTCTGAGCCGATAAAAACCATACTTGGCAGTGCTGAGTTATGAAGGGGTTCAGTATTTTCTAGCTTTTGCATATATTGGGCAAAAGACAGCGCACTATAAGGATGAGCAACGATAGCGCGATTGGTCATTAAGCTTGCAAGCTCATCTTCGACAAAGGGTTTAAAGCGTTTTTGTAGGCTAATGCGCGGCGCAATTGTGTCCACGCCTTGTTGCAGCCCTTCTAATACAAATTCGTCAAGGCGAGCTAGCATTGGACTTTGCCAATAGCTTTTTTGCGTGCGGTAGCTGTTGATAAGGATGATATCGTTGACGCCAAGCGCCGTCATATCCATGATTAGGCGACGTAGCACTTTTGGCCTTGGCAATGCCAACACCACTGTAAGATTAAGCTTCGCTGGCGGATTAATAGGCAGGTGTATATCGCTTAGTTGAATACTATCGGAGGTAATGGCTTTAATAATAGCGCTGCCAAGCTGACCACCAAGCTGACCAATTTTCAACCTATCGCCTACCTTGGCAGTTAATACTTTATTCACATGAGCAATTTGCGCCAAATCATTGATATACGCAGACGCATTATCATGCTGAAAGTTGGTCGCTGGCAATAATATACAGTTCATAGCCTCACTTATATCCGCTGTTAATTCACGTCTTGGCTCAGGTCTTGCTCAAAAGATGGTTTAGCGTATTGTTCAATAACACTTTCGATCATCGATAGCTGACGATGCAAGACTGCTTGCTGTTGCTTAGTCATTGCTGCACCCGCTCGCCCTGCCTGTTTTGCTAAAGTTAAATGGCTCAGCCAATACTTTAGCTGCTGATAAAGAAGATTGTCATCATCATCTGAAGAAGATTGTTTACTATCAGAGCAATGCGGCTGAGATGCTTGGCCATTCGCACTAATCGCGCTATAAAACACATTATTGGGTTGATATAACGCTCCAACGCTAGCAAGCTTATCAACCACACTTTGGCAAGATTGGGTATAACTGCCCATCAATACCGGCGTTGCTACGCTTGCCGGCTCAACGGGATTATGTCCGCCAATATCGACCAATGAGCCGCCTACCAATGCCACATCGGCAAGCGCATACCAGCGCATCAACTCACCCATACTATCAGCCAAATACACTTGAGTATTTGCGCTAATGGCATCTTCAACACTACGCCGCGCCATCGCCAATCCTGATTTTTCAATCAGCTCTGCCACGTCACCAAAACGCTCTGGATGTCTTGGCACAATAATCAGTAAACTATTAGCTAATAAAGGGTTAGACAGTATTTGCTGTTGCCATGACAATATGATCTCTTCCTCGCCACTATGGGTACTTGCTGCTACCCAAATCGGACGATCTGCTATACCTAAATCTAAGTCCAAGTCCAAGTCCAAGTCCAAGTCTGCGCCATCGTTTACTATGTCAGCTGTTTTTATATCATCATTGTCATTGTCATTTTTTGGCTTTGGCGTATTGATTACCCATTTTAGCGAGCCTGCCACGCGGATTTGCGCGCTATGAGCGCCCAGTTGCCGAAAACGTTTTGCCGATTCATTATCTTGCGCAATAATCAAACTCAAATTTTTCATCATACTGGCACTGACCGCGCCAATTTTTTGATAGCTTTTAAAAGAAGACGCCGACAGCCGTCCATTGACCAAAACACTTGGAATATGATGCTCGGACAGTTTGGTTAAGATATTGGCCCAAAGCTCGGTTTCTACAAACAGTGCGGCGACGGGTTGTACATGTGCCAAAAATGTCTCAATCACCGCAGGGCTGTCGACAGGAACATAACTATGACTTAAGCGACCTTGGACAATATCATCGGCAAAACGGCTGGCACCGCGCGCATATCCTGTCTGCGTGGTATTGGTCAACCATATCTGATAGCCTTTTGCTAATAGCGCATCCAGCAAAGGCGCGACGGTATTGGTCTCGCCCAAAGACACCGCATGGCACCAAATGACTTTTTTACCATTGCACTCTTTATGATTGCCATTTTCGATGGCAGTCGCATTAGATTTAATATTTGCATCAGGCATGGGTGGCGCAGGATAGCGCTTACCAAAACGCTGCTGCACTTCTTGCTGATAATTATCACGCTTATGCGAGCGACGCCATACTTGCAGACGATAGAGCGGTTTTAGCAAACCAATCGTCACCTGATAATAAACAGGTGGCTTATAAACGGCTCGGCTTGGCTGAGTCGACTTATCAGAAGAGGGTAAGGAGTTGTCAGAAGATGGCATGAAGAAGCCCAGATTAGTAATGGATCGGACGATAGGAGGTGACGTTATAAAATGACAATAAGAAATGCCAATAAAAAACGCGCCAATTCTACCTGAATTTAATGCTAAACAATACTTTTAAAGCACTCGCTATCAGAAACAAAGATTTAAAAGCCAGAATTTGACATAGACAGCTAGACAATAATGAAAATTAATATAGCGACGACAATAATTACCGCAAACAATAGCTGATAACGTTTAAGGCTATGCTGCTCTTGCTTTTGTGTGCTAATCAACGCCTGCGCTTGCTGCCATTGACTTACCAAACTGGCCGCTTCTGTATGACCGTTTTCGGCCGCTTGCTCAAGCCAATATTTGCCATTGGTCATATCTTGCGGTACGCCAAAGCCTTGATAGTAGAGCTTACTTAATAATCGCTGGGCACGGCTGTCGTTTTTGCTCGCTGCTTGCTTGACCCATTCAACACCTGCTTCCATGCCAGTCACTTTATCCGTACTTATTCCTTCGCCAAGTAGCTCATACATCGCCAAACGTAGCATCGCCGCGCTATTACCTGCATGGGCCGCGTCTTGCAGTTTTAACAGAGCTTGTTGCTTGGCTGCCAAATGCTGCTGTGAAAAGGTAACTTGCGCGCGCGGTTTATCTTGCTTAGCAATATACTGCTCAAATTGATCTAAGACTTTACAGGCTTGCTCGTATTCTGTCTTGCCAGCGGTTTGTGGTACTTCTATTTCATCAAGCTCTATGAGCAATTGGCTAAAAAGCTCTGGGGTTGGCGCTTCTTTTATCAGTGGTTTTACTGCTGGTTTTATTATTGGTTTTATCGCTATTGTGTCTGACTCTGCTTGTGGATTTTTTACTGAAGCAGTTTTTGCTAATAGAGTATCTGCTTGGACAATTTCAGGTGTTGTTTGAAGCTCATTATAAGAAGTATGATTAACAGCATCAGTATTTGTCTGAATACTTTGGCAGCTATGTTGAGGTACTATTGCTTCAGTTACTTCTTTAGTAGCATGCTCGGTAGCTATAGGTAATGCATGATGGTTATCAATGGCGTTTGGCAGTCTTGCACTCACTGCTTGGTATAGGCCGCTTGCCACTTGACTACCTTGCACCGATTGAAACTGTCTATCAATATGACCAAACAGCCGCAGTCCTATCGGCTCTAAGGCAAAAAATAGTGAGGCATTCACGTTAGGCTTATCAGTATCCTCAACATCATTACGATAGACTACGGCCATATGTTGATAAAACTCATCGGTCAGCAGCGGCAGAGCAGGATAACGCTTACGTAGCTCAAACTCACCGAACCAATGCGGCGTATACTGCCATTGCTGTGCCAATACGCGCCCTGCATAAAACGCTAAAAACACCATAAAATTACGATAGCGCTCATCTGTTAATAGCGCCGTCTCATCCCACGTGCCAGACTTTATCATGTCGCGGCGTATCTGCGACAGCAAGGTATCTATACGCTGTAAACTTGCCAGCGATTCATCGAGTCTGCAGTGATGCAATTCAGCTTCATAAGCCATGCCGCCAGCGACGGGTCGGCCAGCTAAGAAATCTTGCCAATAGCCTGCTGCAATATAATCAAGGGGCGTTAAGGGCGATGCAGACATAAGGCAAGCCTATCCTTTAAAAATTAAGTGCTTTTAAAAACTAAGATTTCAAAAAACAATCATAGAAGTGGTTATATAAGTAATTGTATAAGTGAGATGATAATAAAAATAAGTAGTTTACCTTAACTTAAAAGCGAAAGCGCTACAATAAAGGACTAAATAAGCGCACCACATTATCAAACAAGCGCTCTGCCCCGTGGCGCTCTTGCCACTCTTCTAAGCCTAAAAAATGACAGCTTTGTAAGTAGACTTCTTGACAGTCAGCAACCTGCGCGACCATTTCTGGCGTATAAATCGCTAAGCTAACTTCCATATTTAAATAAAAACTGCGCATATCGATATTTACCGTGCCAAACAGACAATAATCATCGTCAATAACCACCGTTTTAGCATGCAGCAGTCCGCCTTTAAATAAAGCAATGGTTACCCCTGCTTCAAGCAGTTCTTGATAATACGCTTGGGAAGCGTGCTGCACCAAAAACGAATCCACTTTTTCTGGCACAATAATCGTCACCTCGACCCCGCGTTTGGCGGCGGTAGTCAGCGCCCCTGATAAAGCTTCATCGGGGACAAAATATGGCGTGGTAATACGAATACGTTTATTGGCGCGATGAATCACCGTGACCAACGTATTATAAATCACATGTGCCGTTACTTGCGGCGCCGAAGGTATCAGCTGCGCTAGCACATCTTCTACCACTGGCATGCGCGGTATCAAAATCGATGTCGAGCCAATCTCTGGCGGCTCATCAGAATCAACAAGCTCGTCTAAAACTTTGACGCGGCTGTTGATATCGTTAATGGTCGGATGCATGACATAAAGCTTACGGGTATAGGTATTCACGCGGTGATTGAGTGCGTCTAGGTTGTCTTTATTTTCCGCCCCGATATCGGTGACCACTACTTTGGCCATCGCTGTGGCAATATTCATCGGCTCTTGACTGAAACTACGTATCGCTACATCAATCCATTGACCAACATTTTTATTCTGTTTAAAGAACTTCGGGTCAACCAAGTTAAAGCTACCGATATAGCCTATATGTTCGTCAATGACGATAATCTTGCGATGATTACGCAAATCGGAGCGCTTAAACAAAGTTTTAAATAATCCCACCGGTAGCGACTGGTGTACAAAAACCCCAGCCTCTTCTAACATCCGATGCTGTTTGCTATTAAAAAAGCTAAAACTCCCTACACTGTCTGCCAAAATATGACACTCTACACCGCGCTGCGCCGCTGCCATTAGCGCTTCCATGACATCGAGTATCTGACCTTTTGGATAAATAATATAAAACTCCATCAGGATAATGCGCTGGGCGGCATTAATGTCTTCAATCAAGCGCCCAAAGATAGCACTCGGCGTGGTCAATAATTGCATTTGGTGGTTAGGAAATACCCCAAACCCTGTCCAGCGTGTGCCTATTTTACTGACACCGCGGTAATTATCAGGCAGCAGCTCTTGTCCTTCATCAAATACCAGCTGCTCACGCTTAGCCATATCATTCATCAGTAGCCGCGCCTGATTCATACGCTCACGATAACGCCGACCAATCATTGGCTCACCTAGGAGTATATAAGCGATAAAGCCAACCAAAGGCAAAGTATAAAGCACGGCAACCCAAGCAATCGACACCCCGATATTGCGCTGCACTGAGACAATACGCAGCGTCATGACTATCATGAGAATCACGTGCAATATCAGACCCAATCCAGCAAAGTCTCCTACCGACCATGTGGTAAAGTAGTCTTCAATAGAAAGCGCTTCTATATTAAAATTATTTATGCTCGCCTCCATGACCCTATATCACTCAAACTATTTACCTATTTATTAACCAGCTGGCTTATTAAGTAGACGCCTTGTTAACGAGATGCCAAAAGCATTATCAGTATAGTAGCTTTTAGCAAGCGCGCAATAGCTAACTGTATCGCCTGACAATCACTTTATTTATGTCTTAATTTGACCGTTAATAAAGGTTAACAACCACAATTTTAAAAATACTTGAAATAATATTTGACAGCCATGTGTAAATGTATATAATACACACCCACAGAGCGAGGCTTTAGTTAGTTCTCTTCTGTTGAAAGTTATTCAAAGGGTGACAACTTTGAATGTTAAAACTTTCAGGAAAATCCTTTTTAAAGGATTCCAGTAATACCTAGTTTGGATGCGTAGTTTCCTAGAATTTACGACAATATAAATTCTCTTGCGCTCGGACGAAGCAGTGCTTCGTTTTATCCTCGCTCAGGGTGATTAGCTCAGTTGGTAGAGCGTCTGCCTTACACGCAGAATGTCGGCGGTTCGAATCCGTCATCACCCACCACTATTTAGTATAGTGTTACTCTTAAGTAGTAAGCTAAGTGGCTAAATAAACTAAAACGACCTCAGCAGCGGTAGTTCAGTTGGTTAGAATACCGGCCTGTCACGCCGGGGGTCGCGGGTTCGAGTCCCGTCCGCTGCGCCATATTTAAAACGAATTTAAACTCTCGAGTTTAAGCAAGTTTCGCCTCAAGTATTCGTTTACTTGAGGTTTTTTTGTGCTTGTTGATTGTTATCAGCTATTAACTACTACTTAGAACTTATCATTTTATCTAGATAAATTTTCACTAAAATCCCGTACGGAACAGCGTACCGACCACAACGAATGCCACTGAAAGTAGGGTCACCAAAATAATATTAACGGCAAATCCATTCAAATTGTTGGCTGATAACCTTGGTATTACCCTAAAACGTGCGTGCATAGCGACGACAGCCGTCAGCAATAATAATATCAGCTTGATACCAATCAATACACTAATGTCATTATCAAAAGCAAACCATGCGCTCACATCGGGTAGCATCCTATATGCCATCCACAATCCAGTGATAATTTGAATAGCCAAAGCTGGCATACCAATTTTTTCAAACTGCCCCTCAAATTGTAACAACGCCTCTAAATTACGTGAAGTTAGTACTTTAGGCAGCACCACTAATGCTAGTATTAAATGACCCCCTGTCCATATTGCTGCGCCAAGTAGGTGCAGAATTAATAGATAGTTGAACATACCATATCACTCCAAATAATTAACCAATCATGATTTCTTGAAAAATTAAGGTTTTAATTATGAAACGCGCCAATCAATTACAGCCATTATCGCGCCAACATCATCTTGGACTTAACCTGTCGCGCCATGCGAAAGAATGCGCTGATGAATCCGAAGAGATTGCCAAGCACTGGCACAATCTCACTTCCTATATTAACGATATGCAATATCATTTCCAAATTGAAGATAATTTAATTGCTAATGCCTTAGAACCCTATCGTACCACTCAACCTGATGTTGCCTCGGTACTCGACACCCTTGATGGACAACATAAGCAATTACATAAAATAATAAATGAAGTTGAAGCGTCACAAAAATCTGGGAATAAAGACATCACAGTCGCGCAGGTTAAGGCGCTTGGCACTTTATTATACGACCATATCCGATTTGAAGAGCGAGCGTTATATCCTGCGGTAGAAAAATATCTGACAGAAGCAGAGTTAGATGCTGTTTATAAAGCCAGTCCAGATAGCATTAAGCGCCCTGATGAGGAGCGCTAATCCATTTATATGAGAGTTAATCCAAGACCAGTTAAATAAAATATTGATTAAACAAAAAGCCCGCAAAGAAACGAGCCATATTTTGGCATTCGTTTCATTTGCAGGCTTTTTTAGCGGCTTGATAGGTTGTACGGACTTATAGTTAAAGCAGTATTTTTAAGACATTAACCTTTAACACTAGACTTTAAGGCATTAATTTAAAAAAGTGCTGACGATAGTGTTTTAGCTCACGAATAGAGTCGCGAATATCGTCTAACGCTAAATGACTGCCGCCTTTTTCAAAATTTCTCAAAATATCAGGACGCCAGCGGAAGCAAAGCTCTTTAATTGATGACACATCAAGGTTGCGATAATGGAAAAAGCGCTCAAGCTCAGGCATTTGGCGCGCCATAAAGCGACGATCTTGGCAGATTGAGTTGCCGCACATAGGCGATTTACCACTATCAACCCATTTGTTTAAAAACTTAATGGTTTCCGCTTCCGCTTCTGCCAATGTCACCGTACTACGACGCACACGGTCGACCAAGCCTGACTGACCGTGCTGCTTGGTATTCCAGTCATCCATTTTATTTAATACTTGATCTGATACTTTAATGGCAAACACCGGCCCTTCAGCAAGGACGTTTAAATCCTCATCTGTCACCACGGTCGCAATCTCGATGATTTCATCGTTTACGGTATCAAGCCCGGTCATTTCTAGGTCAATCCATACCAGCCCTTTTTTACCTTGGTTTTTGATTTTAATTTTATTGGGATGGTCGTCGGTACTCATAAAATATCCTATGGTCAATAAATTTTGGAACAACTTGCAAGCAATGTTAACCAAATAAATCATCTATAAATGGTCATGCTCAAATAATATATGTTTGCGCTTGCTCAATGATAATGTCTAAAAAAACTAAAACATTACAAAACCACTATCGGCTAGCGGCGCTTTAGGCTGTATGTTAGCAAATTTTCACGCTACACTTAGCAATATTTTTTTAATAGGTTCAAAACCCATGGCATTAATTCGGCAACGCAAACTGACTAAACAGCAGATTCGTCGCATCGACAAACAGCAGCTGGACAGTCAAGATAGCATCGATGACAGTTTGATGGATGGCGTGGTCATGGCGCATTATGGTAAGCAGTTAGAAGTACAGGTGACCAGCTTGCCGGCAGTAATTCCCGTGCAGCCGGAGATTGCGCCCGATGATCCTGAGCCGTTTTGGCAAGAGCTGGCGTTAGGCGATATCTGGCGCTGTCATGTACGTACTAACTTACCGATGCTAGCCGCTGGCGACCAAGTGCGCTGGAATGCTGATCCTAATACTGGCTTTGGACGTATCGAGTCGGTCAAACCACGTACTTCTCTGGTCTCACGTCCTGATCGCTACCATAAGCTTAAACCTGTTGCCGCCAATGTCGATATTTTAGCGATTGTGTTTGCGCCGTTGCCCGCTGCTGCGCCGACTCTCATTGACCGCTATTTGGTCGTTTGTCATCATGCTGGTGTCAAGCCGCTCTTGGTGCTTAATAAAGCTGATCTGCTGGCGCAAGAAAACGGCGTCGATACCAATGAGCTACTCGCACAGTATGCGGCACTTGGTTATGAAAGCGTCCTCACTTCGGTCGCTTGTCCTGAAAATATTGCTGATAGCGATGAGCAAGAAGGGCTAGATGAATTAAAGCGCTATATCGATAAAAAGCTGGTTATTTTTGCCGGTCAGTCTGGTGTCGGTAAAAGCAGTTTAATTAATGCCCTACTACCTGAATCGGCACAGAGCGTCAATATTATCTCTGAAAACTCGAAACTTGGTCAGCATACCACCACGACCAGTCGCTTATTGCCATTTAACCCAGACGACTTAACCCAGGGTGGCATTGTCGATACCCCCGGTATTCGCGAGTACGGTATTTGGCATTTGACCCCTGATGATATCATTTCAGGTTTCGTTGAGCTTGCCCCACTAGCAGGTGATTGCCAATTCCGCGATTGTCGCCATACTCATAACAGCAAAGGCTGCGCGTTATGGCAAGCGGTTGCTGATGGCGTGGTATTGCAGCGCCGTGTTGAAAACCTTGTCACCTTAAGAGAAGAGGCAGATACTAAACCTTATTAATCAGAGCCTTATTAACGCATGCTTTATTAATCAGTGCTTTATTAGCCCTTACCTTATTAATCACTGCCATAGTAAACGTTGCTCATCACACGTTTACTATGGCTAGTCTAATCGGTATAATAGCGCCTTGTTCATATCGTTAGGCTGTCTTCTCAGCTTAACCGAACACTTATTTTTTTGGAGGTATGGTTTGGATCGTGCGCTGGAATTTGTGGGCAACCACCCGTTTTTATTTGGTATATTAGCCGTACTTGCCGTGCTATTTTTTGCTATTGAAAACAAACGTAGTGGCAGAAAAATATCGCCCAATACTTTGGGTATGATGGTTAACTCGCAAAATGCGCAGCTGATCGATATTCGCGCCAAAAAGAAATTTGAAACCGGCTATATCCAAGGCAGCCGCAACATACCATTCACTGAGCTTAAAGACTGCATTGAGGAAATTCGTGCGATTGAGCAACCAGTGATTATCATTTGTGATATGGGCGTGCAAGCAGGCGCGGCGATTCAGATGATTGGTAAAGACAGTGTCTATCGCCTAGAAGGTGGTATCGGCGGCTGGCAAGGCGCTGGCATGCCGTTGGTTGGTGTAAAAGATGCTAAGCCGAAGAATAAAGGCAAAGCCAAGCCAAGTTTACATAAGTAAGACAATAGATTCAGCGTTGGTTTATGCAGGGCTAAGTAAGTATAAGCACAATGTAGCTTTGGAAATATACAGCGCTAATCTAAAAGACACCTCTTTAAAAGGTGTCTTTTTTTATGTGGCAGTTATGCTACTGTGAGCGCTTTTCAGCCAATAATGCTTGAATTTAGCAGTGCCATCCCCACTTTATACTGAGCAGCATCGAATAGATTTGCAATTTACATATTGGTAACGGATTATGCTAATTTCTACGCTATGATTTTTTATATCACTATTTATCATATTACTTATAATAAAACTGTTGCCGCATAAATTTATAAACAAGGATTAACCATGACTGTATCTGTGAAAGTTTACACCACCCCTATCTGCCCATACTGCTCAAACGCCAAGCAATTGCTAAAAACCAAAGGCGTTGATTATGAAGAGATTGGCATGCATGATATAAGCCGTGAAGAGCGCCAAGCATTGATGCAAAAAACCAATAACTATCGCACGGTGCCACAGATCTTTATTGGCGATACCTTTGTCGGTGGTTTTGATGAGCTTAACCAAATGAACCAACAAGGCAAACTTGACGAGCTATTGGCGGGTTAATTTGCTATCTTGTTTTGCGGTCTGTTTTTATCGAGGTAAAAATAGACGGCGGCAAGGGTAAAGCACCTTGCTAAAAACTATATTGCTGAAAAACATCGAGATAAAATCTCAAAATTCTATCTCGATTTATATTACAATGATATTTTATGACAATGACCATTTGCCCATTATTTGATTAAATTTTAGAGGAATTACCATGGCTGAAGAACAAGCACAACCACAATTGGCACTAGAACGCATTTATGTAAAAGACATGTCACTTGAAGTCCCAGGCGCGGGCGTATTCACCAAAGAGTGGAACCCTGAGCTTGATATCAATCTATCTAGCAATGCAGAAAAATTGGATGACGACCATTACCAAGTGGTATTGACGGTCAGTGTTAATGCTAAAAATGCTGAGGAAGCGGCATTTATCGCTGAAGTTCATCAAGCGGGTATCTTTTTATTAAAAGATATTCCAGAAGACCAAATCGGTCAAATCCTAGGCGCTTACTGCCCGAACGTGTTGTTCCCGTATGCTCGTGAAGTCATCAGTGACATCGTTACACGTGGTAGCTTCCCGCAGCTATTGCTTGCGCCAGTGAACTTTGACCAAGCTTACGCACAAAGCCAACAGCAAGCACAAGTTGATGCGCAAGGTAATGCGTAACACTTAGCAGGATAAAGCATTAGCTAAGCTACATTAAACTAATAGTAGCTAAAAGCCGTTTACTTATTTAAGTAAGCGGCTTTTTTATGGACGTTTTTTAGCGTTTATCTTGACCATTAAAAAACCCTGCTGCTTGTGATTACAAGTAGCAGGGTTTTGAATATGACTGTTAATCAACAAGTCCTATCAGCAATTCTAAAGAAGCATCAGCCTTTTAGCGCAGATAAAATTTGCTGTTTAACATCATCAATGCCTTGAGTGCCATCGAATTTGTCATATTTAGGGGCATCGCCACCTTCTTTGGCTTTATCTTGATAGAAACCAACCAAGGTTGACGTCTGCTCATGATAAGTCGCTAGACGGTCACGAATGGTAGATTCTTTGTCGTCTTCACGCTGAATCAACGGCTCGCCCGTCACATCGTCAATACCATCGACCTTAGGTGGATTGTGGTCGATATGATAAACGCGACCAGAACCTGCATGCTGACGACGACCTGATAAACGCTTAACGATTTCATCATCAGGCACGCTGATTTCAATCACATGGTCAATCGTCACGTTGGCATCTGCAAGCGCTTGGGCTTGTGGAATGGTACGCGGGAAACCATCTAAAATGCAGCCGTTGACACAGTCAGGCTTAGCGATGCGTTCTTGCACGAGGTTAATGATAAGATCATCAGAAACCAAACCACCAGCGTTCATTACGTCTTTGGCTTGTTTGCCAAGCTCGCTGCCTTCTTTGATTGCGGCACGTAGCATATCGCCCGTTGAGATTTGCGGGATATCATATTCTTTAGAAATGAACTGGGCTTGGGTGCCTTTACCGGCGCCTGGTGGACCTAGCAAAATAATACGCATCATTATACGACTCTCCTTAAAAGATAGGATTTTGGGACTAATAAAACTTAGGGATTGGTGGGTTGCAGAGCTTACCTTACCTTGTGGCTTTCAAAAGCTCAAGTATTTTTAGTCTTGATGCGGCAAGTTACGATGACTTATCTGTTCATAGGATAAGATTGCGCGCCATCAGAAGCCCGATAGCGCGCAATTATTAACCACTTATATCTTGATATTTAGTCATTAAGGAATCTGCTGATTAATAGCCACATTGACCTGATTTTGGTCGGCGCTAATCACCACAGGATTACCAGATAAGTCGCCTGACTCGGCAGTAGCAGTGCCGCTATGGCTGATACGCGCAATGACGGCAAGCTGAACTTTATCGCTGCGAGCAGAAGCCAGCGTACGCTCTGGCATCATAGCATCTAAGTCGCTTAGGCTAATATTTGCCTCACCCTGCTTAATCACGCTAATCGGTAAACGCTTGGCGGCAAATGGCGGCCCACCTTTGACATCACGGATAGCAACAAACAGCACATCATCCGCTTTGACCAATGGCAACAGACTGTCACTAATAGAGACAGTCACCTCAATGCCTTCAGAAGCTTGCTGCTGCTGCGTGCTTACATTCGCACTCAACTCATCAAGACTTGCCAGCGCTTGGCTATGGTCGCCCGGTTTGGCAGCAATACTGGCGCGTAAACGCTTAATCCAGCCTTGTGCTTGCTCAAAGTTATTACCGCGTGCCTCACCCATTGCCATTAGCATTTGAGCGCCTTCATGCTGCGGGTTTTTCGCCAGTACATCTTGTAAGACGCGGCGACTATTAGCATCTAATTGCCCTTTATTGGCAAAAAAGCTGATTTGCGCATAAGTCGTGGCAATCTCTTCATTGTCTGGTGACAAACGATAAGCGCGCGACAAGGCTTCAAGTGCTGAATCGGTGGCTTCTAATGATAAGAATAGTTCAGACAGACGCATCCAGCGATCAGGGTCATCAGCATGACGATAAACGTTGGTCTGCATGGCACTAATCAGTTGCGTACCATCTTCAATCGCCCAAGCGGGCGGCTGATCGATTTTACCGGTCAATAAGTCATCTGCCACCTGCGCGACTTTATCTTCCGCTGCCCACAATTCAAACACCGGCGTGCGGTCGCTGATTAAAAAGTACGCTAGTCCCGCTAATGCTGGCACCCATACCATGATAATTAGACGGCTTTTGATACCGGGCGCCACCATCGGCGTTACGGTACGCTGCGCATCCAATAACTGACGCTCAAGCTCCAGCTTTTGATTTTGGTAATGCACCTCATCGATAGTGCCACCGTCTTTATCCGTTTGCAGCTCTGCTAGGCGCTCACGGAATACCGCAATATTGATATCTAGCAGCTGATTGTCAACCGGCTTATCTCGTAAGCGTGATGCTCGTAACCATGGCATGATAACGATGACCGCCAGTAACAGCGCAATCAGTAAGCTTAGGGCAATAAATAAGCCAAAAGTAGAAAATAGGGTCATTTTTTGTCCTCTGTACTGGTGATGTCATGCTCGTTATTGTCATTGCTATGTTTATTGCTACGCGATAACAGACGATCAAGTTCCGCTTTTTCTGCCGCTGATAACGCCGCAACGCTATCTACGGTGACGCCGCTTTGACCACGCGCAACGCGCTGGCTGCGTTTACTTTGCCAAAACCAGCCAATCACCAACACAATCAATAGTAATGGCGGAAAAAACCATAGTATCCATGTCGACGGACGTACGGGCGGCTTATAAGTAATAAAATCGCCATAACGCTCTTGCATATAAGCACGTATCTCGGTATCACTACGACCTTCTTTAATCAAATCATAGGTTTTTTGTTTTAAATCTTGCGCAATCGGCGCATCAGAACCCGCTAGATTTTGGTTTTGGCATTTTGGACAGCGCAGCTCTTCGATAAGACCGCGATACTGCGCTTCTTGTTGTACGGAGTCGAAGTCATAAACTTCAATCGCTGCATGCGCACTAAAACTAATGCCAAAACTGAGCAGACAAGCAA